>CAZLUB010000092.1:0-1145 GCA_964562595.1 uncultured Muribaculum sp. | reverse complement strand
ATTGTATATGCTGATAATGCCAACCTTGATCGGAGTGTATAACAAGACCTTCCTGTGGTTTTACTTTCTTTATTGCATTGTTTACCATATTCATTACCATACGCAAGTCTGGACTATCTGATATTGTATAAGAGATAATCTCTCCATTATACATATCAAGTATTGGTGATAGATATGCCTTTCTGCCTCCTATCTTAAACTCTGTTACATCAGTTGCCCATTTGCGATTTGGTGCTTGTGTATTAAAATTTCGATCCAATACATTAGCAGCAATGCGTCCTATCTCACCTTTATATGAACGATATCTCACTCTTCGCACAACAGACTTAAGATGCATTTCCTGCATCAGTTTTTGCACTGTCTTATGGTTGATTGTGTGTCCTTCATTTCTTAATTGGATACATACACGACGATAGCCATATCGTTTATGGTGCTGTGCAAATATCTCACTTATACGTTTGCGTTCTGCATGATATTTGTCTGTAGTTTCAAGGTGTGCTACGTTGTAATAATAGGTAGAACGTGCCATCTTTATGTGTTTTAGCATAAAGAGCAAATCGTGTCCTTCTTGCCTTAGTTCTCGGATTGCCCCCGCCCAATCGCGCGCAGACGGGCTTCTCTCTCCTCGACTAAGGCTTTCACTTTTTTTAGCAGCGCATTCTCCGTCTTTAGCTCTTGAACCTCCCTGCGGAGACGTTCAAGTTCTGTCTCTGGTTTCTGTAATTTCTTTGGTCTTCCCATACCTGGTGGTCTTCCTCGTTTTTTTGTTATTGATAGAGCTTCTATGCCACCTGTTCTGTATGTCTTTAACCATACACCTAATCTGGTTGCACTTACTCCGTATTTTATCGAGGCTTGTACCAAAGATATAGCATTATTTTCAATATCCAATACTACTGTATGTCTAAAAGTTGAATTACTGCAAGTATACTGCTGACGATGAAGGACATTTACTCCTTCTTTCTGATACAAGAACCATAATTTTTCTAATCGAGATTTGTTTATACCATACTTGGTGTGAATGTAATTGATGGAGTAACCATCTTCGAGCATATGCATATATTTTAGCAATGCTGAATAATCGTGTTTCTTACGCATAAAATAAACCCCAAAGTTTTTTTGTCCAAACTTTGGGGTTCACTTCA
>CAZLUB010000091.1:0-1496 GCA_964562595.1 uncultured Muribaculum sp. | reverse complement strand
ACAAACTGGCGATCGCCGCCTGATGGGCTAAAATTCACTTGCGAAACTTAAGTTAGTAAATATAAATGATGACGATAAAGAGTTTATCGATGTTGAATGGGAATTTATAAAAGGAGATGATAATAATCCTATTGTTCAAGAGCTATTAGAAAGATATGTGTCAGACAAAAATGCAATCATTACGGTTGCGGTATGCTTAAATTTAACTCATATATCATTGCGTTCAGCAATGCATTTGCCTAAAACATATTATGAAAAAAATATTCCTATTTTAGTACAACAAAGAAAAACATCTACAATTGTTTCTACATTAAATGGAAAAGATCGCGAACCAATAGAACAAGAAAAACTTCTCTATAAAAATATTATTCCGTTTGGAATGGTCTACGATTGCTATGATTTACATTTAGCTTCATCTGTTGAAATTTGTAAAAGAATTGCAGCTGTCTACGACCATTATTTTACCTATGAAGATATTCCTACTTATATCGATCCGGTCAGAGCAAATCAATTGTGGAGTAAAACAGTCATCTCTAAGAGATGGTCTAATATATTTGCGGCTGCATCAATTCCAACAAAACTTAGATGTATCAATATAGATTGGGATATTAATAGTCAGTGTCATATCTCTAAATTGACCGATGATGAAGTATCGTTGTTATCTGAGATAGAGCATAATCGTTGGAATATTGAGGAGTTATTGCTTGGTTATCGTCCGGTGAAACAGGATGAAGATAAGATAATCGATCAAGATAAGAGCAAAAAGAAATTTTATAAAAATTGTTTTATTCATTATGATATACGGCCATATAGTGAATTAAAAACAGATGATCAAGGTCGGAAAGCCAATCAGTATGATGAAGTTTTAGTAAAATCATTACCACTAATTTTAAATTGCCAAAAGGATAAGAATTAATTAAAATTTAGTTCTATATTTCTGAATAAAAGTATAATAATGACTGATAAACAAATAATAGAAGCCTTGATTGCTCGGGATGAGCGGGTGACACAGCAGTTTTTCTTCGGGAACTGCCGTCCGCTATTCTTGAGCATCATTCGCAATGTGTTTTCATATGAGGTGGATTATGATGAGTTTGTAAACGAATTCTATCTACACCTTATGGAAAACAATGCGTATCGTTTAAGACAGTTTCAAGGTCGCAGCACTATATATCAGTGGATGAAAGTTGTTGCCATTCGCTACTTTATGGCCAAGCGAGATGGAGTGATAGATATGGAGTCAAAAGAGGCTCTTTTAGAGTGTGTTGTACAAGACGAGACTGTCGATGAAGAAACGACAATGACGTCAAAGATGGATGTGGAGCGTCTGCTCTCGCTAATGCCAAACAGGCGTTATGTCTATGTCATAAGAAGGTTGGTTTTGCAAGATGCCGATCCAAAAGTCGTGGCCCGGGAACTACGAACCAATGTAGATAATTTGTATAAGAAGCTGTTTGAAAATTATTCAAATATTTTGTTAAGCATCAATTTGCAGC
>CAZLUB010000090.1:0-1632 GCA_964562595.1 uncultured Muribaculum sp. | reverse complement strand
GGAGTGCTTTTACAAATTTTTTTCGTAATGTTGCACTTGCTGGTTGACTCTGCTGTGGTTAATAATCGAATAGAAAGGAAGATTTGTTTCTGTTATTGTCAAAATATGACTATCTTTATGTTTATATTACGGCAAAACTTAAGTTTAAAGATGTATAAAATATTTTGCGGAGGAGCATTCTGTTTTGATTATCGCAAGAAAGATTATGAAGTGATGGCGACGAAAGATTATAGGTCTAAATTGCTTGGATGTACGGAGTTATTGCTTAAACCCAAGGATGTCGGAGGCGTGTATATCAGCGAAAATGTGAAGTATGTGGGCCCGTTTTATTTTGAGACTGAGAGTATGAAGGCTGAAGACATCATTCGTTGTGAAAAAAAGATGATAGAATCATGTACTGATGCAATTTTTCTACTTGATGATGCCGCATGTCCGGGAACTATTGCAGAGGTGATGTATGCAAATGCTTTGCAAAAGAGGCTGCACTTGTTTGTCGTCCGTCATAATGACGATGAGGAAACCGAGAGCGAGTTGCACACACCTTGCTGGTACCCGATATTATTCTGTCAAATGACGAATATGTCAGTGAACATCTATCAATGTTATAGTGCTGAAGATGCTGCCAGTAGAATACAATCCTTTGTTGAATCAGTAAAATTGTAGATATGTTGGAAATATTAAGCACTATATTCGGCCTCATTCAAGGAGTCCTCGTGATGCTGGATAAGCGAAGCAATTGGGTTTTCTATTCTCTGCAGATGATTTTTTTAGTTCTATTCTCAATAAATGTACATCTATGGGGAGATGTGGTTATTGACAGTATTTATTTTTTCGTTGGAATTGGTGGCTTCGTTATTTGGAAAAAGGGAAATAGAGCGGATGTTATATCCATTTATGGGGGGACGGCTCGTATTGCATGGGGGCTTACAACATTTTTTTCAATTATCATATTTTGGATACTTCTTAGTAAAACCGACAATCCACTTCCTCTTTTGGACTCAATTACAAGTGTTACTAGCATTGTTGCCACATGGTTTATGTTCTGTCGCAAATTAGAGACATGGGTTGTTTGGTTCATTAATGATCTGTTCTATATCGTGGAGTATTATATGCTCCCGGATAAGGCTCTATATCTAATAGGACTGTATCTTATATGGACAGTGTTTGCAGTAGGTTCTTTTGTGAACTGGAAAAGAATACACTCTCTTCAAGCGCATGCCAAGGAATGAGAAAAAATTGTGGTCTTAGTTGACTTCATCTCATTATGATATTCGTTCTCCTGACATATCGTAGCTTTGCATACTTCATTTACGAGATTGCAACATATGCTATTAAATATATGAAAATCGAAGAAGCCATACGCTTTGCCTCGCAAGCCATAACCGAGGAATGCGCACGGAACAGATAGCGGAAATGATTAATCGTCAACGGTTACATATTCGCAAGGATGGACAACCTGTTACCTCCAATCAGGTTTATGCCGTTATCTGTCGCTTTCCCGATATGTTTGTCAAGGCAGAAGGACGGATTATGTTGATGATATAAATAAGAATATGACATTTATGTTTGTAATAATTTAATATGGCGACAATGAATTGAAGTTAGAAGTATAACAATTAATAAATATAACTA
>CAZLUB010000089.1:0-1807 GCA_964562595.1 uncultured Muribaculum sp. | reverse complement strand
AATCGCTAACAGACAACATTCTTTCCTCGTTTCGCACTCACTTTCGTTTCTTTGTTGTATCTTTGCAACAGATATTTATCATATAACCCACTCATTGCCCCAAGCATCATAGCACCCATAGCCATCCACAACCATCTGCTATGACGCAACGAAAACCCCTCTCGGCGACCGATACAACTCACTAAATAAAGCGAACAAACGCCCAACCCCACGCCCAGCCATTGCATCCAGTTAAGCCGTTCTCCAAAAATGAGCAACGCTCCCACAAGCACTATTATCGGTCGAGTCGCATTTATAGGGCCGACGATCGTCAACGGCAATTCTTTAATACTAAAATACCCCAACAACCACGAACCCAACACTATCAATGCCTTAAATATAATCCTAAAATGACCAATATCACAACCGGCAAGCCCTGTATCTGCCACTACCATCCCATTCACAATCACAGGTGACATCAGCAACGCACAAAACAACGTATTGAGAAACAACACTGTCAATACATTATTTCCACTAAGCGACAATTTCTTAAAGACATCATAGACTCCAAGACACAAAGATGACACGACAGCAAGCAAAATCCACATGACACATCAACAACCCCCACATATCTGACCTACATAGGACAAATGTGGGGGGATAATTATTCTAATTAAATATTTCTTTAATAAAAACGCTTGATACCCATAATTTCACGCACCTCGGCAAGCGTCTTAGATGCCTGCTCTCTGGCTCGTTCAGCTCCTCGACTCAACACCCGTGCCAATAAAGCCTCATCATTTTGTATATCAAGAATACGCTCTCTTATCGGCAATGTTATTTTCAACAGATCTTCAGCCAACTGCTTCTTCAAATCGCCATAACGTATCGAACAATCGGCATAAGCATCCTTAAAATACTGCAAAGTGTCAGGGGTTGAAGCAAGCTCCATAAGCGTAAATAAATTTTGTATTGGCTGACTAACCGGAGAGTTTGGCTCTTTCGGTCCCTCATCAGTCACCGCTCGCATCACTTTTTTACGTAAAGTCTTTTCATCATCGATTAGATATATGCAATTACCTTCGCTTTTACCCATCTTGCCCGAGCCATCAAGTCCCGGAACCTTAACCGGAGTCCCTCCAAAATCAAAATTAGCAGGTTCGGGGAACAAATCTACGCCATAAAACGAGTTGAAACGACGTGCAAATCGGCGTGTCAACTCCAAATGTTGCTCTTGATCTTTACCAACAGGCACCTTATGCGCCTTCTGTATAAGGATATCTACAGCCATTAATGTCGGATAGGTCAGCAATCCTGCATTTACACGCTTGTTGGTTTCGCTACCGATTATTTCTTTTTCAATATCTTCATCTTTTTCATCACCGCTCTTTATTCCTAACGCTTTACGAGCTTTATCCTTAAACGAGGCAGTACGCATCAACTCTCCAATGCCTACATGCATATTAAGCAAAAGATATAACTCCGGGATTTCCGGAACATCACTCTGAACAAACATGGTTGCCTTTTCAGGATCAAGACCGGCTGCAAGATATTCTGCAATGATGTTTCTGACATTTGAATGCAACATCGCCGGATCGGGATGCGTGGTCAATGCATGTAAGTCAGCTATAAAATAAAGGCTGTTATAGTCTTCCTGCATACGCACAAACTTGCTTAAAGCCCCAAAATAATTTCCAAGGTGCAGATTGCCTGTTGCACGAATGCCGCTAAGTACAGTTTCTTTCATATTTTTATTTTTAGAAGTTGTTTTAATTTTATTTCGAGATTATTTTAAGAGTTATTTTGGATTGATTTTTTATTAAACTGC
>CAZLUB010000088.1:0-1832 GCA_964562595.1 uncultured Muribaculum sp. | reverse complement strand
TAAATTATACGTTTACATAAAAATATTTTTCAATAAAATTCAAACAGCTTCTAAAACTAAAGGCATCCGATAAAATTTTATCGGATGCCTTTAGTTTATTATGGGACATAAAAAATTGATTGTCGTCCCGACAACCAATCTTCTTAACCTTAAATCTAATACCATGAAAAACACGATACAAAGGTATGTGTTTTATGTTATACAACATAATTTTTGAGTAGTTTTTCTTTGTTGTTTAACATTATTTAATAGTTATAACATCGTAATTGTAGCGACATACGCTAATGCAACCAACGATAACAAGATGATTGATAGCTCTTTGCGTTGCGGGTAACAACGGTATGCAAGATATATCGACAAAAGAGCAAATATAGGCACTCCAATAGTGAAAAGCCATGCTTGTTCATCAAGGCCTCCCGAAGGAGTCGGTTCAAATCCATGTGACGACATTATAAATGGCCAAGAAAACAATGGTAAAATCAACAATACCATCAGTATTATCAGCCACGCCGGAGTGTTGACTGCTTGTTTTTTCATGATTTGGCTTTTTTAGATTGACTTGATTCGGCTCGATAGGCGGCAACAGTACGTGCAATACCTTCCGATAAAGAAATCCGGGGATTAAAGCCAAAATCATTCTTCGCGTCGGTGATGTCGGTACTCCAATTGCGTTGTTTCATAATCTTGTATTTATCAAGATTGAGAGTTGATGGCTTGAGACGGGCAACTCCGTATTTTTCTGCAATGAAAGAAGCGGTTTTGGCTAACCATAAAGGCAATTTTATAGGTATTACCCATTTTTTATCAAGTTCCCGAGCTACTATTGCCCTAAATTCTTTTTGAGTATATGCTCGATCCTCGCTGATAATATACTTTCTACCTGAAGGAGCTTTCTCGAGGGCGTCAAATATGGCGTTTACAAGGTCGTCGGAATAAATAAACGTCAACAATTGCTTGCGAAAACCTACTCCAAAATCAAAATGGTTGTCAATGCATTTTATCATCATCAGATAGTCTTGTTCATGCGGGCCATAGACCCCGGTTGGCCGGAAAACGATCCAAGGTAGCCCGGGAGTTGTGTCAAGCACAGTTTCCGCTTTTATTTTTGATGTTCCATAGCGTGTGTTGGGCTGTGGTATTATTTTGCCATGATAGGGCGTATAGCCGACTTCATCAAAAGGCCCCAATGCGCTGAGACTACTCATGTAGAGCAGTCTATCCGGAGTCATTCCCGATAGTTGCAATGCTTCGACAAAGTTTTTGAGATATTGGTAATTAATGCGATTGAAGTCGGCATAATGGGTTACTTTGGTAGCTCCAAGATTGTAAACAATCCAATCCCATTTTTCACCTTGTGGCAAAGCCGACTTTAATGCATGAGCCACACTTTCGGGCGATTCGTAATCGAGCGTTACAAAATGCAAGCGTTCATCGTTGAGATATCTGCGCGATGTAGATTGTCGCACACCGCACCATGTTTCATGTCCACGGCGCAAACTTTCAGTGGCAATATGCCCGCCGATGAAACCACCGGCGCCAATTATCAATACTCTTTTCATAACAACAAAGATAACTCAATATCCTCTTTTTTTCAAGCATAATAAAAAGAAATCAAACCATCAGAGGCTCTCTTATTCGAACGTGAATGATTGGTTAACGATGTTAGGAATTAAACGGCAAAGCGACCTCTCGCAAAAAACACGTAAATATTATGGTAGTCATCTATGTGTATAAATAAAATGTAATTAGTTATGTTTAGCAAAAATACTTATCTTTGTAAGGATAATCAATTATCCCGTATCTGATTGATACACAAATAGCGAATGCTATGA
>CAZLUB010000087.1:0-1866 GCA_964562595.1 uncultured Muribaculum sp. | reverse complement strand
CGACAAACTGGCGATCGCCGCCTGATGGGCTAAAATTCACTTGCGAAACTTAAGTGGTATTATTGTATGCCAATATGCAATAGCAATTAAAAAGTATAATAAATCAAATTATGAATAGAAAAAAAATTACTAACTTTGGCGTAGCGTAAAATAATTTAATTATATCAAAATGAAAAACTTACTTTATCCTATTGTTTCGATTGGCTTGATCGGGGCATGTTTTGTTTCATGTGAAGACAAAGCTCAAGTAAATACAGCGACAACTAATGATGACGTAATTCTGCATGCTTGGTCATGGTCTTTCAACACAATTGGTGAGAACATGAAAGATATTGCCAATGCAGGTTATGTCTATGTACAGACATCTCCTGCCAACACATGCTTTGTAGGAGAAAATGGAGGAAAAGCTCTTTTTAGCAATCCAGGAGATTCGGTTAGCGGGAAGTGGTATTATTATTATCAACCAATTGACTGGAAAATAGGTAACTATCTATTGGGAACTCGTGATGAATTTAAGGCAATGTGTGATAGCGCAAATAAATATGGTGTAAAGGTGATTGTCGATGTTTTGCCTAATCACACTGCAGTAGACCACACTGCGGTAACTGATGATTTAAATAATGCAGTTGGCGGACATGAAAATTTATTTCATGCCAACGGATTTAATGATATAATTGATTACAACGACCGTTATCAATGTACTACCGGTAAAATGGGCGGGCTGCCGGATGTAAATACAGAGAATCCTGATTTCCAATATTATTATATGTTATATGTAAACGATTTGTTGGATTGTGGAGCAAAAGGATTTCGTTATGACACAGCTAAGCATATTGGTTTGCCAACCGATTCACTTGATGCAAAAGCAGAAAGAAATAATTTTTGGGAAATTGCAACCGGACGTGAGGAGGTAAAAGGATTACGGATGTCTGTTCCCGAAGACAGCTTATTTATATATGGAGAGGTGTTGCAGGACAAGAATGTAAAAGAAGATGAATATGCCGAATATATGAAGTTGACAGCAAGCGGATATGGTCACGTGCTCAGAGGGGTATTGAACTCTCATGACTTCAATTCTGATTCATTGCTTGATTGGCGACACAAATCTCCCGGCAGTAATCTTGTTACTTGGGTAGAATCACATGATACGTATTGCAATGCACATGAGTCGGCAGGAATGAGTGATGAACTGATACGACAAGGATTTGTATTCCTTACGGCGCGTCAACAAGGGACTCCCCTATTCTATAGTCGTCCAGCTGATAGTACTCGTGATAATTACTGGGGCAATAATCGTGTAGGTGAAAAAGGCAATGATGAATTTAAACATCCGGAAGTTGTAGCTGTAATAAAATTCCGTCGTGCAATGAGTGGTCAGCCCGAAATAATTTCGTTTTCAAATAACGGCGCAGTCGCTGAGATTGCTAGAGGAAATAAGGGCGTAGCTTTAATTAACATTTCTGAACAGCCTCAGCAAATTGAGTTGAAAACAACATTGCCCGATGGCAAATATGTCGATGAAGTTCATGGGGCAGAATTTGAAGTTTCAAAAGGAATTTTATTGGGTAGCTTACAACCCGTAAGCTCATATATTTTAAACTAGCCAATAGCGTTTGTACATAATGCTACGTATTTTGTGTATTTAACCTAATTTAACGATATGGCAAATTGTCAGAACGATTTGCTACATATTTCATTTACTCCCAAAAAAGCATCATAATAATCTATTAGATTACAATTTAAAACCATAAGTAGCTTTCAAATTGTCTTAAGCACTTCTCAAGCCTTATTGGAAAAGGTTTTTAGAGTAGAGAAAAATTGTTATCTTTGCATCGGATAATCAATTATTCCGTATCTGATTGATAC
>CAZLUB010000086.1:0-2330 GCA_964562595.1 uncultured Muribaculum sp. | reverse complement strand
TATCGCTAATCACCAAATTTTCAACTACTTATATTTCATCGAACTCACGTTATTTAATAACTCCAAATGAAACTGAAGCGCAGACACTAACAGGTATAGAAGTTGCCGATATGGTTTCAGCAGAAAATGCAGCCAAGAAATTATACTCTAAAGGAGTAAAGCGAGTAGTAATAACAATGGGGAGTCGAGGTTCATACCTATATGATAATGGCGAAGGAGTATTTATTCCGGCTCATAAAGTATCAGCTGTTGATGCAACTGCGGCCGGTGATGTATATAATGGTGCATTGTGTGCAGCGATTGCAGAGGATATGAATTTATATGATGCTTTAAAATTTGCGACAAAGGCATCTGCAATATCGGTAACACGTGCCGGTGCACAACCTTCGGTGCCGACGAGAGACGAAGTAAATAATTTTTAACCTTAAATAATTATAGATATGTTTATTATTGACAGCTACACATTGGCAGTAATCTTCTGCTTTATTACAATGCTTTGTTGGGGTTCATGGGGTAATACTCAGAAGTTGGCCGGGAAAACATGGCGTTATGAATTGTTTTATTGGGATTATGTAATAGGTATGTTATTATTTTCCGTAGTATTAGGATTTACTATGGGTAGTTTTGGAGATGGAGGACGAAGTTTCTTAGATGATTTGTCGCAAGCTGATCTGACGTCAATAGGGTGGGTGTTGTTAGGTGGTATTATATTTAATGCATCGAATATACTTTTGTCAGCCTCAACATCATTGGCCGGAATGTCAGTCGCTTTTCCTCTCGGTTGTGGATTGGCATTGGTGCTTGGAGTAATAAATAATTACCTTGAACAAAGTAAGGGAAATCCAATGTTGCTTGCTGTTGGGGTTGCTCTTGTAGTACTTGCAATTGTGTGCAACGGAGTGGCTGCCGGTCGAATAGCAAAGAGCTCGGAAGGTGGATCTAAAAATAAGAAAGGTGTTGTTTTGGCAATCATTGCCGGAATATTGATGTCTACGTTCTACCGTTTTGTTGTTAAAGGCATGGATATAGATAATTTTGAGAATCCTGCATTAGGAATGCTTACCCCTTACTCGGCAATATTTATATTTGCAGTAGGTGTTTTAATTTCAAATTTGATATTCAATACATATGTGATGAAATATCCCTTTGTTGGACAACCGGTGTCGTATGGCAATTATTTTAAAGGGTCACTATCGACACATCTCGTTGGAGTGTTGGGAGGTGCAATCTGGTGTTTAGGTACCGCATTTAGTTATATCGCTGCAGGAAAAGCCGGTGCGGCTATTTCATATGCACTTGGGCAAGGAGCTCCGATGATTGCAGCCTTCTGGGGTGTGTTTATATGGCATGAGTTTAAGGGAGCAGATCGCAAGACAATTAATATGTTGGCATTAATGTTTGCTCTGTTTATAATCGGGCTTGGAGTTATTGTCGTCGCCGGAAATTAAAGGTTGATTATGTTTTTATTAATATCATTATATTTAGTTTTGATAATTTATTTCTAAATTTGTAGAGTGTATAATTATAAAACTAAATGGTATGAAATTATTTAAATTAACAAGTGTAACATTGTTGGCAACTTGTCTGTTCCTTTCTTCTGCATGTTCGTCAATGTCAAATACCGGTAAAGGAGCTCTCATTGGCGGAGGTGGCGGAGGTGCCGTAGGTGCAGGTATAGGTGCGTTAATCGGTGGAGGTAAAGGAGCCGCCATCGGTGCAGGTATTGGTGCTGCAGTCGGCGCCGGAGCAGGTGCGCTTATAGGGAACAAAATGGATAAGCAACAAAAGGAACTCGAACAGCAACTTGCCAATGCTCAAGTGGAAGAAACGACCGACCAAAATGGTTTGCAAGCTATAAAAGTGACATTTGATGGAGGAATCCTATTCCCAACCGGGAAATATACTCTTAATCAAACAGCTCAGACGTCACTTAGTCAGTTTGCCAATTCACTTATCAACAATCCGGGTACTAATGTGCAGATTTTTGGATACACCGACAACACTGGTTCTTTTGAAGTCAACGAGAAGTTATCGAATAATCGAGCAAATGCAGTAAAAAGTTATTTGGTTAATTCGGGAGTACCCGTAACTCGCCTTTCTTCACAAGGTGTTCCAATGGCTAATTATGTAGCAACTAACGAAACGGCAGAAGGTCGCGCACAGAATCGTCGAGTTGAAATTTATATTTCTGCTAGTCCTGAAATGATTAAACAAGCTGAAGCCGGTACTCTTAAGTAACTACTATGTTGTTATATAAAGTTGACCGCTGACCATTTGTGATCTGACCCCAAAAAGTTGGACGGATTAATAATAAATTTTATTGGCAAAGA
>CAZLUB010000085.1:0-2333 GCA_964562595.1 uncultured Muribaculum sp. | reverse complement strand
CACTGAAAACGGATGTCATTCCGATTTTTTTTCCTAATAATCCTGGCATTTCTCTGTAAATTTAATTGTTTTAATGTTTCTTTTCAAAATCGCTACGATTATACTTTAATGTCAACATCTACCCCACTTGGCAACTCAAGTTTCATGAGGGCATCGACAGTTTTAGCAGTCGAGTTGTAAATGTCGATTAATCGCTTGTAAGATGAAAGCTGGAACTGCTCACGAGACTTTTTGTTTACGAAAGTTGAGCGGTTCACAGTGAAGATACGTTTGTGAGTAGGCAGGGGTATTGGCCCACTAATTACAGCACCTGTAGCCTTCACAGCCTTAACAATCTTCTCAGCCGATTTATCGACCAAGTTGTGATCGTAAGATTTTAATTTAATTCTGATTTTTTGGCTCATAATATTGTGATAAATTTTGTTATTTCAATAAATCTACACGGCCTTGGCATTCAGTCAAGACACTCTTCGCAATTGAAGTGCTTACTTCTGCATAGTGAGAGAATGACATTGTTGAAGTTGCACGACCAGAAGTGATAGTACGCAAAGCTGTAACGTAACCAAACATTTCGGCCAACGGAGCTTTTGCCTTAACGACACGTGCACCACTACGGCTGGTTTCCATACCTTCAACCTGACCACGACGCTTATTCAAGTCTGAAATTACGTCACCCATGCTTTCTTCAGGAGTAACTACTTCAATCTTCATGATTGGCTCCAACAACACAGGACCGGCTTTTTCTGAAGCTTTCTTAAACGCTTGAATTGCACAAAGCTCAAACGAGAGTTGGTCAGAGTCAACCGGGTGGAATGAACCATCTATTACGGTAACCTTGAGTTGCTCTACAGGGAAACCTGCAAGCACACCATTTCTCATTGCAGTCTGGAATCCTTTCTGGATAGATGGGATATATTCTTTTGGAATATTACCACCCTTTACTTCATCTACAAACTGCAAGCCACCTTCAAAGCCATCATCAACTGGTTCTACGCGGACAATGATGTCAGCAAACTTACCACGACCACCGGTCTGCTTTTTAAACACTTCTCGCAGTTCGACTGGTTGCGTGATTGTTTCCTTATAAGTAACTTGCGGACGTCCCTGGTTGCACTCTACCTTAAACTCACGACGCAAACGGTCGATAATTATATCCAAGTGCAACTCACCCATACCTGAAATAACCGTTTGACCGGTTTCCTCATTTGTCTTAACGGTGAAGGTCGGGTCTTCTTCAGCAAGTTTTTGAAGTCCAACTCCAAGTTTGTCAAGGTCTTTCTGAGTCTTAGGTTCTACTGCAATACCGATTACTGGATCTGGGAAGTCAATAGCTTCAAGCACGATCGGAGCATCTTCAGCACACAATGTATCACCTGTACGAATATCCTTAAAACCTACTCCTGCACCTATGTCACCACATTCAATGCGTTCTTTTGGATTTTGCTTATTTGAGTGCATTTGGAATAGACGTGACACACGCTCTTTTTTTCCAGAACGGCTATTGAATACATAGCTACCAGCATCGACATTTCCTGAATATACACGGAAGAAGCAAAGACGTCCCACATATGGATCGGTTGCAATCTTAAATGCAAGTGCACACATCGGCTCATCTCCTGAAGGCTTACGCACGATTTCCGTATCAGGATCGCCCACTGCATGTCCTTTAACCTCACCACCGTCAGTTGGACATGGGAGATAAGCACATACTGAGTCTAACAAGCATTGAACGCCTTTGTTTTTAAACGAGCTACCGCAAATCATCGGAACAACGTTCATCGACAAAGTAGCGGCACGCAACGCCTTGCGGATTTCGTCTTCTGAGATCGTTGATGGGTCGTCAAAATATTTAGCCATCAAGTCATCATCAAACTCTGCAATTTTTTCGAGCATCTTATCGCGCCACTCTTCAGCTTCAGCAACAAGATTTGCCGGAATTTCTTCAACAGTATAATCAGCGCCCATAGTTTCATCGTGCCAGAAAATAGCTTTCATACGCACAAGGTCAACTACTCCTTTGAAAGTTTCTTCAGCGCCAATAGGAATTTGTATTGGACATGGATTTGCACCGAGCACTTCCTTTAGTTGGCGAACAACTTCAAAGAAGTTTGCACCCGAACGGTCCATCTTGTTCACATAACCGATACGAGGAACATTATATTTATCAGCCTGACGCCAAACTGTTTCTGACTGGGGTTCAACTCCGCCCACAGCACAGAATGCAGCTACTGCACCATCAAGGATACGCAACGAACGCTCAACTTCAACAGTAAAGTCTACGTGTCCTGGGGTGTCAATCAAGTTGATTTTATATTTATTGTCATCATATTTCC
>CAZLUB010000084.1:0-2909 GCA_964562595.1 uncultured Muribaculum sp. | reverse complement strand
GAACAAGACTTTCTGCGGATATACATTCAAGGAAATCAAGAAATATGGGGAGTAATTATCCCTTATGAGAACGCAAAACAATAACGAACTCTGAAATACGAACAGTTACTATCTCGTTACCCGATTTCCAAGCATCCCGAATAACCGTCTAATTACAAGATAATTGCAAATTCTGCGATTTTTTGTCGAAAAATTATGATTAAAAATAATAATCAAATACAAGAGGTGTAATATGTTAAAACAGTAAGCCTGTTTATCATCTATAGATATGAAAGCTATAAAAATATTTAAGATGAAGAGATTTATACTGGAAGTATGCCTTAAACTCATAGTAAAGTGGACATATAGTCTAAAGATTGAGATGATTATAGTTAGATAAAAGAAAAGTGTTTTTAATGAGTATGTCAAATATCTTCACCCTTTGTTGATTGTCGATTATTTTGTAAATTTGTTCAAAATCATGCATTACAAAAGAAATAAAAATAAAATATGAAAGACTTTGTGTATTATGCTCCGACAGAAGTTGTTTTTGGACGGAATTCAGAAGAAAAAATAGGTCGTAAGGTGAAGCAATATGGAGGGACTAAGGTGTTGATTCATTATGGAGGAGGCAGCGCATGTCGTTCGGGGCTGTTGGGTGTAGTGAAATCATCACTCGAGGCTGAAGGGATAGCTTATGTTGAGTTAGGAGGAGTCGTTCCCAATCCGCGTCTGTCGTTGGTATACAAAGGCATAGATTTGTGCCGAGCCGAAGGCGTTGATTTTATCCTTGCGGTAGGAGGAGGGTCTGTTATTGATTCGGCTAAGGCAATTGCCTGGGGGGTGCCTTATGATGGCGATGTGTGGGATTTTTATATGCGAAAAGCTCAAGCAGAGGCATGTCTTCCATTGGGCGCAGTGTTAACCATTCCGGCCGCCGGGTCAGAGATGAGCGATGGTAGTGTTATCACAAATGAAGACGGTTGGTTAAAAAAAGATTATTGTCACAACAACGCTCGTTGTCGATTTGCCATTATGAATCCGGAGAGAACATATTCGTTGCCCGCATATCAGACGGCATGTGGAGCCACAGATATGATAATGCACATATTTGAGCGCTATTTCACTCGCGATGATGATATGGAAGTTACTAATGGCTTGTGTGAAAGCCTATTGCGTAGCATCATGGAGTATGCCCCTGTTGCTCTTGCTTCGCCTGATGATTATGATGCAAGAGCGCAAATTATGTGGGCGGGTTCTTTGGCTCATAATGGACTTACCGGATGTGGCTATACTGAAGATTGGGCAACTCATTATCTTGAGCATGAATTATCGGGGTTGTTTGATGTGGCTCATGGTGCAGGTCTTGCCGCAGTGTGGGGAGCGTGGGCACGTTACACGGTTGATGAAAATGCTGCTCGTTTTGCGCGATTTGGCGTAAATGTGCTTGGGGTAAAACCTGATTTTCATGATATCGAAGAGACTGCTCTTGATGCAATTGCTGTTATGGAGGATTATTTGGAGTCTATTGGGATGCCAACATCGATACCTCAACTTTTAGGCCGTAAGGCAACTGACGATGAAATTGCAACGATGTCATTGAAAGCGAGTCGCGGTGGCAATGGTACGATTGGCTCACTAAAAGTGCTTAATCGCGATGACATGGAAGCTATTTATCGAATGGCCAATGTCGAATGATGATATTAGGTAGTATGCAATAGTCGGATATTTTGTAACTTTGCACCCGATTATGGATTTTAAATTACAAGTTACAGCAACCGGAAGCAACGCTCGTGCCGGATTGATTACTACCGATCATGGAGTGATTGAGACTCCTATATTTATGCCGGTAGGTACAGTTGGTGCAATTAAGGCAGTTCACATGCCAGAGATGCGTGATGAGGTAAAAGCTCAAATTATTTTGGGAAATACTTATCACCTATATTTGCGTCCAGGTATAGAAATTTTAGAGCAAGCCGGCGGTTTGCACAAGTTTAACGGATGGGAACGCCCGATATTGACTGATAGTGGCGGGTTTCAAGTGTTTTCGTTATCGGCCAATCGCAAGTTAAAAGAAGAAGGAGCCTATTTCCGCAGTCATATTGATGGCTCTAAACACTTGTTTACTCCAGAAGGGGTTGTGGATATTCAGCGTTCGATAGGTGCAGATATTATGATGCAACTGGATGAGTGTCCTCCAGGGACTGCCGAATATGACTATGCCAAGAAGTCCTTAGGGCTTACTACTCGATGGCTTGCTCGCGGGTGGAAGCGATATAAGGAGACTGAGGGTAAATATGGGTATTCACAGGCTTATTTCCCTATCGTTCAGGGATGTACTTACGCTGACTTGCGAAGAGAATCAGCTAAAATAGTTGCCGATTACGGAGCTGATGGCAATGCAATTGGCGGATTGGCTGTAGGCGAGCCTGCTGAGGTAATGTATGACATGATTGAAGTGGTCAACGAAATATTGCCTATTGACAAGCCGAGATATTTGATGGGCGTTGGTACTCCTGCAAACATACTTGAAGCTATTGACCGAGGCGTTGACATGATGGATTGTGTGATGCCTACTCGCAATGGACGTAATGGAATGCTATTTACATCAAATGGCATAATGAACATGCGCAACAAAAAATGGGCTGATGATTTTTCTCCTATACAAGAAGACGGCCCAAGTTATGTTGACCGCATATATTCTAAGGCCTATTTGCGACATTTGTTTATCGCACAAGAAATCTTAGCAATGCAGATTGCTTCAATTCATAATCTTGCATTCTATCTATGGCTTGTGAGGGAGGCTCGGCGTCACATAATTGCCGGTGATTTCAAGGTTTGGAAAACAGAGATGGTGGAACGTGTAATGCGTCGCTTATAAGAAGCTGTTTGAAAATTATTCAAATATTTTGTTAAGCATCAATTTGCAG
>CAZLUB010000083.1:0-3030 GCA_964562595.1 uncultured Muribaculum sp. | reverse complement strand
GTGTTGTTGATAACCAACTGACACTCTTTTGATTATTTTCGTCGAATTCACGTTATATTATGTTATGAAATATCATTGTAAACTTTCTATTTTGCTTATTTGTCACTATATTTGCACTATATAAAATCGACATGCCGACAGCTCCTTTGTTTTCAATAATAACTGTAACCTACAATGCAGAAAGCACTCTTGCTCCGACTTTAGCAAGCGTAAAGAAGCAGACATGCAAACTCTATGAGTATATAATCATGGATGGCGTGTCAAGCGACCGTACATTAAAATTGGCCTTAGATGCAGGCATTTCAGAAGCGCGAATTTTTTCAAGCCCTGACAAAGGATTATATGATGCGATGAACAAGGCCATGGAGATTGCAAAAGGAGAGTACCTTATTTTTTTAAATGCCGGAGACGCATTTCATTCCCATCATACTCTCGACAACATCGCCCAAGTCATAATGGACAACGATTTTCCGGGAATAGTTTATGGACAAACACAACTCGTGAACACCCTGCGTCAACGCATTGGAGACCGACATCTTTCTGCTCCTGAAGACCTCTCGTTTATGAGCTTTGCCGACGGCATGGTGGTATGTCATCAAGCATTCATAGTGCTGAAAAAGTTAGCACGCCCCTACAATCTCGCCTATCGCTTTTCCGCAGACTACGAGTGGTGTCTGCAATGTCTACAACGCTCTAAACACAACTTATATATCGATGAAACAATCATCGACTATTTGAGCGAAGGATTAACTACAGCCAATCGCCGTGCATCACTGATAGAGCGATTTAAAATAATGTGTCGATATTATGGCATACTGCCAACAATACTGCGACACATCAAATTTATCCCTCGATTTTTACGACAGCACTATAAAGAAAGTCACTTCAACACAACAGCATAAAAACAATAACACAAGTACACCGACATGAAGTATTATATTGTAGTCGACGGCAAGCCTGCCGGACCATTTGACATAGCTCAACTTGCCGAACAAGGAATAAAAGGGAAAGACTTAGTGTGGAAAGAAGGTCTATCTGAATGGGTAGCAGCCGAAACAATCGATGAGCTACAAGCCGTTTTATATGGAGCTCAACAGACAGCAACCACACCACCCCCAACAAACACTGACGGTACGATTGTTCCGCCTGCTCCTCCGGTGCCGCCGATGCTTCAACCATCTAATCCTCAATTGTCCTACCAAGCCTCTCAACCAATGGGATTACCACCCAAAAATTGGCTTGTAGAATCCATTTTAGTGACATTATTCTGTTGCTTGCCGTTTGGAATCGTTGGTATCATTAAAGCATCAAACGTATCAAGCTTATGGGCAGCGGGACGAGTAGAAGAATCCCAAAGAGCATCATCAGAAGCTAAGAAATGGACTTTGATTGGCTTCTGGATAGGGATGGCACCAATTTTTGTAGTAATTATATTTTATGCCCTCATATTTACAAGCATGATAGCCTCTCAAATATAATGATACTGCTCAACACCACATTCCACGTTGAGAAATCCATTGAAAAAGACTTCATTGATTGGGTAAAGACAACCTACATCCCCAAAGCGTTGTCTTCTGGGATAGTAAAAGACGCCTTATTTACTCGAATTTTGGCTGAAGCCGAAGGTGGCTCCGCCTATGCAGTACAATTCAAATCAATGGATATTGCCACCGCCGAACAATGGCATGACACCGATGCACAAAAGCTAAAGTCGGACATTAGCCAACGTTGGGGAGAGCGTATATTGTATTTTTCAACCTATATGGACATAATTAATTGATGGACAAAGTATCCGGTCTAAAACAATACGACCGTATTATCATAGGCATAGACCCCGGAACGAATGTTATGGGCTATGGCATACTCGGAGTGATTAGGAAAAAGCCTACGACAATAGCCATGGGCGTTATTCAACTTAGCAAATTTGAAAGTCACTATATGAGGCTCGGGCGCATTTTTGAACGCGTCACAGGTCTCATTGAGCAATATCTGCCTGACGAGATGGCCATTGAAGCTCCTTTCTTTGGGAAAAACGTGCAGTCTATGCTCAAGCTTGGACGCGCACAAGGCGTAGCAATGGCCGCTGCTATAAGTCGCGACATCCCCATCGTCGAATATGAGCCTCGAAAAATCAAAATGGCCATTACCGGCAATGGAGGAGCCAGCAAAGAACAAGTGCAAGAAATGTTACGTCGCATATTAAACATTCCTCAAGATAATCTACTGCCACAACTTGATGCCACCGACGCATTAGGAGCCGCCTTATGTCATTTCTACGAGTCATCCAAACCAGACATTACACGTGGCCCCCGCTCTTGGAAAGAGTTTATCGCCCACAATCCCGACAAAGTAAAGCGATAATGCATACATATAAAAACGACAAAAGGCATCTGCATTGCAGATGCCTTTGTTGTCATTAAGTGAGCGAACGGCTTATGCCTGTTCAACCGGCTTTACATTAATAAATTGACGACCGCCTTTGCCTTCTGAGAAAACTACGGTACCATCTACAAGCGCATAAATAGTATGGTCTTTGCCCATACCCACATTGAGACCGGGGTGATGAACAGTGCCACGTTGACGCTTGATAATGTTTCCGGCCTTAGCATACTGACCGCCAAAAATCTTAACTCCAAGTCGTTTGCTTTCTGACTCACGACCGTTCTTCGAACTACCTACACCTTTCTTATGTGCCATGTCTTTAAGATTTTAATGGGTTAAGCTACTAAGTCTTTAATCACTACCTTGGTGAAGTATTGGCGATGACCGTTTTTACGGCGATAGCCTTTACGTCTTTTCTTCTTGAAGACGATTACTTTGTCACCTTTCACGAGAGTTTCTGCAACCTCGCAAACTACTTTTGCACCTTCAACGGTCGGTGCACCAACCTTAACGTCACCATCAGCATCTACCAAAAGAACACGATCAAACTCGATTGAGTCGCCTTGTTTCTTGTCATCGCCGAGATAGTGTACATACAAGAACTTTCCGGCTTCAGCCTTGAATTGTTGTCCTTGAATTTCTACGATA
>CAZLUB010000082.1:0-3039 GCA_964562595.1 uncultured Muribaculum sp. | reverse complement strand
AAGGGTACAACGGTTTTCGAGACCGTCCCGATCGACCACTCCGGCATCTTTCCAAAAATGTGGTTGGCAAAGTTACAAAACTTTTGCAAGCCGACAAATTTTTAGCTCCGAATTATTTTTTAATCAATTTTTAGTGCAATAACCACCATTATTCGTCTATAAAATACAACGAATATATTTATTATTACAGTTATATTTATTATTACAATGAAAAAAATTTTATTAACTATGGCAACGGTGTTGATGGTCTCAGCATCGGCCTATGCACAAAAACATGATTTTGCATGGTTTGATCGTTACGCTAAAGCTAATGTCGAACTTGGGCAACCAGCCAAAGGCGAAAAAAGAGTAGTATTTATGGGTAACTCAATTACAGAAGGTTGGGTAAACACCCACCCCGAGTTTTTCAAAACAAACGATCTTATCGGTCGTGGCATTGGAGGACAAACGTCATACCAGTTCCTTCTTAGATTCAGAGAGGACGTAATCAAACTACAGCCCAAGATTGTAGTAATCAATTATGGGACCAATGACGTTGCCGAAAACACCGGTAAATATGATGAAGAATTGACGTATGGCAACGTAATATCTATGGTAGAAATGGCAAAAGCCAACAAAATCAAGGTCATCCTCACTTCATGTCTGCCAGCTCATGGATTTGGATGGAATCGGTCCATCACCGATGCCATGGACAAAATACGTAGCCTTAACGCCAGAGTCAAAGCCTACGCCAAAGCCAACAAAATTACATACGTCGACTATTTCAGTGCGCTACTTTCTGAAGACGGTACTCGCATGGACATCAAATACTCACAAGATGGTGTTCATCCCAACTCTGAAGGCTATGATGTCATGGAAGCACTATTACTCCCAGTTATTGAAAAATATAGATAACCATTTACGTTTATAATAAGAGCGACAAACACTTGTCGCTCTTATTATTTTGTAAAAAATCAATCACTACACTGCGTCTATTGCGAGATTATTTATTTTGAAGTAATTTTGCAATAGACGTTTAGGGAACGTCTACAGAATTTAAATTAATCCAATAAACCAATCATCATTAAACAATCATGAAACAAACTATTCGGACATTAATTCTACTTGTTGCATTAGTTGCACAAACTTTAACCGCGCTGGCTATTCCTCGCGCAGAATACCCACGACCACAATTTGAACGCGCCGACTGGGAGAATCTCAACGGTCAATGGTCTTACACTTTTGACTTTGGTAAATCAGGGATGAATCGCCATTTCTACGAAAGCAAAGGTTTTGAAGGCACCATAACCGTACCATTTTGCCCCGAAAGCGAACTATCAGGAGTAAAATACACCGACTTTATTCCCGCCATGTGGTATCATCGCAAGATACAAATTCCAGCGTCATGGAATGGCAAAGATATCAAGCTTAATTTTGGCGGAGTTGACTATTTCTCAGCAGTATATATCGACGGGAAACTTGTCGGTCGCCACTGGGGCGGAAGTTCTTCTTTCAGCTTCGACATTACCGAATTTGTTAAAGACGGAAATGAGCACGACTTGGTTTTAAGGGTTGAAGATGACACTCGCAGTGGCAATCAAGCCAAAGGCAAGCAATCGTCCAACTATTATTCTCAAGGATGTGACTACACTCGCACCACCGGCATCTGGCAAACCGTATGGATGGAGCCGGTTGACCGTCTCGGCATCAAAAGTGCATATATCGTACCCGACCTTGACCGTAAGCAATTTGTTATAACTCCACAATTTTATTCGATTGCCAACGGTCAAACCATCGAAGTAATCATTAAAGATGGCAATAAAGTTGTATCACGTAACAAGCAGACGACCTCAACCCCATTAACAATCAACATGCCATTAAAGTCTGTAAAAACATGGTCTCCTGAAAATCCATTCTTATATGACATCGAGATGACCGTATACGACAAAAACGGAAATGCTGTCGACAAAGTAAACTCATACGCTGGCATGCGTAAAATTCACATTGAGGGCAATCAAATTTTCCTCAACAACGAGCCTTACTTCTTGCGTCTCGTCCTTGACCAAGGCTTCTATCCCACAGGAATATGGACAGCTCCAACCGATGCAGACCTTAAACGTGATATCGAAATGAGTATGGCAGCAGGCTTTAATGGTGCTCGCTTGCATCAAAAAGTATTTGAAGAACGCTTCCATTATTGGGCTGACCGTTTAGGCTATCTCACTTGGGGCGAAGCTGCAAGTTGGGGTTCAAATGCCAACAACATAGAAGCCGCTCGCAACTTCCTTTCAGAATGGGAAGAAATAGTAGTGCGCGACCGCAACCACCCCTCTATCATTGCATGGACTCCTTACAACGAGACTTGGGAATGTCCCGACAATAGCGAGGCAGCCATGCAACACAACCGCTTATTGACTGACATTTACGACCTCACCCACTACCTCGATTACCGTCCTGTCAATGACACCAGTGGCAACTACCATGTCATCACCGACCTATGGACAGTACACAACTACGAACAAGACCCTGTAAAATTTGCAGAATATTTCAAACTTCGCGATGGCAAATATCCTCAATTGGACACACGTCGAGAAGTTGCACCGGGCAACCAACCATTCTTAATCGACGAATATGGCGGCATCAAGTGGATTGTAGGAAATCAATTTGCTGAAAACTCATGGGGCTACGGACAAGGGCCAAAGACTCTTGAAGAGTTCTACCAACGTCTTGAGCAACTTACCGACGTAATCCTTGCTGTTCCTTATTGTTCAGGATACTGCTACACCCAACTAACCGATGTCGAACAAGAGCAGAACGGTATATACAATTACGACCGTACTACAAAATTTGACATGGAGCGCATCAAAGCAATATTCAGCAAAACTCCTACTAAAAAATAAATAATCACACAATTCAAAACATCAACGTCCGCCGCCTCTGCCTCATCGGGAGACGGCGGATGTTTTTTCTCTAATATTAGAAATTTTTGACAACATTCTTACAATATCATACTGTCAAGATAGAAGTGCAACAAAATCCCCACCTTGCTCACGACTTTGA
>CAZLUB010000081.1:0-3589 GCA_964562595.1 uncultured Muribaculum sp. | reverse complement strand
TTATCGCTAATCACCAAATTTTCAACTACTTATATTTCATCGAACTCACGTTAATTTATGTATAATTCAATCTCGATAGTGTCAACATTCGTGACTTGCGTGATGTTGGTGGCTATGTATGGATGCTGGGCTTCCGACGAGCAATCTCTGTCAAGAGCGGATAGTATTGCCATTGAAGCAACTAAGGATTTGCATCCTGATAGTATATTGCTATATAGCCGGCATCTTGACGAAATGCCTGATAGCGGATGTGTGAAAATGAAGATCAACTATCTCGGAGGGACTTTGGGACGCGTC
The DNA here is from genome assembly GCA_964562595.1 of uncultured Muribaculum sp. Lineage (GTDB taxonomy): Bacteria > Bacteroidota > Bacteroidia > Bacteroidales > Muribaculaceae > Muribaculum. The sequence goes on along the minus strand of CAZLUB010000081.1, from coordinate 3,292 downwards.
TTCAACGATGTAAATCGTATACATTTAGCTGAGGCGCGGATGATAGGAATAGATCCGATTGGTGATGTGGCTGAAGTGTGGCGAGTTAAGCGACCATTGCGTAAAATAGTGTCTTGTAGAGAATATTTTGTAGATTCTCTGACTCATTCTCATCCTTTCTTGGTGCCTGAGGCGGCCAATCTTCTTAAGGAGGTCGGGCATCGATTTAACGACTCGTTAAGGGCGAGAGGAGGAGGATGTTATCGGTTGAAAGTGACAAGTGTTTTGCGCACAGAGCGCTCGGTTGGCCGTTTGCGTAGGCGCAATGTCAATTCGGTTGAGTCATCGGCTCATCTGTATGGAACTACCTTTGATATCAGTTACTCTAAGTTTATTTGTGATACGTCGATAGTCAATCGCACTCAGACTGATTTGAAAAATCTGTTGGGGGAAGTATTGTTTCAATTGCGAAAAGAAGGTAAATGTTATGTAAAATACGAGCGAAAACAAGCTTGTTTTCATATCACTGCGCGACGACCACAGCTATAGTGGCAATAAATATGATAATTTCATTATTAATTGTTAACACTTGCTTTGCGCATTTGATAATAAATATTGCTAAATTTAAATGCTGTAATAAAGCTTTTAAGTTATGGAACTGAAGTTGCCAATGCGCAGCGATGGCTCACGTTTGACGCTGCCCGAAAAAAATCGTAGAATTATCATTATCGGGGCAAATGGTGCCGGCAAAAGCCGATTTACCGAAAGCCTTATTGCCGACAATCGCGATAGAGCGTTTAGGTTGTCAGCTCTTAATGCAATATATCGCAAGTCTGAAACCGACATGTTGCCGGGCTCAATAGATAGGTTGTATGATGAGATTGCCGAAAAATCTCCGTTCATACGCAATGCTGATATTTTGCAATTTGAGCGACTGATGGCTTTGATGATACAAGACGAGGTGCTCAATCTGATTTCTTACAAAGTGTCGATGTCTTCGGGTGAAAACGTGTCTTTTCCCACTAGTCGTCTTGACCGCGTCATTGAAGCATGGCAAGAGGTGTTTCCCGATAATCATGTGTTGAGGGAGGGTGGTAAGCTGTTGTTTAGTCGCAATATCAACGATGATATTTATTCTTCGGTTAAGCTTTCTGATGGAGAGAAGGCTGTGTTGTTTTACTTTGGAGCAACGTTGTATGCTCCTGATAATGCATTGGTGTTTGTCGACTCTCCGGGATTGTTTTTGCACCCGTCGATTATGTCGAATGTATGGGAGCATATAGAGCAGATGCGTCCCGACTGTACATTCATATATACTACTCACGATATAGACTTTGTTTCTTCGCGTCTTGACAATGTAGTTGTGTGGGTGCGCTCGTATGATGCCTTGTCAGTGACCTGGGACTATGCGGTGTTGCCGCCCAACTCGGGATTAAGTGATGACCTATATATGACTATCGTAGGGGCGCGCAAACCGGTGCTTTTTATAGAAGGAGACGGAACGCATTCTATTGATTCAAAGCTATATCCTTTGATTTTTACAGATTACACCGTAAAGCCCTTGGGGAGTTGTAATAAAGTTATTGAAGCGACGCGAACGTTCAACGATTTGTCTTCATTCCATCATCTTGACAGTCATGGCATTGTGGATCGAGATCGTCGTGACGCCGGAGAAGTTAAGTACTTGCGCGACAAAAAAATCTTTGTGCCTGATGTCGCGGAAATTGAAAATATTCTCATGCTTGAAGAGGTTATACGCACTGTGGCACGCCGTCATGGCAAAGACGAGTCGAGAGCGTTTGCCAAGGTTAAATCGGCGGTGATTTCTCAGTTTCGGTCAGAGATAAGGCAACAGGCCTTACTTCACACTCGTCATAGGGTGAAGCGTATGATGGAGTATCGTGTCGATGCGCGTTTTCAGAGCATTGCCAAGTTGGAAGAACACATGGTGGAGCTTGTGGATGAAATCAATCCGCGAGGCATGTATGAGGCTTTTTGTAGAGACTTCCATAAATATGCCGATTCGGGCGATTATCAATCGGTGCTTCGTGTCTACAATCAGAAGTCGATGCTTCCCAACTCCAATGTCGCCGCGTTGTGTGGCCTTCGCAACAAAGATGAATACGTGCGTGATATAATAGGTATACTTAAAGAAAATAAGCGTGACGCATCGCGTTTGCGCGCAGCAATCATACATTGTTTTGGCCTTGATGAAAGCCAAGTAATCACACCTCGCCCGGAGCAGGAGATAAATCCGATAGAAAATGATTAAACATTGGATAGAAGCGATGAGGCTTCGTACACTGCCGGTGTCTATTGCCGGTGTAATCGTGGCAACAAGCTACAGCATTGTTGGCCATTCTTTTAATTGGCTTCCTACGTTATTGTGTTTGCTTTTTGCATTGCTCGCCCAGGTCGCCTCAAACTTTGCCAACGAATATTATGATTATCGCGACGGTCTCGATAAAGCCGGTCGCGTAGGGCCGCGACGTGGAGTTACAGAAGGAGACATAACGCCTCGAGCCATGCTCATAGCAACGCTGTCGACACTTGCTGCTGCATGTCTGGTCGGGTGTTGTCTAATCTATTGGGGTGGTTGGTGGCTGATTCCGGTCGGCTTGATGATTGCCTTGGGCGTAATAGCTTATTCGGCCGGCCCTTATCCATTGTCGCGTAATGGTCTGGGAGAGGTCTCCGTCGTGTTCTTTTTTGGAATAATACCGGTAAATTTCACTTACTATTTGCAGTCTTTGCATTTCGATGCATCCGTCGCATTGGGCTCGATAGCGATAGGATTAATGGGGGCAAACGTGTTGATTGTCAATAACTATAGAGATGCTGACGACGATCGATTGGTCGGTAAGCGCACATTGGCGGTCATATTTGGCAGGTCGTTTGCTTCGAGATTGTATCTGATCAACGGACTTATGGCGATGGTGTTGATGACCCCTACTGTGATGAAATTGCCTTGGCTTGCGGTTGCTGTTCTTGCATACATGGCGTTGCATTTGCGATTGTGGAAATCCCTCACGACTCTCACTCGGCAGGCATTGAACCCTTTACTTGGCAAGACTGCCAAAGCGATGCTTGCCTATGCGATGCTTTTTGTGGTCATTGCAATAATTGCAACAGTTATGTAGCCGTTTGTGGTCGGGCTGTAATTGCCTGATATGAATGGTGCTAAAATAAAAAAACAAAAAAATAACGCCAAAGTCTTGCACAATCAAAATAAAAGCCATACCTTTGCAACGCAAAACGCGATGGTGCCATAGCTCAGTTGGTAGAGCAAAGGACTGAAAATCCTTGTGTCCCC
>CAZLUB010000080.1:0-3589 GCA_964562595.1 uncultured Muribaculum sp. | reverse complement strand
GCATAAAGTTGAACAACGATTGCTCATTGGCTTGCTTCTGGAATGTAGAGATTATATCATCGGCGGTGTACTTTACTCGCATATTTTCAAATTGGTTGATGATGCTTTGCAGTCGCTTAACATCCCAATCAATTCGTTCCTCGATTGATTGAAGATAGTTTTGTCGGCTGTTATTGGTAGCGATTATCGTGTTTTCTGCCTCATTCCATTCGTGCATAAAGAGTCGGTAATCCGTCTTTAACTGACGGATTACACGATTCTGAATTACTTGATAATAGATTGCCCCCTCTTTGTTTTCGTTTGTCGAGGGTCTGAACTTTACCTTGATACTTGCCATAGGCTCACGGTTTTAAGTGGTTAATGATTAGAGTTTTAATCCTCTTGTTTTCTTTTTTAAGCTCCGGCTACATCAAACGGCGCAACTCGGCCTCACCATGACTGTTCACATCGGGATAGAATGAGAAGTCAAACAAGCCATATGAACTGCTGACAAATTCCTTGCAGATGTGTCCATTATTACAACCGTATTTTTTGTCGCCTCGACCTTGCTTCTGTACTACCTCTGCAGGCGAGTTGAGAAAAAGGGAGAATGGCCAAATCGGAGAACCCATTATATAGTAGATTTATTATAGATTCAATTCGAATGTTTCCCTTCAATAAAGAAATTGTACCACAAAAAAATTGTACAATTGTTTTTTAATGTGTCATACATCAATACAAATCACGCAAGTATATAGAAATCAGGACAGTCGCCAACTCATTCCCTCGTTCTTAGACTTTCCGCATAAACGTTTTATTTGTTGCGTATTATTTGATAATTCCAAATTTATTGGATAACTTTGTTGTTTTCCTGGCGACATTTTCCATATTAATTCACATATATCATGAAATCAAACTTAAATCACCTTATCACCTGCCTTGCAATGGCATTTTTATGCCTCTTTTTATCAAACTGCGGAGTAGAGCGTCCCAAACACGTAGGGTCTCGCGCCGTAGCCCTTGATGATTCTGCTTGGAATGCCTCTCAATGGATTTCAGTAGCCGATGCTCCTATTGTTACCGGCAGTATCAACGACCATGAAAATGGGCGTGCGGCTGATGGCTCAAATTGGTTTGTATCTATAGTAAAAAATAAGCAAGAAGTCAAGTCTGCAAAATGGATGGCCACCGGACTGGGCGTATTTGAATTATATATTAACGGCAAGCCTATTGGAAATGAATTTTTAAAACCGGGCTTTACCCATTTTGCTAAAACCAAACGGTCGTTCACTTACGACATAACGGATGCTTTTAACAAAGATGCTGATGCCGAAAATCAACTTTCAGCACAAGTCACTCCCGGTTGGTGGGCCGACAAGATTGTCACTCCTTCGGGACATGATGGCATGATTGGGAAAAAATGTGCATTCCGCGGCGTTCTCGAACTGACTTTTACTGATGGCACTCGCCAACTTCATGGCACAGACTTGCAAAATTGGAAAGCAGGAATAGCCGGGCCGGTTAAACATGCAGCAATCTTTGACGGGGAAACATACGATGCCCGCGAACCTATGGGTTACAACAGTCTTGAAAAACTGTCAACTCCTGTAGAAAATTGCGAATTCAACGGTGAGATTCTCCCCTCAGACGGAGCAGAAATATATCTACGCAACGACCTTGCACTATCTCCGATAAAAGCATACACATGGAGAGATGTTGAAAATGCAAGTGATGATGAGTTTGGAAAGGTTGTTATTGTACAAAATTTCTCTCCGGGCGCAACTATGACTGTCAATCCCGGCGAAACCCTTGTTGTGGATTTCGGACAAAACTGTGCCGGAGTTCCTTTATTCTCATTCAAAGCTACAGAAGGCACCATACTTACATGTCTTCCTGCTGAATTACTAAATGACGGCAACGGAGCAAAAAACAGAGGAATGGATGGCCCGGAAGGCAGTTGTCACCGACTAAACTTGCGAATTCCCGACACCGGTATCAGAATCGATTATACATTTGCCGATAACGATAATTATGTTTCTTATTATCCTCATTTTACATTCTTTGGCTACCGATATGTTTCTATAACCGCCACCAATAGTGTTGATATTCGCTCTATACAATCCATCCCGGTTACTTCTATAGCCAAGGATTTAGAGATTGGGACTATTACTACCGGCAATGAACTCGTCAACAAACTAATCTCTAATACTTATTGGGGACAGTTATCCAACTACTTGTCAATACCTACCGACTGCCCACAACGCAACGAACGACTTGGTTGGACTGCCGACACACAGGTATTTACAGAAACGGGAACATTTTTTGCAAACACCGACAAATTTTTCCACAAATGGATGCGCGACATGCGCGATACGCAAAGTGAACAAGGAGGTTTTCCGGGGGTCGCTCCCGCGGCTCAATATGGTCACGATGAAATGAACCGTCTTGGTTGGGCCGATGCCGGCGTCATAGTTCCATGGACCGTATGGAAACAATTTGGCGACACTCGCATTATCGATGACAACTGGAATGCCATGGAATTATTTATGACTCGAATCAACGACACCAAATACAGCCATGAAGCTTTGCGCGACGACAATCGCAACTTCCAATGGGCCGACTGGCTCAGCTATGAGCCTCTTGAAAGTTGTAGCGGAAGAGCTTTTTCCGCCAATGGTCCTCTTCCCGAAGCTATTGACTATTGGAACTATCTCAGTGCTTCATATTGGCTTATCGACGCCAACATGATGTATGACATGGCTGCCGCAACCAACCGCGATTCAACAAAATACAAGTTAATGGCCGATAACGCTAAAGCATATATAATTGAGAAATTTCTCAATGACGATGGGACTTTTAAAACTGCAATTCTGAACACGATGCAGACCCCGGCTCTGTTTGCACTCAAAAACAAAGTTGTAGCCGGCAATGCAAAAGACAACATGATTGCTCGTCTTCGTGAAAATTTCCGACAACACGATAATTGTCTGCAGACAGGTTTTCTTGGAACTTCAATATTGATGCCAACTCTTACCGAAAATGGCATGAGCGACATTGCCTACGAGTTGCTATTACAACGCAAAAATCCCAGTTGGCTATATTCCATTGACAACGGAGCTACAACCATTTGGGAACGTTGGAACAGTTACATGATCGAGCAAGGCATGGGGCCTCAAGGAATGAACAGTTTCAATCACTATGCCTATGGATGCGTGTGTGAATGGATATGGGAGACTGTTGCCGGAATTTCAGCCGACCCCACAACTCCGGGATTTAAGCATATAATTATGCGACCAATTCCCGACAAACGACTTGGCCATGTTTCAGCTGAATACAACTCCGTTGCCGGCCTTATAAAAAGTGCTTGGAAATATGACGGAGACAATTGGGTGTGGCAGTTCTCGATTCCAGATGGAGCTACAGCCTCGGTAACACTTCCCGGAGAAACCACTACAAAAGTATATAATAGCGGAACTTACACTCTCACCAAACAATTACAATAAATACCGATTCAAAGAAAAAGAGTATAAATACAAAAAAATAATGAGGCTGAATTGAAGTGACCCCAAAAGTTTAGACAAAAAACTTTTGGGGTTTCTTTATGCGCAAA
>CAZLUB010000079.1:0-3764 GCA_964562595.1 uncultured Muribaculum sp. | reverse complement strand
CAAACACTTTAGCCTTTTTTATTTACGTTATCTTTTACTTGCGAAACTTAAATTATTTATTCTCTTATGACAATTAGCTTTTGGGTAATTGTCATATTATTACTCAGTTAATAATTCTGTTGGGTCGGGGTCGGGGATGGGGCGTTTGGCATTTTCTTTTGCTCCCATTTCTTTTAACTTTCGAGCGGGAACCAATAGGCTTTGTTGTCCTGAAATTAGTTTTTTCTTTGCCGAGATGTAGGTCTCTGTAGCTTTTTCAAGTTTTGTGCCGATATCCTCAAATTGTTTGTAAAAATCGCCTACGCGGTCAAGTAGCTTTTCGGCAAGATCAAATACAACTTCTTGATTCTGGTTTTGTTGCACTTGTGTCCATGCGATTTGTATCATGCGTAGTGCGGCAATGAGGTTTTGTTCGCTTGTAATGAACACTCCGCTTTCAAATGCTTCGCGCCATAAGCGGCTATCATTGTAAAGCGCAAGTTGCAAAGCCGACTCATTGGGCACAAACATTATGACATAGCTAAGTGCTTGTCGAGGCGAGGCTATATAACGATTATAGTCTTTACGGGACAATTCTTTGACATGGCTTCTGACGCTTGCAATGTGGCGGCCAAGTGCGTTTGTCCGTTCATCATCGGTATCGGCATTTTGATAGTCGAGAAATGCGATTAATGAAACTTTTGCGTCAAGCACTGCGTCTTTACCATCGGGGTAGTGAAGAATTACATCAGGACGCATTATTTTGCCAGAATCGTCATTTTTAATGGAGCGTCCGCTATTGTCTTTTAGCGTTGGTTGTGCATCATAATGCACGCCCTCTTTGAGTCCTTGGCTCTCAAGAATTTCAGATAGGACGACTTCTCCCCAATTACCTTGGGTCTTATTTTCATTACGTAGCGCATTGGCCAATTTGTCTGCTTCCGAGCCGATTATTGCGGTGCGTTTCATTACTTCTTCAATGGCTTTTTCCAGCGAAGCGGTGTTGCGATTGTTTGTGTCGCGAGAGTTGTCCATGGCCTCTTTCATTTCTTTAATATTGTCTTTAAGAGGCTTGATTATAGCATCCATTTGAGAAGAATTGGCGGTGTTGAGCTCCGAGGCGCGCTGTTTAAGAATCTCTTGAGTTGCGGTCTTGAGCTGCTCCTGTGCCATTTTGAGTTGTTCATCAAATTTCTTAGCACGGGCTTCTTCTTCAAGCTTATGATGCTCTTGCGTGAGTTGCAATTCTTTTTTTAGGCTTTCGTTTGCAGCAGATAGACTTTTATTTTCGTCAAGAAGATCTGTTATTTGTGCATATTGTTTGTCGCGTTCTTCTTGCAATCGGGTGCAGTCGCGTGATGCTATAGCGTTCTTTAGTGATAGCTCTTGGTTGTTGGCGGCAAGTAAATCCAATTCTTTAATCTTCATTTCATTGTCATTTGCCAATTTATATAAAAAAGCAATCTTGCTTTTATAAAACATATATGTAGCCACAATCCCTATGGCAATTCCGATTATAATAAATATGGTAGTCTCCATTGTTTGCAAGCCGTTTTATGCAAAGGTACACTAAACATTATAATTTAGCAAGTAGCGTTTGTTCTTTATCAGGATGATTTTTTGCGTTTTTTTTAGTGATATTTGATTAGTCGTCGTCTATATTATGTACATTTGTATAATCAAATTAAAACATAATTAAATCATGAATTTAAAGACATTGTTGATTGCCATCGTGGCGATGGTATGTGTGAATGCAATTGCAGCTGACCAAAATGGTCGCAAGTTGAAGGTCTCGTTTTTGGGCGACTCTTATACGACATTTCAAAACTATGTAGAGCCTGATACTAATGAGTTTTGGTATGGACCTGCTTACAAGCGTCAAAACGATGTGACCTCGGTAGATCAAACCTGGTGGCGTATTTTGGCCGAAAAAAATGCATTAGAAATTGAAAAAAACAACTCCTACTCGGGAGCGACTATAAGTTATACCGGATATTTTGGAGCAGATTATACCGATCGTTCTTTTATCACGCGTGCAGATAATTTAGGAAATCCCGATATCATACTCGTTTTTGGTGGCACCAATGACTCTTGGGCCGGAGTTAAAATGGGCGATTATAAATATTCAGATTGGACAAAAGAAGATTTACATCAATTCCGACCTGCTTTTGCTTGTTTGCTAAGTCGTTTGCAAGAATATTATCCTAAAGCTATCATATTAAACATTAATAATAGTGAATTGAATAAGAATCTTAACCTCTCAGTAGAGGAAATATGTAGCCATTATGGTGTTCCAAACTTGCAGTTAAATTATATTGACAAGCAAGAAGGGCATCCTTCGGTCAGCGGTATGCAACAAATAGCCGACCAAGTGTGGAAGACGTTAGCTCCCCACATTTATTCAAGAGTAAAGTAAAAACAGTATTAAATAATGCAGAATGGGCAACGTGTATCAAAAATACCGTTGCCCATTGTTTTTTAGATAAAAAGATTATTTTAGAATTTCGTCAGCAAGATTTTCGAGAGCTGCAATGTCGGTTGATTTCATGCGACCACGTATTGTAACAACCGGAGTTACAAAATCTAATGCTTTCTGTTTTTCCAAACGATTACAAATTAGTTTGCCGGCTATTGGAGCCCAAGAGCCGTTTTCAATTACACCGATTTTGCGATTTTGAAAATTCTTATCGAGAAGATGATGAATAAAATCGTTCATTGGTGGAAAAATTCCGGCATCGTATGTCGATGATGCCAAAATGACTTTGCTCATTCTGAATGCATCTTCCACTGCCTCTGACATATCACAACGGCATAAGTCGGTGATTGTGACCTTGGCTGCACCTTTCTCGTTTAATATCTTAGCTAATGTGTGTGCAGCTTCGGCTGTATTGCCATGAATTGATGCATAGGCTATAAACACACCATCTGTTTCAGCGCAGTAGCTGCTCCATGTATCATAAAGTCCGATATAGCAATTCAAATCATTCTTAAGTATGGGGCCATGTAGAGGGCATATCATTTCAACATTAAGAGCCTTAATCTTATTTAATAGATTTTGAACTTGTGCGCCATATTTACCACAAATGTTAAAATAATAGCGTCGAGCTTCACAAGCCCAATCCTCGTCGTGAGAAAGACCTCCGAATTTTCCGAATGCATCAGCCGAGAATATGACCTTGTCTGTCTGGTCGTATGTGACCATAACTTCCGGCCAATGTACCATAGGAGCCATGAGAAATTGCAGTAGGTGAGTTCCAAGTGACAATGTGTCATTTTCTTTAACCGCAATAAGCCTGTCGGTAAAATCTATTTTATCAAAATATTGTGGCAACATTTTGATCGCAATGTTGTTGGCGACAATTTTAGCTGCTGGATATTTAAGCATGAATTCAGCAATTACACCGGCATGGTCGGGTTCTAAATGGTGTACTACAAGATAGTCGGGAGTTCTCCCCGATAGTTCACGATTGAGATTTTGCCACCATTCATTGCTTTTTCTTTTGTCAACAGTGTCCATTACTGCAATCTTCTCATCTAAGATGATGTATGAGTTATAAGAAATGCCATTTGGAACAATATATTGACTTTCAAATAAGTCTAAATCAAGGTCATCTACCCCGATATATTTAATATCATCAGTAATTATCATAAGTTTTATAATTAATATTAAAACAAGAAACGCAACTAGCTGAAAGGGGATGCTGGTTGCGTTTGTGATTCTGTATTGTAGCGGGATCGAGAATTGAACTCGAGACCTCCGGGTTATGAATCCGACGCTCTAACCA
>CAZLUB010000078.1:0-3923 GCA_964562595.1 uncultured Muribaculum sp. | reverse complement strand
TACGCATAAAATAAACCCCAAAGTTTTTTTGTCCAAACTTTGGGGTTCACTTCAAGTTCAGCCATCTTTGTTTTTATATGTGTTTTTATCTAATTGCAATTTTAATCGTGTGAGATGTCGATGTTGTAACTATATTAAGCAGATATATGCCTGGAGATGTCGACGTCGTTACGATGTTGTCGCTTATTTCTAAATTGTGTTTGCGTCCAGCTAGGTCATAGAGTGCAACAGCTTTTATTTCTGCATCTTTACAAGTGATAAATGCTTGTCCGTTGACAAAAGGAGAAACGACAATATCGTGTGTCGTGTCTATTGAAATGTCATTAATGGCAGAACCTCGTCCCCATTGTTGAGCAAGCCAGTCGGTGCGATTGCGGAATTTGTCGATAAATGAATTCTTGCGAGAGTTCATATCTGCATTTCCATAAGAAGGCCATCGTCGTGCGTCATAGGCGGCGGCAACGCCTATCTCTGTTGCAAAATTGTCGATTGTTGATATAATCTCATCGTATTTAGATGGATAGAACGATTTCCAAGTTTCGGCTACGTAGGCTTGAAATGCCGGGAATTTTGCAATCTCTCCAATCCAGTTTTGTCCAAATGGTGGATTTTCATATATGTATTGTCCGTTATTTCTGTGGTAGGAATTGCCAAAATCCCATACGGGGCCAAATTTCCACTTGGAGATATTGCCAATATCCTTGTGTATGTAGCAACTGCCGTGAAACGATTCGGCGTTGTCCATGCATTCCTGAACGATGTAAAAACGCACAAGTTGGTCGATGTCTAATAGATTTTGCCAAATTGATGAATTCTTGTCGGATGCATAAATGGCATCATCGATAGCATTGAATTGGTCGGTAAGATATGAACGTTGTGCTTGTGACAGAATTTCCGGGCTTTTATAGGTAACTCTGATTACATCACCATTGCCTTCTGTTATTTTAATTTGTTCGGGCTCATCGTAATTATCTATTTCAACAATCCAACCGCCGGTGATTGATGTCGGGTCGGTTATATTATCGGCTTGTTCGGTGATGTCAACTCTGTCGTTGGCAACACGTATGGTTTCAGTGAGAAAATAGAGTCCGATGTAATCGTCATTGATGATTACTTCAACCGGTTTTTGGACAGGAGTGTAGTCCAAGCCAAGCAATTCGCTTAGTTTAAAGCCAATTGTATTACGAAGAAATCCTAAGTTGTCATCAGCATGGGCAAGCAAAGCAAAGTGTTTGCTTTTATTCATTCCCAATAAAGAGGCTTTGCTTTCGAGTTTTGTGCGGTAAGGTTTCTTGTTGAAACTAGTCCATGTGTAATTGCCTCTGCCGCGTATTTGCATTGGCAATGGATTGTCTTTGCTACCAATAGATTCGTATCCATCCAATCCGAGTGCGTCAAGATAGTAGGTGGCAGAAACATAATTATCTTTAGAGGTGATTGCTATGCGTCCTTCAGTGTTGATATGTAACACGGGTAGTGTTCCGGAATATATAGCATCAGTATCTAAAATCATAGACCAACCTCCCTGTGCCCAGTTGTTACCAGATGTTGGAACGAATATGCCGCCAACTAATATCTCGGCTGATGTGGTTGCTGTGCGCATTTCTCCACGGTTATTGCTTATGTTGTCTTTGACATTGGGAAATGAGTTTGATATAAATCCATCGTTAAGTGTAGTCTCAGCAAATGTATAGCGGTACATATCAGAAACTTCATGATCGAATGTGATTTTCCAACGGTCACCCTCATCGTGTGTCATGGAAATTATATATGTTTCATTTCGAGAGTCACTTCCGTAAACAAATTTTACGTGATCGTATTTTGTTAGCGAGTTGTCAAAATAAAATGTTCCTGCAGGAATGGTTAGAGCATATGTCTTGGCAAATGTTACAAACAACATCAGCAATAGAGTCAGAGTCTTTTTCATTTTAAAGGTAAGTAATAAGGTTGTGTATTGCTATAAACAGCTATCTTTCAAAGATAGTGAATATTTTACTATTATAAAACGTTATGTTTGTGTGTTATTCGCAGATATGTTCGATTAGTATTTTCATCCCTATTATGACGAGTATGCATCCGCCTAAAAGTTCTGCTTTTGATTTATAGTGGCTGCCACAAATGTTGCCAATTTTTATACCGGCGACAGAAAATAAAAATGTTGTGATTCCTATTATTGTTGCAGATAGTATAATGTCTTCGCCAAGAAATGCAAAAGTAACGCCTACTGCAAGTGCGTCAATGCTAGTGGCAATTGCAAGGAGCAACATGGAACGTATTGAGAAGTCGGCATCATGGTGATCATTATCATTGGTTGATAATGATTCTCTAATCATATTGGCTCCGATGAGGCCTAATAGAGCAAATGCTATCCAATGGTCGACAGATGACACCAACGACGAAAAACTGGCCCCCAATAGGTAGCCGAGTATTGGCATGAGTGCTTGAAAGCCTCCAAACCATAATCCGGCACTGATTGCATGGTGTTTTTTTACCTTGTCTAATGATAGGCCTTTACCTATGGAAACAGCAAAAGCATCCATAGAGAGTCCTATAGCAATAATGAGAAGCTCGGTAAACGTCATTGTTGATGAAAAAGAAATTTATTGTGAAAAGACAAGGTCGCCACTTTGCATAATGGCGACCTTGTAATTATGTCAAGTGGTCAATTACAACTTGTTTTCGCTGCCAAGCACATTGATGATTTTGTGTTTGTAGAGTTTTTCCATGTTGTCGCGAGCCGGACCGAGGTATTTGCGTGGGTCAAATTCAGCAGGCTTTTCAACAAATGTCTGACGGATAGCCGCAGTCATTGCAAGGCGAGAGTCAGAGTCGATATTGATTTTGCATACTGCTGATTCAGCGGCTTTGCGCAACCATTCTTCGGGAATGCCTATTGCAGCCTTCAATGCACCACCATATTTGTTGATTGTTTCAACTTCTTCTTGGGGTACTGAAGATGAGCCATGTAGAACGATGGGGAATCCCGGAAGCTTTTCTTCGACAGCTTTCAATACGTCAAATGCCAATGGAGGAGGCACCATGCGTCCGGTTTCGGGGTCGATTGTACACTGTTCGGGTGTGAACTTGTAAGCTCCGTGAGAAGTGCCAATCGAAATAGCCAATGAGTCGCAACCTGTACGAGTAGCAAAGTCGATTACTTCTTCAGGATTTGTATATGTATGGTGGTCAGATGATACTTCGTCTTCTACACCGGCCAACACACCGAGTTCGCCTTCTACAGTTACATCAAACTGGTGAGCATATTCAACAACTTTCTTGGTTAATGCTACATTTTCTTCATAAGGCAAGTGTGAACCGTCAATCATTACTGATGAGAAACCTGAGTCGATACAACTTTTGCAGGTTTCAAAAGTATCACCATGGTCAAGGTGAAGTACGATTTGTGGGTTTTCGCAACCTAATTCTTTTGCGTATTCAACAGCTCCTTGAGCCATGTAGCGCAACAATGTTGCGTTGGCATATTGGCGAGCACCTTTTGAAACTTGAAGGATAACCGGAGATTTGGTTTCAACTGAAGCCTTAACAATAGCTTGGAGTTGCTCCATATTGTTGAAGTTGAAAGCTGGGATAGCATAGCCACCCTTGATAGCCTTTGCAAACATTTCGCGAGTGTTTACAAGACCGAGTTCTTTGTAACTTACCATTGTTTGAGGAATTATATTAATTAGTTAATAATTTTGTAGTTTTACAGATCTTAAATGACGTTGCAAAGATACAAATTATCAGAAGCTAAAGCAAGCGAATCATCTAAAAAATAAACGGTCGATGTTCTTGATGCGTGTAGCAAACATTATTCAAGAAAAAGGCTACATTTATTTATGTAGCCTTTTATCTGAGTAATTGATATCATTAGTGTCCACTAAAAAATCGAAATAGTTCTTTGAAATGATTGATATTTAATT
>CAZLUB010000077.1:4171-4757 GCA_964562595.1 uncultured Muribaculum sp. | reverse complement strand
AGCTGACGTTGAAAACAACTTGTTGATTGTAAACGGCAAAAAAATCCGTGTAACTGCAGAACGCAATCCAGCTGACCTCAAGTGGAACGAAGTTGAAGCTGAATACGTAGTTGAATCAACCGGTCTTTTCTTGACTCAAGAAAAAGCTCAAGCTCACATCGAAGCAGGTGCTAAATACGTAGTTATGTCTGCTCCTTCTAAGGATGCTACCCCAATGTTTGTTTGCGGAGTTAACTTTGACAAGTATGTTAAAGGCACTCAATTTGTTTCTAATGCATCTTGCACCACCAACTGCTTGGCTCCTATCGCTAAGGTGTTGAACGACAAATGGGGCATCACCGATGGTTTGATGACCACAGTTCACTCTACTACTGCAACTCAAAAGACCGTTGATGGTCCTTCTTTGAAAGACTGGCGCGGTGGTCGTGCTGCTGCCGGCAACATCATCCCTTCTTCTACCGGTGCTGCTAAGGCTGTAGGCAAAGTAATTCCTGAACTCAATGGCAAATTGACAGGTATGGCAATGCGCGTTCCTACTCTTGACGTTTCAGTTGTTGACTTGACAGTAAACTTGGCTAAGCCTGCT
>CAZLUB010000077.1:0-4161 GCA_964562595.1 uncultured Muribaculum sp. | reverse complement strand
CGGTTACACCGAAGATGCAGTTGTTTCAAGCGACTTCCTCGGAGATGCTCGCACTTCAATCTTCGATGCAAAGGCCGGTATCGCATTGACCGACACTTTCGTTAAGGTTGTTTCTTGGTATGACAATGAAATCGGCTACTCTAACAAAGTGCTTGAACTCATCGCTCACATGAAGAAAGTTAACGGTTAATCATTAACCTGACTATAAAATTATTTCGTCGCCGGCTTAAAAAAGTCGGCGACTTTTTTATACAATTATATTTACACATATATAGCTTTACGCTCGGAGATTGCTTTTTTTTTCCTAATTTTGTGAAAGCAACTTATTAACACCACCGCATGCGTATTGATATATTGACCGTACTGCCAGAAATGTTGGAATCGCCTTTGGGCTGTTCGATACTAAAACGCGCTCAAGACAAAGGTCTCGCCGAAATCATAGTACACAATCTCCGAGACTACACCACCAACAAGCACCGCAAAGTTGACGACTACCCTTTTGGAGGAGAGGCCGGCATGGTTATGCAGATTGAGCCTGTCGACAGAGCAATACAACACTTAAAAAGTCTTAGACATTACGATGAGGTGATATTCACTTCGCCCGATGGTGAACAATTCACGCAATCAATGGCTAATCGCATGTCAATGCTCAACAACATTATCATCCTATGTGGTCACTACAAAGGTGTAGACTATCGGATACGCCAACATTTAATTACACGAGAGATCACAATCGGAGATTATGTATTAACTGGAGGGGAGCTACCTGCTGCAATAATTGCAGATGCCATTGTTCGTCTCATTCCCGGAGCCATCGGTGATGAACAGAGTGCATTAAGCGACTCTTTTCAAGACAACCTCCTCGCTCCGCCAATCTACACCCGTCCTGCAGAATACAATGGTTGGGCTGTCCCGGAAATCTTATTATCGGGACATCAAGCACGCATAGACACATGGAAACACGAACAAGCCGTGGAACGCACACGTCGATTGCGCCCCGGGCTACTTGATGATTAAATATCAACCGCTGTAATTCATCTTTTAAAAGCAGTATTTTGCCATGTCCGACATCTCAAAACAAGCATTATTAGGTCTAACCCTCGAACAACTTCAGATCGTTGCATCAGAATGTGGGCTTCCGCGTTTTGCCGCCAAACAAATGGCTCAATGGCTTTATGAAAAACGCGTTACAAACATTGACCAAATGACAAACTTATCACTAAAAGCCCGACAGACCCTTAGTGAAAGGTATTGCATTGGTCGATTTGAACCTAAAATGACAGCAAAATCAATAGATGGCACTATAAAATACCTATTTGAAGGGAAAGGTGGACGAGACATAGAAGCCGTTTTTATTCCTGATAAAAATCGCGCCACTCTATGTGTTTCATCTCAAGCAGGATGCAAAATGAACTGCGCGTTCTGCATGACAGGGAAACAAGGATTTCACGGCAACCTAACGACAACCGACATCGTCAATCAAGTGCTATCCATCGACAACAGCGAATCTCTGACCAACATTGTGTTTATGGGCATGGGAGAACCCATGGACAATCTGCCTGCAGTACTCAATGCCATCGACATCCTCACTGCCAAATGGGGCATGGCATGGAGTCCCAAACGCATCACCGTATCTTCTATCGGGAAAATCAATGAGTTACGAAAACTCATTGAGAGCACCAAAGTGCACATCGCCATAAGCGCACACTCACCATTCTCTCAAGAACGCGAATCACTTATGCCGATAGAAAAAGCTTATCCGCTAGCCGAAGTCATTGACATGCTACGTTCCTTTGACTTTGCCCACCAACGCCGGCTATCGATAGAATATATAATCTGGCACAAACTTAACGATGATAAACGCCACGCCGATGCTCTTGCCCGACTGCTTCGAGGCACCAATAGTCGCGTCAACCTCATACGTTTTCACTCGATTCCGGGTGTAGACCTTAAGCCGGCTTCAGAATCAACCATGGTAGCCTTTCGCGACCGTCTTAATGAATTGGGGGTGACTGCAACCATAAGAGCATCTCGTGGAGAAGACATAATGGCAGCTTGTGGAATGCTCGCAGGCGCTAAATCAGAAAACGCCCGGCCATGAACATCATTCATCTCGACAAAGTCAACAGCACAAACAGCTATTTAGCTTCTATTGCCAACGACTCCCCTCATGCCACCATTGTTTCGGCACACCAACAAACCGCCGGCCGAGGTCAACGTGGAAATTCTTGGGAAGCTCAACCGGGAAAGAATTTGACTTTTTCCATTCTGTTACGTCCCAAGGGCATGTCGCCTCGAGAGCAATTTTTCATTTCTGAAGCCGTCGCTCTTGGCATCGTCGATACTATTCGACATTATTTGCCGGAGAAACATATATCTATAAAATGGCCAAATGACATATATGTCGACGATTCCAAAATATGCGGCATTCTTATCGAAAACAGCATTATAGGGACTAAATTATCTCATTCCATTGCCGGGATAGGCATTAACTTCAATCAAGAACAATTCTTTTCCGACGCTCCTAATCCCATCTCTGTCAAACAACTGTCTCACCACGACACAGATCTTGACGAAGCCTTGGCTCGAGTGTGCCAAAACATATTAAATCGCACCGACACCATCGAAAAAAACAAAGACTCTATACATGCCGAATATCTCGCCTCATTGTGGGGGCGACAAGGCCGTTTATATCGCGATGCAAGCACAGGTGACACATTTTTTGCAACCATCGAAAATGTTGCGCCAACAGGCCATCTCACATTGCGAGATTCCAACGAAATCTCCCGTACATACTCATTTAAAGAAGTTTCAATCATATTAGACAAAACAACACAATCATGAAACGATTAATCTTTTCTTTGGCCGCAATAGCCATTACATCGATTGCCATCAATGCCAAAACCGAAGTCATTGCACACCGTGGACATTGGACTGCCGACGGCGCCGCTCAAAATAGCATAATAGCCCTGCAAAAGGCTGATGAAATTGGCTGCTACGGTTCTGAATTTGACGTATGGATTTGCTCCGACGATCAAATTGTTGTCAACCATGACCATATCTTTGACGGGAAAGTATTAGAAGACACCGATTCCGAGACTTTTACAAGTCTGCGCCTTAAAAACGGTGAAAACATGCCAACTCTTCGCCAATATCTTGAAGCCGGTAAAAAATGCAAAACCCGACTAATACTTGAACTTAAAAACCATGCCAACCATGAACGTGAGACTGTCGCTGTAGCTCAAATAATGGCAATGGTAAAAGAGTTGAGACTTGAAGACCGCATGGAATACATATCCTTTTCTCTTCATGCTGTAAAAGAGTTGATAAAACAAGCTCCCGCTGGAACTCCGGTATACTACCTAAATGGAGAGTTATCTCCCAAAGAGTTAAAAAGCATCGGAGCAGCCGGAATGGACTACCACATTGATGTCATAAAAAAACACCCTGAATGGATTGAAGAAAGTCACAAATTGGGTTTAAAAGTCAATGTGTGGACAGTAAACAAAGTTGAAGACATGCAATGGTTTATCGACATGGGTGTTGACTTTATCACCACCAACGATCCCGAATTGTTGCAAATGATGTTAGGAACAACAAAGTGAACGCAATAGACATAATTATATTAGTAGTTATTGCCGGCGCCACAATTTATGGTCTATATCGTGGACTAATCAAACAATTGTCTTCTTTGGCCGCAATAGCCTGTGGCGTTATGGGGTGTCGCTTATTTGGCGATGATGTCAGCCTTTTGGCCATGCCATTAATGCCCGACACCCTCAACAATCCCACAATTGCAAATTTTATAAGTATTGCAATATTGTTTATATTAATATATCTTACCGTAGAGTTGATTGCATCGCTACTTCATAGTTTGTCTCACGCTCTAATGCTCGGTTGGCTCGACCATCTGCTGGGCACGGTTTTCTGTTTGTTCAAATGGTTACTTATATTAAGCATCATCCTAAATGTATGGCAATTAGTATCGCCGCAAAATCCAATTTTCAGCAATTCGACTCTAATGGACGGTGAGATGCTACCCGGCATAATGAATATTGCGCCAATGCTGTTTGGGATAGTCTCAGATTCACTCTCTTCTTCTTGACCGACATACTGTCAAGATAGAAGTGCAACAAAATCCCCACCTTGCTCACGACTTTG
>CAZLUB010000076.1:0-4987 GCA_964562595.1 uncultured Muribaculum sp. | reverse complement strand
TGCCTTCTACCCAAACGCTGTTGTTTGCCTTTGTGTAAACAGAGGTGTAGTCTGCGATTGAGACATCGGCAGCCTCACACGTGGCATCAAAGGTCAGGTTCTCGTTATTGTCGTATCCGCTTAAAAGCCCAACGAACTTACCCTCGCTTGCCGAGCCGGAAACTGATACGCCATTCAAAGCACAACCACTGAATGAAACAGACAACGTCTCAGTGCGGTCTTTCTCTGACGTGCGAACAATGTATCCCACCATACCGCCGGCAGCTCCATTTGTTGTAGTTGCCGATGCAGAATTGACTGTAATGTTACTGAAAGAGCTGTTGCCTTTGAGCGTGTTTACCAACGTCCCCACATGGGTTACACCCGTGGCTTCAACATTCTCAATGGTCAAGTCCATCACTGTCAAATTGGTAGCATCTCCGAATAATGAGTTTTTGTAATTCTTAATTATCTTGCCCCCGCCATTGTAGGTGCTTCCTGCAGGCAGTTTTATTGACGCGATATTAGAACTATTGTTCATATCAATATCCTTAGTTTGCAAGAAGGTGCTGTTTTCGACAAGGCTTTCACCATTTTCACACAACCATGCTATATCGGCAGCATCGTCAATGATATAGCGATTTTGCGTATCAGTATCGGGCTGTGATTTTGATGCGCCATCCCAAACACTCCACGCTTGAGGCAGCTCGACTATATTGCCTACAACGTTGGTCTTCATGTTTTGCTGTAGGGTGATACAGTTGTCATCGGTTTTAAACTCAAAGGTGTTTATCGGTGTTCCGTCGATAAGCTGAAGTTGAAGCGTCGCCCATAGCGATGCAACACCTTCTGCCGGAGCAAATAAGTAGTTGCTTGCTATGTAATTGTAGGTGTCGGTGGCAGTCGTAAGTTGCTCGACCGGGAAATCGGTGAAAGTAAATTGCACGTCGTCGGCAGTGTCGTTCTTGTCGGCCATGGCAACCTCGCCGCTAAACGGGTTAAACGCCGATGGAATGTTGTGGTAGGTGACAACGGCTTTGTGAGTTCCCGTAACGGGATTGGTGGTTTTGTCGGCAAAGTTGACTTGGGCAAAGGGTCGCTCCATGCCGATAGGCTTTGAGACGTTGTCGCCTACGGTCATCGAGTCGACAAAGTAGAAAGCATCCATCTCTTCCATCGTTGAGAAACCACCGTCGAGATAGTCGGTGTAGTCGATGGCGATTTTACCGTCGTCGGTCACTGTGTAGGCAGTGTTGGCTCCACAATGCGCCCAAAACAAAATGTTGTAGCTATGTCCCTCGATCAACGATAGCTTGATTCCGTAGCGTTGAGCCATTGTCCAATCTTCGGTAAGTGACAATACTTTGGTCATTGCCGAATTGCTGCTCTCAAACACGACAACTTGCAGGGCATTGATGCCCGAAGCATCACCGATGGAGGCGCGTGAGCCGTTGGTGTCGCTCAGCGTGGGGTAGTAGGTCACTACAACATTCTCGCCATCGTTGTCAAGCAATATGCTATCATCGGAGCAAGCTCCAACGATTATAGCCATGAGTGAGGCTAGTGCTAAGCTGATATGTCTGTATATATGTGCCATTATTTGATTTCGATGTTATAATCCTCTTCTTCGAAGTCGGGGTTGATAGTGATACCTCCTGTCGCGTTCTGCATGAGGAAAGAGCCTCGTAAAACGGTGTGGTGGCTACGACGCAGAGGTACGTTGATGGTGTTGGAAAGCGCCAATTGGCGATTTTTTTCGTCATAGAGTCCGACTTGTAGCGTTACTCCGGTGTTTTGGTTGTTGACAAATACATAGTCAAATCCCAATGATGCTTCTGTGTCGCTAAGTACGTTGAGCTTGGACTCAAACAAGACGCCTTCGGCCGAGTCGATAGGTATGTCGGCAAACATGCTATATTCGCTTTGCATATAAACCGAGTATTTTACAACCACGGTGTAGTTGTCGGTGTTTACACGCGACGGAACAGTCTCACCGCGCGACATGGCTTCTTTGGCCAGAAACTCAAGCTCTTTGTCAATAAACTTTTTTAAGTCATTGGAGATAATCTCGTATTTGGCAAGAGGACGTTGCATGGCAATGTCGAGGGTGTCGGGCGCACGCAGATAGATGTCCGACACCAAAAGTGTCTCTGCGCTGCCTCTGAATGCATCGAAGTATTCGTTGTTGCCATCGTGGGGCACGCTCAACACGATGGCACCAAAGTCGTCGGCATTGTAGTTGGGCGTGTCGGAGCCATATCTCATGATGTCAGACCACACCATGATGCTGTATTTGCCGGGAAGCAAATCGAGTGTGACCTCAAAGTCATAACCGTCATTGACGTTTTTGGTGAATACAAATTCATCGGAATGTCTGTCCGCCACCGTTCCCTTGTCGTCAATAGGGTATGCTCTGATGATGTATCGTATATTGCCTGTCTCGCGAGCGTTGTCGTAGGTGTCGACTACTCCATCTTCGATGATGCTCGTTCCGTTGTAGATGTGTTCCCATAGAGCCATCTCAGTCTCAAAGTTGAGTCGCAGATGAACCTTTATTTTCTCGGCAGGCTCGGGCATTTGATGAACGTCGCAACTTGTGAGAGCCACGACCAGTGCCAACAGCGCGGCTACACATATATAATGTAGTGTCTTGTTCATTTCCGACCTCCTTTCTTGCCCAAATCAAAGGCATAGGAGAATGTCGCTGCGACGTTGTCAAGGCCGATATAAGTTTTCTTGGTGGTGTCGATGAGCCGTCCGTTGTACTCGTTGACATATTTGTCATATTCAAGAGCATAGACGCCGGCACCGAGTGAAAACTCTACGTGCCAACGATTGTTGGCGCATAGTGGCATGCGGTAGCCGATGCTTAGCCCTCCGCCGATGGCCGGAGTGTTTTGGTCATGGTCTTGCACGCGATAGCGTCCGTTGACTGCGAGGTTGTAGCTTGCCACTGAGGCATGAGCACCCACAAACCACCCGTCGTTGCCTACTGCTGCCGGGCGTAGCCAATAGCGCACCTCGGGCTGAATAGCCAGCGTGCGAAACTTTATGTCTTGTGTGAAGTAGTTGCATGCAGAGTAATAAACGGGGAGGGTCACCGACCATTGTTCGGCAAGGTCGACCTCTAAGGCGGCATTGCCTATCAGTAATGCCCATCCGATGGCATTGGTCTTAGCGTATATGCGACGAGTCCAAGTCATCGGTTCTTCGACCGGCTCGGGTGCCGGCTCAACAACAACCGGCTCGGGTTGAGGCTCGGGTTGAGGTTGTGGTTTCGGCTCAGGTTTAGGTGGTGTTTGTCGCAAAGTTACAAGCACAGCGCTGGCATTACGCATCGGAGCAAAAAATAATTGATTCATCTTGCGCCATGTGCGTCCGCCGTCGAGACGGCGTATTTTGTCGAGACGGCTGTCGATGTGAGTGTCGCCCACATATTGTACCAACGAAGACTCTTGGTCGAGGATTTCAAGTATCTCGGCTTTGTTGTCGAGGTCGGAAGCAGCCACTTCTTCACGAAGATGTTCCCAGGGAATGTATTGGTCGTTGCGTGTGATTATTTCTTCTGGGATGTATACATGCTCGCGTACCAATTTTTCTAAGGTCAAAAGACGTCCATGTGCCAATTCGCGGTTGAACTGGTAGCTGCCCTCGGGTGATGCAGCTCCGCAAAATGAAACTTCCAACACCGTCAATGTAGTGTCGGCGTTGACGTTTTGCAAAAATGCAATGATTTCGTTTAAGTGTTTTTGATTTTCTCGATAAGTCGGGTCGATGTCGGTTTCGTTAACGCGAAAGTCCACACTTATCTCTGTGCGCGTCTGTTGAGCTACAACTTGAGACGTATGTAATCCAAACAGAGTGAAAATCAGTAATATAACCGCAGTCCTTATCATCTAAATGTGTAAAAGTTTATAAGCATCTCTTTCTAAGAGATGTTAATCTGATGCAAAGATATAACATAAAATTGCGATATACAAAATTTTATAAATATTTTTTAGAATAACCTTGTTCGTGTTTAATCATGTGAATGTTTACAAAAAAAGGCCTTTATCAAAAATTTGTTGCACTCAGCTAAATAATCCTATAACATAAGATATGTTGTGTTAATGATTGATTAATAGATAGTTATATGCCGTATGTATAAACTAAATCCTTGATTGTATCTATCGGTTTGTTCTCCATCAACTTCTCTTAGAAAGAGATGTTAATCAAGAACGATAAAACAACAAAGACGACCCTAAGGTCGTCTTTGTTGTTTTATTACACGTAGGTGAATTTATTCATGAGCGATGGTTGGAGTAAGCTCGAGAAAATACCATGCAAATAATAGTGCTATGAGTAGAACTGTGCCGGCCCATATCCAAAGTGATATGATTGCTTGTCGGCGTTTTGCTTTCGTTGACATGACAAATGCGTTATTGAGTTATGTCTCAATAACGGCTATGTAGGTCATAATGTTCAAGTGTGAAGGTTCATCAGCAACCTATAAGTCGGCGCAATGAGTCAATCTGTGTAATCCACAATTCTTTGGCGTCATCTATTTCATCAGAATCGGCAAAGTCGGTAATTGTTAAAGTTGTTGAGTCGGTCAATTCATTGACCGATATGCGCATTTCAAAGTAATTGCGAGAGGTGTCATCATCCCATCGTAGTCGTATCGATACGCCGGTGCGCATTTGGACTTGTGTGGCTGATTGTTCTTGCCCATTCCAGTTGAATAGATATGTTTTGCCTGATATTTTAACTTCATCGGCAAACCATTCGGACAATCCGTTGGACGTGGCTATGTAAGACCATAAAAGGTTGACCGGTACGCTTTTCATTTCAAATTCAAGCTGAAATTTTTCTTTTTCCATTATTTTATAGCGTGTTTTGTTCAGGTATAAGTCTTTAGACTGCGAAATAAGTATATTTCTATGACACTCCCAAATAATAATATCAAATTAATACTTTAAGTTTCGCAAGTAAAAGATAACGTAAATAAAAAAGGCTAAAGTGTTTGATA
>CAZLUB010000075.1:0-5091 GCA_964562595.1 uncultured Muribaculum sp. | reverse complement strand
TTAACAAAAAAAAACAATATCAAATCTTCAATTTACTAAAAGACAAAGATATATTCATATATATAACCATAAAATATTTTTACTCTAAAAAAGTTTAATGCCAGTTATTTTAGAAATAGGTTATATTTAATAACGTATTTTTTATGCCCAATATTTGGAAAATTCAATCCTATAACATAACTTTGTAATATACCAAACGGTTAGAGAACCTAATATTAATAACGATATTTCCACATCAAAGTAGATTGGGAAACTCATCAAATTTATATGAAATACCGAGACAAGCTTAGCCAACCGATGGCGGGCCCCAGCTCCTTATGGAGAGGTTTTATCCCAGGCGGATTACAAAGGTCGGCGAGTGCTCAAATCCTGTCATTCGGAGTTTCATCGCATCCTTTGATGTGGACATTATTAGAGACTGTGTCGTCATATTAAAGACACAGTCTCATTATTTTATTATAGCACATCATCTGCGATTTACATATCTGTCGCCAAGGTTGCCACACTATTTATTTAGCGCATAATATACCTGTTTAAATGTACAACATTCAATTGCAATAGAGACTATTAAAAGCAATTATTTTAAACTGATAATATGGCACACAAAAATAATAGGGAAATGCCTATTTCTTGATCCACCGCAAAATTTCGCCAAACGACACCTTACGTCCATACATCAATATGCCGGTGCGATAGATGCGCGAAGCTATCCATGTAAATAGCACCGCTGTTCCATAAAGCACCACAAGACTGATAATCACCTCCCAGAACGGTATATGGTAAGGCAATCGTATCATCATAACAATCGGAGAAGTAAAAGGTATCATAGAGCACCACACTGCCAACTGCCCATCAGGATTATCCATGCAGGCCATACCGGCATAAAGAGCTATGATGATTACAATCATGATAGGTGTAGTAAATTGATTGGCATCGCTCTGCTGGTCAACAGCCGAGCCAAATCCGGCAAACAATGAGGCATACAACAAGTATCCACCAATAAAGTACAATACAAAAACACCAATCAACTGCACCCAATTGACACCCATAATTGCTTCCCACACTTCATTTGCGCCCGTCGTCGGCACTGCCGGCATTCCCGGAGATGCAACAGGAGACGACACATCAAATCCAAATATCCCGATTAATGCAGTTATTCCGGTAATAAGTATAGCCCAAATGGCAATCTGCGTCAATCCGACAAGTGCAATACCCATTATTTTCCCAAGCATCAACTCCATTGGACGACAAGAACTTACGATAACCTCTACTATACGATTGGTTTTATCCTCTACAACCGAGCTCATAATCATTGCTCCATACATAAGGACAAACATATAAGTCAAAAACGACAATCCAATACCGATACCCATAGCCAATTCGGTTGAACTCACCTTGTCGCCCTCCTCATCCCATGTGTGGCTCTTGACATCAACATCTATATTACATTTATCGATTATATCCGCAAGGCCTTCAATACCATAGGATTTAATTCGCGCATCAGTCAAGCTTTTTTCAAGGCAATCCTCAATATGGTTTATCAATGTTATTTTTACCGGATTTTCCGAGTAAATATTCACTTGATTTGATTTTTCCACATTTTTGGGAACTACAACAAAAGCATATATTTCTCCTCCGCCATCAGCTTTATAATCTTTCAAGTCATTGGTAGAAGAAACAGCCACATCTATAAAGCGAAAATCATCATTATCGGACAACGATTTTCCATATCCTTCACTATCATCAATCACACCCACAACACGCACATCCGAACTGTTGAACTGTTGCAACATCACCGGCACTGCACCAATTGCCACAAACAACAAAGGCATCAATAGAGTCACCAACAAAAATGATTTTTTCGCTACTATAGCAAGAAACTCACGTTGTAGTACAAGAAAAAGCTTATTTTTATTCATGATTTTCAGTAACTGTTTCGATGAATATTTCGTTCATTGACGGCAACAATTCTTCAAATCCCATCAATGAATATTGTTTATTTAATTGGTCTATAACCGTTCTAACTTCCACTCCGTCATTAAGCCTAATAGTAGTCATTCCACCTCCCATTTCATGCCTTCCGATTGCTTTTATGGAATACAATTCATCTACAGGAGCGATTAAAGCCTCCGATGTGTGTATATTAAAAAGATGCTTTTTAAATCGTTGACGTATTTCTGCCACGTTACCTTGCAACACGACCTCGGCTTTATTTATAAGCGTAATATCTTCACATACTTCCTCAACCGACGACATGTTGTGGGTTGAAAAAATTATCGTTGCTCCGTTTTTACCCAATTCTTGTATTTCTCTTTTTAAATGTTCGGCATTCACCGGATCAAATCCAGAAAATGGCTCATCAAAAATCAACAATTCCGGGCGATGAATCACTGTCGAAATAAATTGAACCTTTTGAGCCATCCCCTTGGACAAAGCCTCGATTTTCTTACTTGCCCACTCTTGTAGGTCAAAACGCTCGAGCCATATACGTGCTTCTCTTACAGCATCAGCTTTTGACATTCCTTTAAGCCGTCCAAGAAATACAATCTGGTCTACAACCTTCATCTTCTTATAAAGTCCTCGTTCCTCAGGCAGATACCCTATGCGCATGACATCAGTCGCGTTTAATGGTTTACCATTAAACAACACATCTCCACTATCGGGACGGGTCATCTGATTCAAAATCCTGATTAACGACGTTTTACCTGCACCGTTTGGGCCAAGCAATCCATAAATCTTACCCTGTTCCACAGTCATGCTCACGTGATTTAATGCACAATGTCCATCATAGTGTTTAATCACGTCTCGTACTTCAATAAAGCTCATATTGTTGTAATCAAATATTTTTCTTCAATATCAAACAAGCCCAGTTATTATCTATCGTATGTGTCACATAGGTTAGTCCTAATGCAGATGCCGCATCCCTGATCATAGGCACGTCATGCTCATAAAAACCACTTAACAACATAACTCCACCAACTTTCAAGCGTGAACAATAGGCTTGGATGTCTCCGAGTATGATGTTGCGGTTTATGTTTGCAATAAACACATCTGCATCGTCAAGAGACTCTAACGCAGTTGCATCGCCATGAATGACATTGATTTCAGGATGACCGTTCAACGACACATTTTCAACAGCATTGACATAAGCAAACTCATCTATTTCAATGGCGCTCACCGGCATTGCTCCTCTCATGGCTGCCAATATAGCCAATATTCCGGTGCCGGTGCCCATGTCTATCACAGATTTACCGTTAAGTTGCATAGTCAACAATTGACGTATTATCTGGGAAGTCGTCTGATGGTGTCCCGTTCCAAAAGCCATTTTGGGATCGATTACTATGTCATATGTCAATTGTGGTATGTTTTTATGAAACGAGCTGTGTATCACACATTCATTATCGACCACTATTGGCTTAAAATAATTCTTTTCCCACTCGGCATTCCAATCCTGCCCCTCTACCATAATCGCACGATACGTAATAGATGCGTCCATGGGACATTGATTGATTACGTCTTCAAGAGTTTCTATATCATAAATCTCTCGCTTTATGTATGCCGACAACCCATTACGGTCAGGGACGAAACTTTCATATCCCACATCACATAGCAATGCCGCCAACACGTCTGTAATCGTTTCACTACATGGCACGACATCCAATCTCACTTCCACATAATCATTCATCTGTCAGATTGAAGTTTCTGAGTTGTTTATTTTTTTAATCGTTACAAAATTATATATATTTTTCTAAAACTGCAATAGCAATGATGTCTGCGCAATATCAACGACATGTCACCTAAATGGCTTCAAAGTCCTAGCTATACGTCTACCAAATTTAAATGCGAGCAAAGCATAGTCGAGCCACGACAACCCCGACATCATTTTATATAATAATCCCTTGCCCGACTGCTGTGAGACGAGACCGCTCATACTCTCTCGACATCGCACAACAAGTTGTTGTTGCTTAATCGCTATCCTGACTCCGTTTAATGCTCTTAAATAACGTAGTTCATCAAGAGTCATACCACGACATCTGTGTTTTTCACCAAATTTCAACTGCTTCATACGTTCTCATTGTTATCGCCTTGATCAGGAACTTCAAGAAATAAATGTGACAAAAATCGTGCTATCGGAGTCTCGATCAAAGGTTTTCGTAACATGTAAACTAAGATGGCCATAATTGTGTAAAAAACAGCCATAATCAGATATCCCCAATGTACTCCGACTGCCAAAATTAGGAACTGAGCTATTGCAATAGATAAAAACAGCAACGCACATGAAGCAAGTAGCAACATTACTACTACAAGAGCAACAGCTGCCAACAGTACTGTAAGTTTTTCTGTCGACAACATTCTAAAATCATTAAAATATAATTTTAACAATCCACGAGTTTCAATCCAAATGGCTTTTAATTCACTGCTATTCATTCCGATCGGCTTTATCATTAATCAATTGCCCAATAAAGTCTGCCGACAATAAAATTATCGGCAGACTCATAAGATTATCAGTATCAAACTTCCGATTTATTTTGTCGGGGAGTGAGTTCTTCCACCAAAGCCTCAATTTCTCGCTCACAACAACAAAATCCACGATTACGAAGTGCTTCCTTAATGCGGCAACGTAGATTTTCACCTTTTTCAGGAGCAAACAGCAAAGCCACTCCTGCCCCTACTACGGCTCCACCCACGAAAGCACACAACACGCCAACATTGTTCATTATTCGACAATTTAAATCAATTTTCAACCTCCTTCTTAATTTCATCGACAAGCTCATCCATCTTGTCTTTGCTCAATTTTATCCCTTTACAATGCAGATATTCTGCAATTCTTTTACGAGTGTCCTCTCCTTTCTCTGGAGCGAGGAGTAACCCTAATGCTGTGCCGGCGACAGCTCCTCCGACAACAGCCATTACGATGTGAAACGGTTTCATGATTCTATATATTAATCTATTAATCAATCCACTTTTATAACACTTATCGATTGAAAATGTTAGTTAATGTATCAAGATAATATTTCTATATATTTTGGTTTTAGAACATACTGTCAAGATAGAAGTGCAACAAAATCCCCACCTTGCTCACTCATTTTC
>CAZLUB010000074.1:0-5115 GCA_964562595.1 uncultured Muribaculum sp. | reverse complement strand
ACTGGCGATCGCCGCCTGATGGGCTAAAATTCACTTGCGAAACTTAAGTTATATTTTAAGTTTAACCCAATAAACGGCTGTATCGACACATCGCTGTTTTCGAGAGTAAACCTATATGCCAAATTAACCGGAACACTTGCATAAAACATAGTCACCTTTGTTTCTACATCTGCGGAAGAAGCATCTTCGTTATATATATCATCATATTCACCATCCACTGTTTTAAAACCATAGTTTAATTTCACTCCTGTTTCCAAGAACAAAGGCATAGTCTGTGACAAGCTAAACCCATGAGTATATGCAATGGCGATAGCATTGTAAGAGACATTATCCAAATTGTCCTGATCCGGAGCGACAGTCAATGGGTTGTAAGAGATTGTCAATCGGTCGTAGGGATTGGTATCGACATAACGAGTCTGACCCGATGACGCATTATTTACGTTGGTGTTTGCAAATTGTGCAAATGCGGCAGTTGAAGCAGTAAGCATCACTGCAACTGTTAAGAACTTGAGATTTTTCATTTCAATTAATTTATTTAGTTAACATTAAAAGTCATTCTCCATATATTGGCCACCCCTGCAGAATCGCCCCGCTGTGATATGAAATAGATAAAATAGCCATCATTACTCCACACCGGACTGAGATCATCAGCCGCATGATATGTAAGTTGCACAAAGGCCGAGCCATCTATGCGACAGGCAAACAAGTCTGTATTACGATAAACATCCGTCCCGACTTTCAGACTATTGTCTCCCACAAACAATATCCATCGTCCGTCGGGCGACACAACGGGCGATGTAAAACTACGTTCGGCATCTGAGGCTATACACTCTTCCACACCGGTAACATAGTTTATTTTCCATATTTCGCTACGTCCGTTGGAACTTGCCCGCGACAACACCAACGCCGGCTCTGTGCTCAACGGATACGGATTCATTCCCGAAGAGAAACTCGAAAGAAAATTATTGTCTATATTATAGCTCCACACACTTGCTCCTCGCGACTCCATGCGAGAGAAAAATATCTGTTTTTGATCGGCCGAATACACCGGCGAATAATCATTGGCCCCAGACGTTATCTGCCGGCATGCATAGCCATTGACTGCATCGGTCTGAAATATCTGAACATTGTCACCCCGCATTTCAGAAAAACACAGATATTTGCCATCAGGCGAATAAGAGAAATCGATGACTGCGCTACGGTTGGTTCGTTGCACCGAACCTCCCTGTAAGCGCAAGTCCTTTAGAAATATATTAGTGCTATTGTTGCGAAACGACAGATACGCAATGGTGTTGCCGTCAGTCGATATATCAAGAATGCGATTGGACAACCAATCCATACGGTCGCCACTTCTACGCACTTCGGGCATACACACATAGTCACTTGAATTGGTAATCTTCATAAACTCCATACCGGACTCCTCGGGCACTGACACGACCGAATAATCAACTTGCTGAGCATCAACTGCAACAGAGCAACACAAAAAAGCCGCTATCAACATCCGGCTCCGACAATTTTTAAACATAAGTTATGATTTATAAAAATTTTATGCACAGTTAAAACAAAAGATACTTTTACCCCCCCCCATTTGTTAAATAACCATAAATTTACTGACGAATTTCATCTCTCTTCCTGCAAAATTTAGACAAACAAAGGTTTCAATATGTGTTGTAAAACATATTTCCGCTAAATCTCATTGACAATCAACATATTAGACTCACAAAAACCGCATTCTAAAAGTTTTTTTAGCAAAATTTATCGGTTTGATACTTTTCTAACCCTCACAAAATGAATAACTTTGCAAAACCCTTAAACTGACACATAAATATTTAGAATCATGGCACATAACTTCATGGAACAAACATTGGTAATAATAAAACCATCGGCAATACACCGAGGCATCGTGGGTAACATCATTTCTCGCTTCCAACGTAAAGGGCTGGTAATAACCGGCATTAAAATGATGAAACTCGGCGAGCCGATACTCCGTGAACATTATGCCCATTTGGTTGACCGCGCATTTTTTCCCGACTTACTGCAATCGATGATGGCCACTCCGGTTATCGTAATGTGCATCGAAGGGAAAGACGCAGTAGAGACAGTCAGGACACTCACCGGCGCCACAAACGGGCGCAAGGCCATGCCGGGCACCATACGTGGAGATTTCTCGATGAGTGGACAGGAAAACATTATCCACGCTTCCGACAGCGTTGAAAATGGACAAATCGAATTAGCTCGTTTCTTCAAAAAAGAAGAAATATTTGATTATACACCAAGCAACATTCGCTTTTTCTACGCTCCCGACGAGATGGAATAACAGTTTCTTCGGAACAAAACATCTACAAGCCTATTAAATGCTCATAAATAAAATACATAGACTAACCGTTTTTTCGCTATTGACTGTGACATTACTCACCGTCAACGGCCAAAGTTTTAAATTGCCCGATCTTCATAATGCAGAGCACGAAGATTTGATGGCATCTCAAGAAAACATTTCCGAGCAAATCAAACTCAAAGAGACTCAAGAATACTTAGACATTCTGCTCCGCGAAGAAGAGGAAGAACCGGAAATAGACATCTACACCGAAGGTTGGGACAGTCAAAGCGTCAACCCATACAAAAATGCAGTTGTTCCCGACCGACAGGTCATCGACGTCAGCCAATATTGCATCCCACATGAAGGCCGCGTAACCTCGAGATATGGGTATCGTAGACGCTTTCGTCGTATGCACAAAGGCATCGATATCGGATTACATAGAGGAGACACCATACGTGCAGCTTTCACTGGTCGCGTACGCCTCACGCGTTACGAACGTCGCGGATATGGCTACTACGTAGTCATACGCCACACCAATGGTCTGGAAACTGTCTATGGGCATCTATCAAAATTCCTCGTAAAGCCCGACCAAGATGTAAAAGTCGGAGACCCGATAGCCCTCGGAGGCAACACCGGACGCTCTACCGGGCCTCATCTCCACTTCGAAACGCGCTTCATGGGCTATGCCATCAATCCTGAAGCCATTTTTGACTTCGCCAACAAGACAACCCACACCGACGAATATACGTTTGATAAAAACACCTACCAGAAATCTCGCAACTTCTCTCCATCATCAGAGAGATATTTAGCCCAAGCCGAGTCTAAGTCTAAAACCAACAAATATAAAAACTCTAACAGCGACAAAGTCACATACAAGGTACGCAAGGGCGACACGCTTTCCAAAATAGCCTCGCGCCACGGCGTAAGTGTATCCGCAATACAACGGCTCAACGGCATGGGGCGATCGACCAAGTTGCAAATCGGCAAAGTGCTACGCATCAAATAGAAAATACTACTCCATAAAAAATCTTATTATTGATTATAAGGATGCACCTTTCATCGGATGCATCCTTTATTTATATAACTTATTGCGGCCTATTATCGGCAAAAGTATGCCACAAAATTATAGCTTCACATGATTCATTCTCTCAATTCTGCTATATAATTTACCCAACATTTATGTATACACGGTCCAAAATACACGCATAAATATTCAATACTGACAATTTATTGGTACATTCATTTCGAATTCAATAAAATAATTGACCCAAAATGCAATTTCGCAATTATAAATCACTATATTTGCATCGATATATCATAAATCACAGCATAAATATTCAGTTATGGAATCAAAAAAGTATATCCTTTTAGAACACGACATACCCCGTGCATGGTATAATATAGTTGCAGACATGCCAACAAAGCCTCGTCCATTACTAAATCCAGCCACACGCGAGAGCTTGAAAGTTGAAGACCTATATCCATTATTCGCCGAAGAACTTGCCCGTCAAGAAATGAACACGACCGACAGATGGATTGAAATTCCCGACGAAGTCAGAGATTTATATCGCATATGGCACCCGACGCCGCTCGTCAGAGCAAAAGGGTTGGAAAAAGCCCTTGACACAAGCGCACACATATATTTCAAAAATGAAAGCACAAGCCCCGTTGGAAGCCATAAGTTAAACTCGGCGATAGCTCAGGCCTACTATTGTAAAAAGCAAGGAATCACCAACATCACAACCGAAACAGGAGCCGGACAATGGGGCGCAGCTCTTTCTCTCGCCGCAAAACATTTTGGATTGGAGCTCGCTGTATATATGGTCAAAGTAAGCTATCATCAAAAGCCCTACCGCAGGTCGATAATGCAGACTTACGGGGCGCAAGTCATAGCTTCACCATCAATGTCCACCAAAGCCGGACGCAAAATGCTCACCGACCAGCCCAACAATCAAGGCTCGCTCGGCATGGCCATATCCGAAGCCGTCGAACTTGCGCTATCCACCCCAAATTGCAAGTACACGCTCGGCTCCGTACTCAATCATGTGTCACTACACCAAACAATAATCGGACTCGAAGCTGAAAAACAAATGGAAATGGCCGGAGAGTACCCCGACATCGTAATCGGATGTTTTGGCGGTGGCAGCAACTTTTCAGGCATCTCATTTCCATTTATGCGCAACAATTTCGCAAATGGGAAGGCCACTCGATTTATAGCAGCAGAGCCCTCATCATGCCCAAAATTGACAAAAGGCGTATATCAATATGATTTCGGCGACGAAGCCGGATACACTCCACTCATTCCGATGATGACATTAGGGCATAAATTCACTCCGGCCAACATCCATGCCGGTGGCCTTCGCTATCACGGCGCAGGCGCTGTGGTCAGCCAATTAAAACACGACGGGCTTGTCGAAGCCGTAGACATTCCACAATTAGAAACATTTGCGGCAGCAACCTTGTTTGCTAGCGCCGAAGGCATCATCCCGGCTCCCGAAAGTTCTCACGCCATAGCCGCCACCATCCGAGAAGCAAAAATAGCGAAACAAGAAGGTCGCTCGCCCGTGATTCTTTTCAACCTGTCGGGTCACGGACTAATAGACATGGCGGCCTACGACTCATATATTGCCGGAGACCTGGTCAATCATGAAATATCAGACACCGACATAACAGCATCCATGTCACAACTGCCTTAATTAAATAATATTCAACATATTATTTCGATTTTTCATTTAGGGCAAAAGCATACTGTCAAGATAGAAGTGCAACAAAATCCCCACCTTGCTCACGACTTTGAG
>CAZLUB010000073.1:0-5658 GCA_964562595.1 uncultured Muribaculum sp. | reverse complement strand
AACACTTTAGCCTTTTTTATTTACGTTATCTTTTACTTGCGAAACTTAAATAATAAATTAAGCCAATTTTACTACTTATTTAAATATTTTACCTACCCAAAGTTATTATTCCAAAATTTTACTATCTTTGCTAAAACATTTTCATAAATTCTTTAAATAAACTAAACATCAATCTATCTTCCTATGAAAGAGAAATTTCTACTAAAATTATTGTGTATATGCATGTCAATACTGACTTTTATGCCGACTACACATGCTCAACTCAATTGGACTCGTAATGCAACACCATCCATTGCATCACAAACAACGCTACAAGCAAATCGAATTTCCAAAGAAAACCATAAGCAAATACCTCTTACGCAACAGCGCATCAATGCCAACATACAACAACTGAATGAAGCTTCCGGAATAACAATCTATGGGTTCTCAACCAATGTTAACGATGACACTTCGGGATTGATACATTTCACCAGCGATGATCCTTGGACAATGACTCGCGTGAAAGCTATCGAAGAGTGGCCTACTGCATGTGCTTATGGTAACGATGCATACTATGCCATGCTCACTTTCGCTATGATGCCTAAAGGCCTCTATACTATAGATTTGGAGACCGGCGAACCAACCCTTGTTGCCGACTACATGTATAACGAAAATGTGCGAGCTGCAATCGAAATGAGTTATGACTATACCACCAATACGATGTTTATGCTCACAATCTCCGATGAATCAAATTGGAGTACTGCATTTGGAAAAGTCGATCTCACGACCGGAGAACAAACTATTATAAACCCAAACATGGGCCTTTATCACCGCACATTGGCTGTTGACCAAGACGGAGTTGTTTGGACCATTGATGAAGACGGAGGTCTAAATACTATAGACAAAGCTACGGGAACACCAACACTAGTACATAATCTCAATTGCTATCCATTCAACCGACAATCTATGGAATTTGACCGCAATACGGGTGAACTATATTGGGCTATGTGTGATTCATGGGATTACGGCATCCTTTATAAAGTAGACGTTACAAACGGCACTCGTACAGAGTTAGGTTACATCGGTCGTACGGGATTGGAACAAGTCATTGGATTACACATTCCTTACACCCCATGTGCCCCAGGAGCCCCAGGAGCTATCTCCAATTTAAATATACTCCCAGGTGAAAGCGGTGCACTCACAGCAACAATTTCTTGGGTCAACCCAACAACGACACATAGCGGAGAAGCATTATCAACTATAGATAAAATTGAATTATTCCGCAACGGAGAACTTCTGACAACGTTAACCACAGCCAATCCTGGAGAAAGCATGTCTTACACCGACAATCTTGATGCATCAGGAACTTACACTTACAAAATTGTATTGCACAACTCCGAAGGCGCCGGCATGGCATCAAGTTCATCGGCATTTATAGGTAGCGACGTTCCATCTCCGGTAACAATCACATCAGTCACACGTGAAGGAGAAAACGCAGTAAAAATTGCTTGGGAGGCATCAACTACCGGTGTCAATGGAGGGTATCTTGAAACAGCCTCAATACGTTACAAAGTAACACGCATTAGCGATGATACCGTTTTAGCTGAAAACTTATCAGAGACTACTTTTACCGATAATACTATCACATCTTTGGCTCGTTACCGTTACCAAATCGAAGTCAGCAATGCAGATGGTGTAGGTGGTGTAACAAATACAGCTTACATTGTAAACGGCCCGGCTCAACAATTGCCACTCAATGCCAATTTTACTGAAGAAGAGCAATCATACGTGTGGAGCATAGGTGACGCCAATGCCGATGGCGTATATTGGTTCTGGAGTTTTAATTATTACGACGAAAAAGGTTATTACTTCTATGAAACCGAATGGGAGGAAAATGCCAATGACTGGCTCATTTCTCCAATATATGAATTTGCAGCAAATACTGCCTACAAGATGGTTGTAATGGCAAAACCTGCCAGCGCTTACACTATTGAGAATATGGAATTCTACCTTGTGAAAAATTATGACCTATCTACAGCCATTAAAATAGGCGAAACATTTGACGTAAAAGGTCAACTTGACGAGAATGAAGAAGTTATCCTTAGTGAATATCGTGTAAATTTCTCTGACATTGAAGCTGGCAAATATTCTGTTGCCGTGCGTTGCACCAGCAACATCGATGATGGACGTTGGCTTGCGATATCAAGCATAGAAGTTGCAGAAAACCACGATGGGAACATTAGAGGAAGTGTGTGGGATAACAACGACAATGTAATTGAAGGCGCAAAGGTAAGCATCACAGACACAGACTTCACTGCCGTTACCAACAGCAATGGAGAATTTGAAATTGCCAACGTACCTGCCGGCACCTATAGCCTAATCACCGAAAAACTCGGCTATATTTCTGTACCTGCAACTGCTACCGTAACCGAATTAAAAACAACCAATGTTGAACTCGATGTTGTTAAACGGAATGAATATCCTCTTACCATAACAGTAAATAATGAATATGGCTCTCCAATTGCCAATGTTGCGATTACAGTAAGTGGATACAACACATATTCCGGCATTACCGACAACGAAGGAATATTAAAATTTGAAGCAGTCTACGAACACGAGGACGCATATATAGTAATTGCACAAAAAGATTTCTACGAAAACGCAACTAATGACGTTATCGTATCGGGAGGTGAAGCTCAGACTACACTGTCTCTTTCAGACTGCATCTATGCTCCGGCTACCGTACAGGCATCTTCTAATGAAGACGAAACGGTCGCCAACATATCTTGGGCCGCCCCGGGTATAGATACAGAGGTAATAAACCATAGTTCATATACATCGGCGATGTTTGGCTCTGAAGAAGGCAATGCCAACTCACCAATTGGTGTCGTTTGCTACAAACCGATGATTATCGACAAACTCAGTTGGCTAACCTACAACGATTTTGAAACAGTTAACGTAATAATACTTGCGCTTAATGAAAACGGAGAAGTCACTTCAGAAGTACTTTACCGCGATGACGATGCCGAAAACTGGATGTACGAGACGACCCCTTACACTTTATCCAATCCAGTTTATGCTCCCAACGGCTGCTTTATCGGATTAAGCGTTGATGAAGGCGACCTCGGCATTGCCACAGCTGAAAATTCTACAGAAAAGCCATTTTTACCTAAGACCAATGCATATATCGACGACCTATCGATTGCTGCCGAGTTGCAATTTGTTGAAAACTTAGGCCCGGATTACGAAGAAAACTTCCGCATAACATATAGTGGCAAGATGCTGGCCGGCAAAGATGCACCATCAGTAAACTATAACATAATTCTCGTTGACTCATCTGATAATGAAATTTATCGCTATACATCAGAAGAAATCAATTACACCGACTATGAATGGGCTAAAGTCACTGCCGGAGATTATCGATATGCCGTAGAAGCAGTTTATGAAAATGGCAAGATATCGGAAAAAACTTTATCGGATGTTCTAAACAAAAGTTTCACAGCGAGCATATCAGAGGTCGGAAATGACGATTGCGATATTATTTTAAATGGCAACATTCTTATCATCCCCGAAGGTATATCATCAGTAACAATCACGAACATAGCCGGACACACAATATACAGCGACAACGAAACAAAAAATATCGACACAAGTAATTGGGCCACCGGAATATATATCGTGACCTTTGCCTTCAATGACAAAACGACATCACATAAATTCATTTTGAAATAAGAACAAAAATCATCAAACCGAAACGACCAATTCCGGTATGAACAAAACACTATTAATCGTTGGCGGTCTGCTATTGCTGACCGCCAACGCACTAAAAGCACAGAAGACAGTTTTTGAATGCGATTTTGAAAGCGGATTGCCTTCTGGCTTTACCGCCTACGACCTTGATGGGAACGAACCGTCTCGAGGCATGAAAAAGTATGGACTTGCTACAGGTATCGGCTGGTGTACTTATAAAGATTCGTCTTCTGAGCCGACAAATACAGTCGCAGTAAGCGGTTCTTGGTATACAACTGAAGCCCAATCTGACGATTGGCTTATAACTTCAGCCATTCACATTGATGATGCTCATAGCATCCTCTCTTGGATAGCCAAGTCTTCTGATTCCGCTCATCCCGACGGATACCAGATTTATGTTTCAACTACCGGCAACACCCCACAAGACTTTACCGACGATGCAATTTTCGAAACTTCCGGAGAATCTTCAACTTGGTCGGCTCATGAACTTTCTCTTGAGGCGTACACCGGCTCAGATATATATATTGCATTTGTAAACAACAGTACAAACTGCAACATACTCATGCTTGACGATATAAAAGTTTATACCCATCCTCATTCTTTCTCATTTCGCAACCTCACTCCCGAATCGGTATCATCGGAGGGAAATGTAGAAGTAAGCTGCGAGATTACACCATCCGGATATTTACCAATCGAAGGTTATAAACTTGAATTGCTATATAACGGACAAACATATATAGTCGACAAAAGCGATGTAGTCATTCCTTCGGGCACTACCGACACCGCGACTTTCGACTATCTTTTACCGGCAAAATTGGATGACACAATCGACTACACTATTACGATTTCCACCGACAACGGCAAAGATGTTTTATCTAATCAATACAGCCTAACATGTTTCAACCGAATGGTTTTAATTGAAGAAGGTACAGGTACATGGTGCATGTGGTGCCCCCGAGGACAATATGGTTTACAACTGCTTCATGAGTCCAATCCCAACAAGTTTATTGATGTGGCTGTGCACATGAACGACCCAATGTCAGTTGACAACTATGCGGAATTTTTATATCCGTTCTTCATCGACGGCGTCCCCAATTGCGTAATGAATCGTTCATACGACCATTGCGGCGACCCATACTACGATGTCGAAGAACTTCTTCATAGAGCCATAGATATGGGAGCTATAGGAAAAATAAGCATTGATGCTGACATTGATGAGAATGATATAATAACCGTAACCTCTACCACTGAATTAGGGAAAGACATCGTTGATGACCGCTTTGGCTTATCATTCATCATCGTTGAAGATAAAGTTACCGGATATGCTCAAAGCAACGGCTTCTCCGAAGGCAACACACCAATGGGTGGTTTGGAAAATATGGATGACCCTATTACGGACTACATATTTGCCAACGTAGCAAGAAACGTATTTCCGTCTTTAGATGGCGACAATGAAGCATTCCCAATAGGAACACATCGCCACACTCCTATAATCACAACCCACACCACAACCCTACCAGAAACGATACAAGACAAAAATAATGTTAAAATAATCGGGCTTATTCTCGACCGACATTCCGGAGAAGTAGTCAATGCCACTGAAACGCCATTAAATAATTCATCTAAAATTGTCAATACAACATCAGACAATGGTATATTCATTAACAGCATAATTGGTGGCTTTTACCTATCAGCACACACGCCTTTGCTCGAGGTTGAAGTTTACGACATTGCCGGACGACTATTACAACACGTCAAGCCAAACTCGTGCGAAATAGTTGTAACAGGAATAGATCACACATCACCGTTCATCATAAAGGCACGCACATCTGACCAAACGCACGTTGCAAAGTGCTACTAAGTATCTATATCAATTCACTACTGTCCACTAAAAATTGTGGACGATTAAAAATTAAATAAACTTGGTTC
>CAZLUB010000072.1:0-6347 GCA_964562595.1 uncultured Muribaculum sp. | reverse complement strand
CAAGTCAATAATGCGTTGCTTAAACGACCCTTTAAGCAATTGACTGACTACGGAGTCATTATGAATCAACAAAAATTCAATGCCGGGATTGACCAACGCCAGTCGCTCAAACTCTCTCAAGACATTGTTCATCTCGACATGATCGCTTTTTAGAAATTTCCTGCGTGCCGGCACATTGAAAAACAGATTTTTCACCATCATGTTACTTCCCGGCGCACATGCTTCCGGCTCCTGACATTCTACTTTTGAACCATTGATTACAATACGCGTACCAACCGAGCCATCATGTTTCATTGTGCGCAACTCCACTTGTGCTATGGCACAAATCGAAGCTAAAGCCTCTCCTCTAAAACCCATTGTATGCAATGCAAAAAGATCGGCTGCTTCAGTTATCTTTGATGTCGAATGACGTTCAAACGCCAGTCGGGCATCAGTTGCCGACATGCCACAACCGTTGTCGACTACTTGTATCAATGTTCGTCCGGCATCCTTCAAAATGATTTTAATCTCTGACGCTCCGGCATCAACAGCATTCTCTACCAACTCCTTCACAACCGAAGCCGGTCGCTGAATCACCTCGCCAGCTGCAATTTGGTTAGCTACCGAATCTGGCAAAAGTTTGATTATGTCACTCATTATTATTCAATTTTGCATTAAAGGCGCACAAAAGTAATAAAAAATGAGTTTGCCGACAACCTCATCGGCCTCACGTTATCAACATGTTATCTACGATTATAAAAGTCGAGGATGCGCAATCTCAAAATTTGCTCATAGAAAGCCTGGATACGTTCCTCTGTTGCAATCAATGCCTTAACCTTGGCTTGCTGATATTCGGTCGGAGTAGCACGACCCATTTCATACTTTTCAGTCATCGCCTCAAATGCTTTGATAGCAGCATCCTCTGCTATAACACACGATGCTGCTTTTTTTTCTGCGGCTACCGCTTGATGATAAGCTTGTTGAATCGATTTGAATAATTGATTTTCTGCATCATCATACTGCAATTTTGAGGCTATGTGCTGAACTCTTGCCCGTTTTACCGAATTTCGTGTAGTGAGTGCATCAAAGATAGGGATATTTAGAGAGAAGCCAAGATAAGTATTGAAATTATCTTTCATTTGTTTAGAAAAGGATGCATGCTCAACGCCGGTGACCGTGTAATAGCTACTTCCAAGTCCGGCACTGAACGACAACTTTGGGACATACCCCGACTGAGCCAAAGCTATGCCTTTTTCCGTAGCATCTACATTATAACGCGCTGCCCTTATAGCATGATTAAATACCAATGCATTTTGATAGACATCATCTACTGAATACATCATTTTGGCATCGTCACTAAGCGGTTTTATCTCAAAATCATCGATGCTATCAAGCTCCAACAATTGCGCAAGATCAACTAAGGCTAAAATACGATTATTCTCGGCCTGAGTCACCGACAATTCATCTTGAGCAAGTTGCGACTGAGCTTCAAGCATGTCTATTTCTGGAATTTTACCGGCTTCAACCAATGCCTTTTGAAGCGATAATTGATATTTTGATAAATCTACTTGATGCAACGCCACTTGATGTAATTCAGTGCAATAAAGCACTTGCAAATAAGCCATTATGACATTTAGCTCAATATTATCTTTAATTGCCTCTTGCTGTTCAATTACAGCTCGCAATCCGGCTTTTGCTTGTCGCAATTGTCGGATATTTTGTAATCCGCTAAATATCGGGATACTCAATGATGCATTCCAAGAAGTAGATGATGTGTTACGATTAGCATAAGTATTTTCAGAGGTCAAACCTCTGCCAAAGTTCCACGACTGGCCTGCAGAGGCACTTACCATCGGTAGAAATTGTGATTTTGCCGAAATTACATTAATTTCCGATGACCTCACTTCGACACCTTGTGTCTTAACGCTTATATTGTGCTCAATTGCATAATTTATACAACTGTCAAGAGTCCACACCTCGGCATTTGCGCTTATAGCATACAATAATGCGCCTAATAATATATATTGCTTCATGCCCTAATACTTATTTAATTTCTACACCACGTAGTTTTACCGATCGGTCTAGACCTTCTAACACATGAATATTTACCCCGTCAGATATTCCTGTAATTATTTTGCGACGCTCAAATGTTTGTTTTGGGTCGGTCGATGTCAGACAATACACATAAGTGCTGTCACCACTCCACTCGATAACTCGCTCCGGAATCGTCAACACATCGACAACCGACTCCAATTCGACTATGGCATTAGCACTGTAGCCGGCTCTCAATGTAACAGAATCGGGAACTGCTATAGCAGCTTTCAATTCAAATGTATTAGAGCCGTTATCATCCGTTGCCTTGGGTGAAATATATTCAATTACGGCTGAAGGCTCAATACCGGGTAGTGCCCCAATCGTTATCGACATTGGCATTCCCGACCTCAACAATCCGACTTCAGTTTCATCAACTTTGCCAATAAATTGCAGTTTGTTCATATCAGCAATAGTAGCTACAGTTGTACCGTCATTCATCGTATTGGCTTGAATTACCGAGCTGCCGACTTTCACAGGGACTTCAAGAATCAAGCCGTCGATTGTTGCTCTCACCAAGGTGTTGCTCTGCTGTGCATTGGTGCTTGATATGCCATCCTTTACAATTGATAAAGCATCTACTGCCGCATCAACTTCTTCTCTTGCACGTTCATACTCGTTAAGAGCCTGCTCATATTCCTCTCGGCTTACAAATTTCTTGTCATATAAACCTTTAGTGCGCAAATACAACGACTCTGCCAAGTCAAACGACAGACGAGCGACTTTCACTCTGCTCTGCGCTGACGATAGTTGTGACTCATCAGGTATTACTTTGATTTTAGCAATTACATCACCTACCTTCACTTCATCACCGGCTTCTACATTGATTTCTGATACAATTCCTGAAATCTGCGGTTTAATCTCAATCTCGTCACGAGGTTCAATCTTTCCGGTCAACACTGTGGTTCTATAAATACTCGACTGTATAGGCTTCACAATTTCATAGACCGTTTCCTTAGTTTGAGAATTGATTAACAAGTAAATAAATGTTCCAATAAAAGCAACGGTTACGGCTAACCACATCAATAATTTAAACACTTTTTTCATAACTAATTATGTGTATCTGATTTTGTTTTATTTATCATTTAACGCCTCAATTGGCTTTATGTGCATTGCTTTATATGCTGGAATTGTACCGGCGATTGTTCCTAATATCGCAAATGTCATCAATATGCCGATTGCATCGATAAATACCAATTGGAAACCCGGCACTCCTAAATCATCGGTAGTCATTGTCTGTACTGCCCCTAAAATCACGACAGCGAAACATATACCTGCGATGCCGGCAATCATAGTCAACACCATACTCTCTGACAAAACCTGAATAATTATATCTTTAGGTCTGGCTCCAATGGCTCTCCTGATACCGATTTCTTGCGTTCGCTCTTTTACAATAATCCACATGATGTTGCCAACGCCCACTATACCCGCCAATAATGTTCCAAATCCGACAAACAAAGCCAACAAGTCAATTCCCAAAAACAGATTGTTTACTATCGAAAACGGCTCAGATATATCAAAATAATTGATTGCACGATCATCATCGGGATGTATCGGATGATTTTTACGAATGGCATGCACTATTTTGT
This sequence comes from uncultured Muribaculum sp., assembly GCA_964562595.1. Classification (GTDB taxonomy): domain Bacteria; phylum Bacteroidota; class Bacteroidia; order Bacteroidales; family Muribaculaceae; genus Muribaculum. The sequence continues at coordinate 2,688 of CAZLUB010000072.1, read as the reverse complement.
CCTTTATTTCAATCGCAGTGTGTCCATTTTTCACAAGGAGCATCATATAATCTATTTCATTCCCAAAATGAAATGTGTTACGCATTGTAGAATTGGGAATCAGTACCGACTCATCAAGTCTTGTTCCCATAGTTACCATTTCGGCGGTTTGTCCACAAACACCTATCACACGATAATATATATTATTAATAGACACAAAACGTCCTATAGCAGACTCCGAGCCAAACAATTTCTCTTTAATCTGCCTACCCATCACGCACACTTTGCGAGCATCACGTTGATCGGCATCATTTATAAAACGTCCATCATAAATCACCGGAATAAACACTTTCTGAAAATCCGGTTCCATTCCTTGAATAGTTGTAGAGGTATTATGTCGTCCATACACCACTGTTACTCCACTTTTATTGTTTATAGGTGTAACTATGTACAATTCCGACACACCTCGACGCAGATTATACAAGTCTGTCATATCAAGTGACCACCTCATCCCTTTTCTGTATCCTTTGTATGGCATTGTCGTACGTCTATCTGAGAGCATTATCGCATTTGTAGCCATTCCATCAAAATTGCGTCTCATCAGATCCTGAAATCCATTAGCGCCACCCCACAACATAGCCAGTACAGCCGTACCCCAGAATATACCAAAAGCTGTTAAAAGGGTGCGTGTCTTGTTGCGTGCAAGCGTTACACCGATTTCTTTCCAACTTTCTATGTCAAAAATCGTAGTTTTCATATTTATTCTGTGCGTAATGCTTCTACAGGTCTTACCTTCAATGCTTTCATTGCGGGAAAAATACCGGCAATTGCCCCGGCTATAATCAACACTATTGTCACTTGTACAGCAATACTTATATCTACAGTAGGGTCTTTTACAAACTCAACATCAGCAAACACCTTTGCCATCAATTCCGTGACACAGATTCCTATAAATATACCCATATAACCAAAAAGAGTCGTTATCAGCACACTTTCAAGTATTATTTGTGACAAGATACTAAAAGGCTTGGCTCCGATTGCTCGCCTTATACCTATCTCATGTGTACGTTCTTTCACTGATACAAACATAATATTGCTCACCCCTACTATTCCGGTCAACATCGTAAAAAATCCGATTACCCACACTGCTATGTTTAACATCGAGAGACCGTCATTCATCTTAATATAGTTGGTAAATTTATTCCAAATCCACACAGCCGAAGGGTCTTCAGGATTAAAATGGTTTTTCCGTCCAAGAGTCCTACGAATGTCCCTTTCCAAAGCATCTCCTTCTTCGAGCGTTGTAACATTTTTGGCTGTAACTGTTATCGAGTTAACATCTTTTTTGTAGGCATTGAGCATCTGAGCTGTAGTATAAGGTATATAGTTTGTTTCATCCCATTCGTGCTCATATATACCTACAATAGTAAATGCCAAACCCTTACACTCTACTTGTCGTCCCAACACGTTATCGATATTGCCAAATAACAGTTTTGCATTTTTGCAATTGACAACCATGACCTTACGTCGAAGTTCCATATCCTTGCTATTGATAAATCTCCCATACGACACATCGATAGCACGTTCAACTGCCTTATCAGGATACACTCCTAGATACCCATTGTTTATATAATCTCGAGTCGTCGACACGTTGGTTTCTCCACTCGAATTTATCTCTGCTGTAACAGCCTCAACTCCATTTGCATTTTGAGACAATATAACCTCCATATCATCTTGTCTTCTCGGGACATATCGTCCTTCCTTCAAACCTTCATAAGGCATTGATGTTATACCCGACCAAATCTGCATTGTATTAGCTCCTTGAGATATAAATCCTGCATTAAACGAGTTATAAACACCTCGAGACATGCCAAGCAACACAATAAGCATAAAAATACCCCATGCAACAGCAAAGCCGGTTAATGTTGTACGCAATTTGTTATTACTAAACGTTTGTACTATTTCACGAAGCAAGTCAAACATACAACCCGATATTACACAATTACACCGTCACTTATTTTTATTATACGATTGGTAGCTTCTCCCACACTTTGATCATGGGTTACAATCACTATCGTCATGCCTTCTTTATTTAATTGTTGCATGATTCCTATCACATCTCTTGATGTTTTACTATCAAGAGCTCCCGTAGGCTCATCTGCCAAAATGATAGCCGGATTGGTAATCAAAGCTCGGGCAATCGCAACTCTCTGTTTCTGTCCTCCCGACAATTCATTCGGCAAATGATGTGCCCAATCGGCGAGTCCCATTCTATCAAGTTGTTTCATAGCCATAAGATTGCGTTTTTTCCGCGACACCCCTTGATAAAACAATGGTAATGCTACATTTTCAAGAGCATTCTTATAATTAATCAAGTTAAATGACTGAAAAACAAAACCGATCTTACGATTTCTTAATTCGGCTGCCTTGTTTTCAGTTAGATTACGTATAGCCACACCATCAAGAATATATTCTCCTGAGTCATACGAGTCCAAGATCCCGAGTATATTCAATAACGTTGACTTGCCCGACCCCGACGCACCCATAATGGAGACTAATTCTCCTTTCTCTATATCGAGATTAATTCCCCTCAACACGTGCAAAGGCACGACTCCGGGATATGTTTTATTTATGTTTTTTAAGTGTATCATTACTAATTTAAGTTTCGCAAGTAAAAGATAACGTAAATAAAAAAGGCTAAAGTGTTTG
>CAZLUB010000071.1:0-7072 GCA_964562595.1 uncultured Muribaculum sp. | reverse complement strand
CTCAAAGTCGTGAGCAAGGTGGGGATTTTGTTGCACTTCTATCTTGACAGTATGTGCTTAAAATTAGCAACCCCATCCATTTTTGTAACAATCAGCCGATAAGACCTTTTTTAATTGCATAATCCGCAAATCGAAACGTTCAGCAATTTTTGAACGAAGTGTAATTTTTTGGAAAACGAAACGTATATCAAGAATATATTCCATCGCTAAATGCAATCCAAATTAGGTTGTTCCATAAAGTAACATTATACCAAGATGCGACAACTTTTATATAAAGTCTTTCAGCACATATCCTATTCCTAATTCTTCTGGCATTTTGTCTCCGTAGAGTTTGTGCCCCATAATTGCATAATAAAAAAATCCCGACCCTCGCGTATAAAGAGAATCGGGAATACATTTTTATCTATGCAATATAACCTTTATCCGTCAAAAATGCTTTGTTTCCTGTCCAAGAATGTCACTTAACAAATTATTGGCAAGACGACTGGCTCCAATACGGAATAGTTCATTGGTCAACCACTCTTGTCCAAGCACTTCCTTGATTATAGTGTAATATTTTACAGCATCTTCTGTCGTAGCCACTCCACCGGCCGCTTTAAATCCTACTTTGTTTCCGGTCTTGTCATAGTATTCTTTAATGCATTGTGCCATTACATAAGCAGCTTCAAGCGAAGCACCGGGATAAACCTTGCCGGTTGAAGTCTTTATAAAATCAGCACCCGAGTAAATAGACAATACGGAAGCATTGCGTATGTGTTCTGCAGTTTTCAACGCTCCGGTTTCTAATATTACCTTCAAATGACCATCTCTACAAGTTGCTTTTTGTTCGGCTATTTCATCACAGACAGCCTCCCAATCGCCATCAAGGTAATTACCGAGATTAAACACAATATCTATTTCATCGGCTCCCGAATCAATGGCAAGAGCAGTCTCGGCGATTTTAACTTCTTGAAATGATTGTGATGAAGGGAATGCCCCCGACACAGCGGCAACATTGACTCTTGACACCTCAAGCACGGCTCTCACCGCCTGAACAAAGTTGGGATAGACACAAATTGCAGCCACATTGTCAAGTTCGGGATATTCTTCATCAAAAGCATTTACTCTCTCTGTGAAATCCATAACCGATTTGTTGGAATCAGTTGTCGACAATGTAGTCAAATCAATGGTGTTGAATAAAAATTTATATACGTCTATAGTTTTATTTTCTTCAAGATGGTCATTGAGTATTTTCTCAACAGCGGCCTTCACTTGTACATCGTCGACGCACACCTCCGATGCCGCAACAGTGTCGTGATATTTATCGCTCATAATTATTAATTTTATAGGTTATTAATTGTTACTTTTTTAGTTTTTGATTGTTAATGTGCCGTGTCGCATCACGCAACGTTTTTTTCTGCAAGTTATAGTTAAATGCATCTTGCAAGTCTATACCCGATTGGTTTGCAATAGCCATAACTACCCACATGACATCAGCCAACTCATCAGCCAATGTATCCTGCTCGCCATGCTTAAACGACTGGTCGCCATAGCGTCGAGCCATCACCCTTGCCACCTCGCCTACCTCTTCTGCAAGAATTGCCATATTGGTAAGCGGAGAAAAATATCTCACACCATAACTCTTAATCCACCGGTCCACAGCAGTCTGAGCCTCTTTTATGCTTAATTGCTTATTGCCTGCATCCATCATTCTTTAAGTCGCGAATCTATTATTATTGTAACCGGACCGTCGTTGACAAGCTCGACCTTCATATCGGCTCCGAATATACCCCGCTTCACACCACGACCGATAGATTCTTCTACGGCGTTGCAATAGGACTCATAGAGAGGGACTGCCACATCATGCCCCGCCGCCCTGATATAGCTGGGACGATTGCCTTTACGTGTTGATGCCGTAAGAGTGAATTGACTCACTGCAAGGACATCACCGCCAACGTCTATTATCGAGCGATTCATAATCCCGTTTTCGTCATCAAATATACGCAAAGCCACTGTCTTTGCCGCCAACCATCTCATGTCTTCTGCGGTGTCTCCGTTTTCAACTCCGACAAGCACCATCAATCCTTGCCCTATCGATGAATATATTTCATTATCGATTGTTACCGAAGCTCGCTTTACTCGCTGTATTACAAGTCGCATGAATATAGTATTATTGTTGATTGCAAATTTAGCTAATAATCACGATTTATCTATTCCCGCCATTAATTATTCCGACTCGTTATATTCAGCATCGGGAATCTTTTGAAGAATCGTTTTTATATCATCCACAGCATAGCCGGCGTCGACATCATCAATAGCATTAAATATCGCCATTGATTTCTCAAGAGCTCTACGCACCGTCTCTCCACCAAAAGTCGTTGCATTTTTAGATATAATCGTTCTTACAGCCTGCGCCGCAGTCTCTGCAGTTGCTTTATCGTCAAGATATTTTGCCACCAACAAAAAAGCAGGATAAGTATATGTTTCACCAAGCATGTTGATTAAACGTTTTTGCACATCGGCATCAGTAGCAAGTTCCATAGCCCTGCTATAGAGTTGACATTTACGAGCCGGAATATTGTCAGAATAATACACCAATACGGCATACCGATTTAATGCTTTTTGTGCAAGTTCTACATCACTAACTGCTATATCATACAATATCTCTATCATTTCGGGATTGTCAACATTAAGGAGCGACAAGAACGCCTCGCTTTTATAATTCCCATTATAGCCTTTCATAATTTCGGCTATTGATTCCGATGTCCCGACTTGCGCCAAAATAGGATAATACAATGACACATTGTTTGAGTTCCTTAATGCCGGCATTATTGCAGACTGCTGCTTGTCAGACGGCAGAGGCTTTAAAGCTTCTTTAAGAGCTTGTTGTATCTCAACCGTGTGACGTCCTCCATCACTTTCAAACAATAGACAGATGCGACCGACATCGTCCGTTGTAACCACACCTGCAAGAGCTTGATAAGCCACACTCGCGATTTCGTCATCCGGTGATTTAAGTTCTTCAAACACTTTGTTGGCCGCTTCGTCTAAACTACGCATGGATGCTAATTTTAAAGCGGCAACTTTCGACGGCTTGTCTCCATCGAGGGCTGACAATACACCCGTTGTTATATCTCCATTAAATGACAATAATGCTCTAATTGCCTCATCATTATTTGCCCCTCCCAACTGAGTTATAAGAGCATCAAGAGCCTTCTTACCTCCGATTTTACTCACGGCACCAATAGATGCAACAACAATTTCTTTTTCTGTCGACTCCATACAACTCACTACTGCTTCAACCTGTGAAGCTACTTGATTGTCACCCAACCAATTAAGAATATCAATCTTAACTTGAGCATTTTTCTCGTTTTTTAAAATATTTGCGACATCGGCATACCACTGATCATCGGCAAATTGTTCGGATAGTCGTAATGCATTAACACGATATTCTCGATTATCGTCTTTGACTGCTTCCAACACGATGTCATGAGCTTTCATTCCGTCAAAAGCCACAATCGCATTTAGTGCGGCACTACGCACATGAGATTTGTCAGTCTCACTCAATAGGTTCTTAGCGGCTTTGTATGCACCTTTATCCCCAATTGCCGATAATCGACCGATTAAGCATAGATAAGCAGCCGTAACATCTGTCTCGGGCACGTATTCATATCCGGCCGATTCTGCTTGTTTTTTTAATACATTTAATGACTTTGAACCGCCTAACAAACTTAGAGCATGATATACAGCTTTCGCTGTAGCGGCATCTGCATCAGTCAACCATGAAATCAATGTCATCTCAGCTGCTCCAAGTTTTTTTGTTCCGGCGGCATATGCCAATTTCTCTCGATTGGCTCCATCTCGATTGATAATTTCAAGCAATACATCATCAGTCCCATCTACATAAGCCAGACCATTCACTGCCCAATCAGCCAAGTAAGCATGTTTAACATATTTAGCAAAGAAGTTGGCATCCTCTCCTATAGCACAACGCTGCAACATACTCATCAAAAAAGCTTTATTGGCATTATTGCTACATTTATCGATGGCCACTTTCAAGCCTTCTCTGACATGGGGTCGTGCTGTATCATGAGATGGCGCGGTCACATATGATGTAAGCCCATAAAACGCGTATTCTATAATTGCATTTTCACCATTTTTTGCATCCACAAGCATGCCTGCCAATTGCACGATTCCATCGGCACCGGTTGAAGCCAAACTTTCCATTGCTTCATCAAAAGCCAATCGGTCTGATGCCGGAAGTTTTTCCAGCGAATTTGCTATATGGGTTGCAGATGTTTGAGTTGTCTGGGGTAGCGCCACCATGCGACATGGCAATAAAGATACTAAAACTAATATTAATAATAGTTTTTTCATTCTCGTTTAGTTTTTCTGCGTTACAAAATCAAAGTTTCCAAGGAGCCCTCATCGGCTGATCGACAAGTCGATTAGCCGCATCATCATTAATGAATAACTGAGTCTTGGGGTCAAAATGCAACGTACGATTCAAACGCAAAGCACAAAGCCCCATATTTACAATATTACAACTGCGGAAACCATTCATTTCATTTAGAGCAAACAGTTTTCGTGTTTTTACACACTCGATAAAATCGGTATTCTGCGGCTCGGGATCAGGCAGTTCGGCTATGATATTCATAATGTCAGGCACCGATTTTCCATTAAGTTCACATTCAAAACCTTTGAATACCTTTCCATTAGGCCCTTCAATATATGGGACCTTTTGTCCACTCTCAAATCCTTCGCCTTCCAATATTATTTGACACCCATCTTCATAAGTATAAATTATTTTACGCCAAATACCTATCGCATCAGAGTGTTGCTGAGGAGCATCGACTTCTACTCTGATTGGATTAGTGTCATCTTTGCCAAGAATGTATTGTACAGGGTCAATGTAATGTTGCCCCATGTCTCCCAATCCGCCTCCATCATAATCCCAATATCCACGGAAGGTAGAGTGCACTCGATGAGAATTGTAAGGCTTGTATTGAGCCGGACCAAGCCACATGTCATAATCCAATTCGGCCGGAATCGGTTCGGGTTTTAAATTTTCTTTTCCTACCCAGAAAAACTTCCACGTAAATCCGGTTGCTCCCGATATGGTAACTTTTAAAGGCCAGCCAAGCAATCCGCTATCAACTAATTTTTTCAGAGGCTCGACAGTTGTGCCCAAGCCATAAAAATGGTCGGTAAAACGAAACCATGTGTTTAAACGGAAAATACGCCCATTTTGCTTTACTGCTTCAACTACCCGTTTGCCTTCGCCAATGGTGCGTGTCATCGGTTTCTCACACCAGATGTCCTTTCCGGCCTTAGCTGCCTCGACAGCCATCAGACCATGCCAATGAGGAGGAGTCGCAATGTGCACTATATCGACATCCGAATCTTTTATCAAATCGCGAAAATCATGATAAGCCTTTATGTTTTCATCAAATTTAGACTTAGCCATGTCTACAGCTTTCTGCAAATGATTTCGGTCGACATCACACACCGACACAAGCCGACATCGTTCATCGCTTGTAAAGTGATAACTGCTTCTTCCGATTCCACCTACCCCAATAATTCCCTTAGTCAATTGATCACTTGGAGCCACATGCTTATGGCCGCCAAGAACCTTGCTGGGGACTATCGAAAATAACGCCAATGCGCTTCCGGCTTTTAAGAAGTTTCTTCTATTCATTCCCATATCCGAGATAATTGCAAATTTTCAATTAAAGTCGAGTCACCTTGATGTTACGCCACAACACTTTTATACCTCCACCATCGTGAATCTGAAGAGCTATACGACCTTGAGCAGTTCCAATTTTTTCATCATTAAAATCAGCCATTGCTTCACCATTCAACCAAGTCTGTACATGGTCTCCTTCAACACGAATACGCAGGGTGTTCCATTCTCCGGGTTTCAAGAACTTCTCTTTATCATCAGGAATCTGAACCAACCAACCTCGTCCATACGATTCATAAATTCCGGCAGTGTCACAATTTTTAGGGGCGACCTCACATTGCCAACCATGCACTTTAGCGTCAGGCTCGACAAATGAGCGGAAAAACACTCCCGAATTGCCATTGGCAAGTTGCTTGAAATCTATAGTAAGGTCAAAGTCATTATAATAGTCGCGAGTTGCCAAATATCCATATTGTTTATCAGGGCCACTCTCACATACCATATTACCTTCGCTATCCACATACCACAATTCGGTTCCATATACTTCCCATCCGCTAAGATCTTTGCCATTGAACAGATTAATTTTACTTTTATCCACTTTATTTGGCAGTTCCTTGATTTTTATGTTTCTGAAAGAAGCCGGATAGCCATGATCTTGCAGACATATCACACCTCTACGAGCCAGTCCATATTCAGGAGCCATACTCCATTTGCCACTGTTTTTACGTTCAAACCAGTCATCGGTCCACGCATCAAACTCAAGCAGTTTATGTCCATTCAGATAGTGAATCACATGCCCATTGTCAAAAACAATGCGAGAATTATTCCATTCACCTTGTGGATTTACAAAAAGAGAATCGGGGTTGGGCAGATACATGGCATAATCCACACCTATCTTCTGCCATTCTTCAAGCTTAGTGGGCGCATTGGTTTCTTCCCAGCCTTCGACATCGATAAGCTGATATTCAGGGCCTGTCACGTATGGGACTCCGAAATAAGGGTCTTCGACAACATGATATATCATTCCACTATTTCCACCATATGACAATTTCCAATCCCAATCCAATATAAAGTTATCATATTGTTTATCTGTAACAATATAACCCAAATGGTCATCTCCATTTCCTTTTGCTTGAATACATCCGTCTACAACGTGCCACGGCTGTGTGAGACTATCACCATTATAGTCTCTCCATCCATCAAGGGTTTTGCCATCAAAGAGCAACTGCCAGCCATCTGCGATTTCTTCTTCTGTAAGAGTATTATGCGAGGGGTTACATGATACTCCGATTAACATTGTAGTGCATGCCAGACTTAACATGGCCGATTTTTCAAGGTTCTTTATCATAAGGGATTTTTAGAAGCTGTTTGAAAATTATTCAAATATTTTGTTAAGCATCAATTTGCAGC
>CAZLUB010000070.1:712-7355 GCA_964562595.1 uncultured Muribaculum sp. | reverse complement strand
TACGCATAAAATAAACCCCAAAGTTTTTTTGTCCAAACTTTGGGGTTCACTTCACAGGTCGAGCCTTATATTTTTTTTAATATTTTGTAAAACCTTATTGTAAATTTAAATTTAGTTATTAAATTTGCCGAGTAATTGGTGCAGATAGCCTGCTCGAGGCAACTCTGCTTAATAGGGAATCAGGTGAAAGTCCTGAACAGTCCCGCTGCTGTAAGTCGCAAAACAGCATTATCGGCGTTCTATTAGCCACTGAGACGATGCATCTTGGGAAGGCTGCCGATAATGGCGATAAGTCAGAAGACCTGCCATTACAAATAACATATTCAATAGCTTGCGAGGCACGAGCTTTGGAATAATTGGAGTTGAATCGTCTGTATTATGTGACGCGATTAAAATCCGTATAAGCCATTTTGTAACGGCTAATTTCCCATTTTGCTATAGTGTTTTTAAGGCTATTTTGTAACAATTAATGTCAAAATGGTCAGACGTTTTATAATCTTATCGTTGCTAGTTCACCCATTTGTTTTAATGGGAGAAAATAAACTTGACTCTATCCGCCAACTGCCGGATGTAATTGTCGAGGCTGTAAAATCAAATGAACCGGTAATCCCATCGCGAACTCTTAGAGGAAAGCAACTTGAGTCGCTTAATAGCCATTCAGTAGCAGATGCAGTGCGCTATTTTTCAGGAGTACAGATAAAAGATTATGGTGGTGTTGGAGGTATAAAGACCGTAGATATACGCAGTATGGGCTCAAATCACTTGGGCGTATTTTATGATGGAATACAGTTGGGTAATGCTCAAAATGGTCAGATTGATTTGGGAAAATTTTCATTAGACAACATTGAAGCTATATCATTGTATAATGGTCAGAAAAGCAATGCTTTTCAGCCGGCAAAAGACTTTGGTTCTGCAGGAACTTTGTATTTACAAACTCGCAAGCCTATTTTTAGCGACGGAAAAAATCATAATGTTAAAGTTATATTTAGAGGTGGTTCATTTGGATTGGTCAATCCGTCAATATTATATGAGTATAAAATAAGTGATAACGTTAATTTATCATTAAATACAGAATATATTAATGCCGATGGAAAATACAAATTTCGATATAAAAAAGTATTCAGTGATGGTTCTTTAGCTTGGGATACTACAGCAACACGTCGCAATGGAGATATTGAGTCAATAAGATTGGAAGCGGGTCTGTTTGGGCGATTTAATATGGGTGATTATAATCTGAAATGCTATTATTATGATTCGGAGAAGGGTATCCCCGGTGCGATAGTAAATAATGTATGGAAAAATTCACAACGGCAGTGGGATAGAAATTTTTTTGCTCAAGGGAGATTCCGTCGTCGAATAGGTAGTAATTATGAGTTTATGTTAAATGCCAAATATGCAAGAGATTATATGCGCTATCTTAATCCCGACACAACATTAATGTATCTTGACAATAAATTTTGGCAAGAAGAGATCTATATCTCAACGGCAAATAGATACTCTATTAAAAATAATTTTGATGTCAATCTATCTATAGACTATCAGTGGAATACGTTAGATGCGACACTGACCAATTTTGTATTTCCAACTAGGCACTCGGTATATGCTGCATTAGCGGCAAGTTATCAAATTTCGCGTTTAAAAACGATGGCAAGTGTGATGGGAACATTTGTAATAGATAAAAGTTCAATTCAATCAGGAGTTAATAAACTTGCAACATTGATAAGTAGATATAATAAGGTTACTCCGGCTTTATTTGTATCATATCGGCCATTAAGTAGTTTGCCAATTAATATACAGGCTTTTTATAAGCGAATATTTCGCATGCCAACGTTTAATGATTTATATTATACCGATATTGGTAATGCCGATCTAAAACCCGAATTTGTGGATCAATATAATATTGGTATTCAGTATACAGATCAATTTGAAGGATTAATTAATTGGGTGTCATTTAAAACAGATGTTTACTATAATTATATCACAGATAAGATTATTGCTGTGCCAAAAGGGACGGGGCAATATCGTTGGATGATGATGAATATAGGTAGAGTAAAAGTGAGAGGTGTAGATGTTAATGCTCAAATCGATTTAAACCTGATGTATGATGTAAAACTAAATCTTAACCTCAATTACACATATCAAAAGTCGCAAGATTATAGCGATCCGACCGATAATGACCCAATTTCCGGAACGTATAAGGGGCAAATCGCTTATATACCATGGCATAGCGGATCTGTAATTGCTCAAACCGAGTGGGAAAATTGGGGACTAAACTACAGCTTCATTTATGTAGGTGAGCGTTATCACAATTCTTCAAATATCAGAGCAAACTATGAGCAACCTTGGTATACCCACGATATGTCGATAAATTATAGATTCAGCATAAAAAATGTTGCAATAACGACAACAATGGAAATAAATAATTTGCTGAATCAGTATTACGATGTAATCAGAAATTACCCGATGCCGGGGCGCAACTATAAATTCATAATAAAGTTACAAATATGAGAGATTTGATTCTTATGATAATTTTGACCATAGCTGTTGGCGCATGCCGTCACGATGATGAAATATTTATTCCGGAAACGCTTACTGTCTACAATCCTGAGTATGAGGATGTCAAGGGCTTTTATCTTCTTAATGAGGGAAATATGGGAAGCAATAAATGCACATTGGATTATTATGATTGCACAACAGGAACCTATACTCGTAATATTTATGGAAATGCCAATCCCGATGTCCCAAAGGAACTTGGAGATGTAGGTAATGATATAGCCGTTTATGGCAATCGTTTGTATGCAGTTATTAATTGTTCTAATAAAATTGAGGTTATGGATGTGGCAACTGCACGGCGCATTGGTCAAGTGGATATACCTAATTGTCGCTATATAAAATTTCATAATGGTTATGCTTACGTTACATCTTATGCCGGACCGGTTGAAATTAAACCCAATTACGAACAAATAGGATATGTAGCAAAGGTTGATACTGCGACTTTGAAAGTCGTAGACCGATGTTTGGTCGGATTTCAACCCGATGGACTTGATATCATTGATGGAAAAATATATGTGGCAAATTCTGGTGGGTATATGGTTCCCAATTATGAAAATACAATATCGGTTATTGATATTGCATCTTTCCAGGTGATTGAAAAAATAGAAGTCGCGGTGAATTTACAATATGTTATTGCTGATAGTCATGGTTGTCTGTGGATATCGTCAAGGGGTGATTACTATGATACTCCGTCAATGTTGTACTGTTACGATTTGCGTAAGAAACGCATGGTCGCATCACTTGATGTGCCGGTCTCGGATATGTGTATTCAGGGAGATTCTATATATGTTGTCAGTGCCGGATGGAGTCATATTACATCTTCCTACGATGTTACATATTCAATTGTCGATGTTAACTTAAAAGAGCCTGTTACAGACGCATTTATAATGGATGGGACTATATCAAAAATTAAAATGCCTTATGGAATAGCAGTAAATCCGATAAATAAAGATATCTATGTAACTGATGCTAAAAATTATGTCAATCCGGGAACTTTATACTGCTTTAGCAAGGAGGGGATTCTTAAATGGAGTGTCAGAACCGGAGATATTCCGGCGCATTTCGCTTTTGTTGGAAATTTAACTACAAAATTATAATTATATGAAAAAAACAGTAACAACGCTTTTGTGGCTGACATTTGCTTTGCTTTGTAAAGCTAATAGCCCGTATATTTCTAAAGTATTTGATTTTTTGCCGGCTCCGGGACAATTTGTTAATCAACTGCCCGAATATGAAGTGGGTGATAGTAAGTCGGAAATTATAGAGAAAGTGGAAGAGCAAATATGTGGGGATAAAAATCCGGGAATGATATCACTTGGCTCTTATGGTGGATACGTTGTATTTGGATTTGATCATCCGGTAGTGAATTTACGTGGAGAATACGATTTTAAAATATATGGAAACGCCTTTAAAGCAAACAATGCATCAAGTGGTGGCAGTAGTGAACCTGGTATCGTAATGGTGAGTTGTGACAGCAATGAGAATGGAGTACCGGATGATGAATGGTATGAACTTGCCGGTAGCGAGTATTATAAATCGGAAACTATACATGGATATAAGATAACTTATTACAAACCTGATGCAGACCGCGATGTAAATGCAGATCCTGATTCTGAATATAAATATATTATTGATCGTACCTATATCGGTTGGGATGACAATATCGGAGAATCGGGCTATGTGATGCGTAATGCATATCACACACAATCATATTGGCCGAAATGGATTGGAGAAGATGAGATTTTGTTTGAAGGTACACGATTGAAAGCAAATGGATATGACCAAAGTGGAAATGGGTCTTATTTTGTTCAAAATTTTTATGATTGGGGTTATGCCGATAACCAACCTAATGATACCGACCCCGGATTTAAAATCGATTGGGCAGTTGATGAGGATGGTAATCCTGTCGAGTTGGATTGTATTGATTTTATAAAAGTTTATTGTGCTGTGAATCAATATTGCGGTTGGATTGGCGAATGTTCGACAGAGATATGTGGTGCTGAAGATTTGCATCCCGACGCTGCAATGTCTACATTGCCTGACGTGGAAATAGATAGTCAGTCGAATGTAGAATATTACAATCTTCAGGGGCTAAGAGTCTTATATCCTACTGATGGTATTTATATAGTAAAACAAGGAAATCAAATTTTTAAAATTAAAAAATAAGAAATTAATTAACTAATTAAAATTTAAAATGAAAAGATTTACGTGGTTAATGGCTCAGATGGCCGTTGCGTTTTCATGTTTTGCGCAATTTACAAGTGGGGCATTCTTGCTAACAGAGGGTCAGTATGGTTCTTCCTCCGGTGGCTTGTTTTGGTTATCACCAGAAACGATGACTTTTGGTGAAATATCGGCATCTCAACAAGTCAACGGTGTCGGTTATGGAGAAACATCTCAATATGCAACAATATATGGAGATAAAGTATATGTTACATCTAAGCAGTCTGGAGCATATGGAGGAGGTGTGTTGACTATCGCAGATGCTCAATCAGTACAAAATCAGAAAATATTTAGTGAATTGGCATCTGATGGTCATAACTATGATGGCCGTGCATTTTGCGGAGTTTCAGAAACAAAAGGCTATTTGGGAACATCTAATGGCATTTTTGTGATAAATTTAGTTACCCAAGAAGTTGTAAAGTTTATAGAAGGTACGCAGTGTGGGTATGGAGCTGGAGAAACAATTAATGGTGGTTGGTATCAATATGATGTCTATTGGAATCAAATAGGTTCGATGATACGCGTAGGCAATCGAGTATTTGCGTCACAACAAAATCGTGGATTATTGGTTATCGATGCTGAAAGCGACGAAATTGAGACAATAATTTCGGCGGAGTCTTTTGCCGGATCATTTGGTGATTTGATTCTTTCAAAAGACGGAAACTTATGGACTACAACTTGCCAAACAGAGAACTATTCTTACGACCAAAATCCGGAAACTAATATGCTAGTTAAAATAGATCCTTATGAATTGACTATTGAAAGTATTGAGTTAGAACATAAAGTGTCGGTGTCGTGGGCAACTTGGCGCACACCTATGATGCAAGCTTTAAAAAACAGAAATGTTATTTTATGGCGTGATGTTTATTATACAGACTATACTACTTTCGAACAGGTTGGCGCTCCTCAAATATGTTATTATGATATTGATAAGCAGGAAGAAGGAGTGTTGGTTGATTTATCGGAGATTGATCCTAATTATTCAATATATAGCGGAATTTGTGTCGATCCGGAGACTGATAATGTTTATGTTCCGGTGGCAAGTAACAGTGGTTATGGCCCATGGTATTTATTGATATTTAACTCGTTGGGAGAACAAATCGAAGCCCCGATTAATATTCCGATTGGAGATTGGAGTGACTATCCGGCCATGATGGTATTTACAGATGATTATGCTCCTCAATTTATGATTGAAGATGAGTGTACTATTAATATTGGTGAAACAGTAGAGTTTAAGTTGGTTGATATAGTTTCTGATAAAGATAATATTGATGCAGCAATTATAGTAGATGTTGAGAGTGTTAATGATGATAACATATTGACTGCAGAAATCTCTAATGGCAGTTTGAAACTATCTAAAAATCAGCTCGGTTTAACATCATTTAAATTGATTGCTAACTCAAACGGGAAAATTATGACAAAAGAAATTGTTGTTAAAGACCCGATTATCGATGCCGAAAAAATTATTTTGGATAATACAGAAGTTGAACTTAAAGTAGATGAATCAATACAATTGGGTGTAACTGTATTGCCGGATGATGCTTCAAACAAAATTGTTGCTTGGTCATCGTCAGATGATAGAGTCGCAACGCTAGAAGACGGTGTTGTTACGGCAAAATCAATAGGAGAAGCTGTTATAACAGTTAGCACTACAGATGGAACAAGTCTAATGGCGACATGTGTTGTGACGGTTGTTCCAACGCTCGCAACGTCGATAACTCTGGATATAACTGAGCGAGAAGCCACTGAAGGCGATGAGTTTACGTTGACAGCGACAGTCTTGCCTGTTAATGCAACAAATGCATCAGTAGTTTGGTCATCGTCAGATGATAGAGTCGCAACGCTAGAAGACGGTGTTGTTACGGCA
>CAZLUB010000070.1:0-612 GCA_964562595.1 uncultured Muribaculum sp. | reverse complement strand
TAATGCAACAAATGCATCAGTAGTTTGGTCATCGTCAGATGATAGAGTCGCAACGGTAGAAGATGGATTGGTTAAAGTCTTAAAAGCCGGTGTGGCAACTATAACAGTCTCTACAACAGATGGAAGCAATTTGTCAGCAACATGTGTGATATCGGCTTTTTCTGGAATTATTACATTCAATAATGATGAATGTAAGATATCCGTAATAAACAATAATGTTTACATTAGCGGTATTTCAAATAATATGACAGTTGCAATTTATACGATAGACGGAGTACAGATATTTGCTGATGTAGCAATAGATGAAACAATGTCCGTTACTATGCCGCAAGGGGTATATATAGTCAAAGTCGGTGGCCTGACAAAGGTAGTCAGTATTTAGCAAATGTTAGACTAATATATTTTTTCAGCTGTGAAATTGCCCAAGAGTTTTGCTGTGAAGCAATACCTTGGGCAATTTTTTTACACTTTTTGTAAATGTTGGTCTAATGGAAGTACTTGTAAATTTTTAAAAATGATTTTCCTATTGGCGTTTAATACTAAAAGTGTTAAGTTTATTTACTTAAGTTTCGCAAGTGAATTTTAGCCCATCAGGCGGCGATCGCCAGTTTG
>CAZLUB010000069.1:0-7610 GCA_964562595.1 uncultured Muribaculum sp. | reverse complement strand
ATCGTCCACAATTTTTAGTGGACAGTAGTGACTGTCGATAATTTTGAGCAATTAGCGAATGCGTATGTTCCAATAATATCAATATTACCCAACATTTGTACCACTGTAAGATCTAAACAACCATAAAGTGCGTTATTCCCGATTACATCGCATCCATCAGGAAGTGTTATAGCTGTAAGTGGCAGACCGGCAAATGCGGATGTTGCTATTCCAAAACTTGTTACAGAGCTATCATGACAGAACTAAACATTTGGCGAGTTTAAGAAAATTCATGTAATTGTTGTATCTTTGCCGTAGGATAACTCTTAGAGTGTGACTGATTATGGATTTCAAGTTGC
Source organism: uncultured Muribaculum sp. (assembly GCA_964562595.1). GTDB lineage: Bacteria > Bacteroidota > Bacteroidia > Bacteroidales > Muribaculaceae > Muribaculum. The sequence continues at coordinate 7,272 of CAZLUB010000069.1, read as the reverse complement.
AATCACAGTACTCACCTACCGGCGACCAACCTCAAGCCATCGAACAACTTGTCGATGGCTTAAATAGCGGCACCAATGCTCAAACTCTACTTGGCGTTACAGGGTCAGGAAAGACATTCACCATCGCAAACGTGATTGAACGCGTCAACCGCCCTACCCTCATATTGAGCCACAATAAGACACTAGCCGCGCAACTTTATAGTGAATTTAAGCAGTTCTTCCCCAATAATGCCGTTGAATATTTTGTAAGTTACTACGACTATTACCAACCCGAAGCCTACATCCCCTCTACCGACAAATACATCGAGAAAGACTTGATGATTAACAACGAAATCGACAAACTGCGTTTGGCTACGGTATCGGCATTACTTTCCGGACGCAAAGACGTAATCGTTGTATCATCGGTTTCATGCTTATATGGAATAGGCAATCCTGAAGACTTTCACAGCAATGTAGTTGCCATAAAAGTCGGGCAGAAACTAGCACGCAATGTATTCTTACGCAATCTTGTCGATGCTCTATATAGTCGCAATGAAATAGACTTACAACGTGGCAATTTCCGAGTTAAAGGCGATACGATCGACATAAGATTGGCTTATGAAGAAATCATTGTAAGAGTTATCTTTTGGGGCGACGAGATAGAATCAATCTCTACCCTACACCCGGAAGACGCGACTTCTCTCGGCTCACACGATTGCTTTAACATCTATCCGGCCAATATATTTGTCACTTCGCGAGAACGCGTAGGTCAAGCTATCGCTCAAATGGAACTCGACCTCGGCGAACAAGTTGGATATTTCAACCGCGAAGGCAAGCCGCTTGAAGCTCGACGTCTTTACGAACGTACCACTTACGACATCGAAATGATACGCGAAATCGGACACTGCTCTGGCATTGAAAATTACAGTCGCTATTTTGATGGACGTAAGCCCGGCACCAGACCATTCTGCCTACTTGATTATTTCCCGGAAAATTATCTGACCATCATCGATGAAAGTCATGTGACTGTACCACAGATACGCGCAATGTATGGTGGAGACGTGGCAAGAAAAATGAATCTCGTGGAGTATGGATTCCGTCTGCCGGCAGCGCTTGACAATCGTCCGCTTAAATTTAATGAGTTTGAAGAACTTACACATCAAACCATATACGTCAGTGCGACTCCTGCCGATTATGAATTGGGGAAAAGCGAGGGCATCATTGTAGAACAACTGATACGCCCTACCGGCCTTCTTGATCCTGAAATATCAGTCAGGCCCTCAATCAATCAGATTGACGACCTGCTCGAAGAAATACAACAACGCATCGAGATAGACGAACGAGTGATTGTCACTACTCTCACTAAACGCATGGCCGAAGAGCTAAATGATCACTTGTTGCGACGCAACTACAAAGCAGCATATATACATAGCGACGTAGAGACACTCGACCGCGTAAAGATACTCGATGGATTGAGAGCCGGAACTTACGATGTGCTCATAGGCGTAAATCTGCTACGTGAAGGACTTGACCTTCCAGAAGTGTCGTTGGTTGCCATACTTGATGCCGACAAAGAGGGATTTTTGCGCAGCCACCGCTCACTGACACAGACTGTAGGACGCGCCGCACGAAATCTCAACGGCAAAGTCATCATGTATGCCGACAAAATCACCGAGTCTATGCGCCTTACAATCGAAGAAACAGAACGCCGACGAGCCATACAGCTTGCTTATAATGAAAAAAATGGCATTACTCCAACAGCTATCATCAAAGCCCGCCAAGCACTCGTAGGGCTTAATACCGATACTTCAGATGAAAAGCCCAAGTCGGTAAAACAAACCATAGGAATTTCAAATTCTACTTCATCACGACACACTACAGCATCCAATCCCTACATACAAGAGTTCTCCACATCTGTAGATATAGCAGCCGACCCGGTAATACCCTATATGAACGCGGAAGAACTTCATCGCTCAATCAACAGGTTGAGACTACAAATGGTTGAAGCTGCCAAAACTATGGATTTCTTAGAAGCAGCACGACTACGCGATGAAGTTTTAAAAATGGAAGAACGATTAAAAGACATAAATCAATAACCACCATGTCCCAATGCTCTACATATAAATACCCGACAACTGCATGGTTGCCAACATCAGCCAAGGAAGTGAAAGCTCTCGGTTGGGAACAACTCGACGTAATCATTTTTTCAGGAGATGCCTATGTCGACCACCCTTCGTTTGGCGCGGCTGTTATCGGGCGAACACTTCAAGCCCATGGACTGAAGGTGGCTATTGTGCCACAACCCAATTGGCAAGATGATTTACGCGACTTCCGTAAATTGGGAAAACCTCGGTTGTTTTTTGGCATATCGGCCGGCGCAATGGACTCTATGGTCAATCACTACACTGCCGCACGCCGCAGACGAAGTGATGATGCCTACACCCCTGACGGTCGACATGGAATGCGCCCCGACTATCCAACAATAGTGTACTCTGAAATATTGAGACGCCTCTATCCCGACACTCCAATTATTGCCGGTGGCATTGAGGCTTCATTACGCAGAGTAAGCCATTATGACTATTGGCAAAATCGTTTGCGACCATCGATATTGCTTGACGCGCCTATAGATTTACTCGTCTACGGAATGGGGGAAAAACCGATAATTGAAATAGCCGACCGGCTTGCATCAGGAGAATCTATCGACTCCCTAACCGATGTAATGCAAACTGCCGTATTGTTATCTAAAGACTGTTGTCCTGATAATAGTGATGAAAATAACATCATACTCTCATCTTACGAAGTATGTATTGCAGACAAACGCAGACAATCGGCCAATTTCAAGCATGTCGAACAACAATCAAATCGTAGACACGGAGCAACAATATGGCAACCTCACGCCAATCGCGTTGTCAAAATCAACCCTATGCATCCTCCGATGACAACCGCAGAAATCGACGCCTCTTTTGATCTCCCATACACTCGATTGCCCCACCCTCGCTATCGAGGCAAAACAATTCCGGCTTGGGAGATGATAAAACATTCTATCAATTTACACCGAGGATGTTTCGGGGGATGTGCATTTTGTACCATATCGGCACATCAAGGTAAATTTATCGCATCACGCAGCAAAGAATCGATATTACGCGAAGCCCGAAAAGTCACAGAAATGGAAGATTTCAAAGGCTACATAAGCGATCTTGGAGGGCCGTCAGCCAACATGTATGGCATGGGAGGCAAAAATCTATCGATATGTGAAAAATGTTTGCGCCCATCGTGCTTGCACCCGACTCTCTGCCCCAATCTTGATAACGACCACTCCGCACTCCTTGATATATATCATGCCGTAGACTCTCTGCCGGGGGTAAAAAAATCATTTATCGGCTCGGGAGTGCGTTACGACCTATCGATGCACACGACCAGAGATAAACGTATCGACCGCATTAATCGTCAATACAATGAAGAATTGATTAGACATCACGTATCGGGAAGATTAAAGGTCGCTCCCGAGCATACCTGTCAACATGTGCTTGACATCATGCGTAAACCTTCATTTGCCTTATACTACGATTTTAAACGTATATTTGACAACATTAACGAGCGTCATGCCCTGCGCCAACAACTAATACCATATTTCATCTCATCACACCCGGGTTGCCGCGAAATAGACATGGCAGAATTGGCAGCAGAGACTAAAAACCTAAACATGCATCTCGAACAAGTACAGGATTTCACACCCACACCGATGACTGTGGCAACCGAGATATATTACTCGGGATATCATCCTTACACCGGAGAGCGTGTTTACTGCGCGACTCGCCACGAAGACAAAACAGCTCAACGCCAATTTTTCTTTTGGTATGACCCATCACAACGCGCATCAATAACTAAAGCTCTCAACCGACTTAAACGCCCGGATTTGCTTCGCAAACTTTATCCGGCATATCGCTCTTCTGGAACAAAACCGAAAAAATAACCTATTATCGATTATAACACATTTCAATCTTACACATAAATCATTTTGCGCGTCATTCCTCCATCGACCACAATATTTTCTCCATTGATGAAATCGTTATCAGGCGCGGCCAAGAATAGACAAACACGCGCGATGTCGGCCGGACGACCAACTCGACCGGATGGGTGTTGCAGATGGTCAATCTCTGTCAGTGTGTCATAATTTTCACATTCAATCCATCCGGGAGAAATACAATTGACCGTTACATTATAAGGCGACATTGATGCCATCAACGCATGAGTCAACGAAGATACTCCGCCTTTTGATGCCGCATAACCTATAGTATTCGGTTCGCTCATCACATAACGTGTTGAACTCAAATTAATAATGCGCCCATAATTTGGCATTTCGCTCATTGATTGTCTACGCAATGCCATCCATCGAGCAGTCACAAATACCGGTCGCAGATTAACCGCCAATACATCGTCAAAATCTTCAACTGTAGTATCAACCAACGGTTTAAAATTGCCTACGCCCACATTGTTAACTATAACATCTATATCTCCCCATGCTTCAGCAACACGGGTAAGGCTATCCTCAAGCCTCTTAACATCACGCACATCGACCGGATGAAACTGAGCCCCGGTTGCCTGGGCTGTTAATGCACCCTGTTTGTCATCAACATCACAAAATGCCACACGACAGCCGGCTTTTATAAAAGTCTCAACTATTTCCCTACCGATTCCTCGTGCACCTCCGGTAACATAAACACGACACGGAGCAAACTTAACATTAATTGTTCCGCGAGGCGCGCCGGTAGGCATTCGTCTTATTACTCGTTTTTTGCCTCCTTTGGAAGCTTGATACTCCTCCATTTTTCGCTCAAGATAATTATCAGCCATGTTGACAATAATTTTATTTATAGTTTTGATTTTGCAACTTTAAACAAAATTAATCAGAATATTCACAACCTCGCATTTTTGCCACACAAAATCATTAACTTTGCACCATGACAACAAAAAGAAAAACCACAAAAGCGAAATCGCGCAAACGCAAGTCTCAAAATAAAATAAATATTCGTACCAAAATAATCAGCCTGATTTGGTCGGCTCTGATTATCGGGATATTGACTATTATCACTCGGAATCTTAATGGCTGTAACTATACAGTAAATTACGGACCTTCACATATAGAGCATCTTGACGTTGTGGCTACAGCACATGGCATCCCTGAAAAAATAATATGTTATGAAGGCATGAATATCTCATTCAATCCCGAACTTCATATTCCTAATTGGGTAGCATGGGAACTTACGGCTGAAGAATCGCTCGGAGATGAGCCCCGCGCCAAAAGCTTTGCCTGCGATGAAAGTGTTGACGGATGTGCCAATCCATGGGATTACTCCTACTCGGGTTACGACCGTGGGCACATGGCTCCGGCTGGAGACATGAAATGGAGTCGTAATGCAATGCAACAGTCATTTTACATGACCAATATATGCCCACAAGTAGGTGCATTAAACAGTGGAGCATGGAAACGCCTTGAGGAAAAATGTCGCACATGGGCACAATGTGATAGTGCAATCACAATCGTAGCCGGCCCAATCTTGACCGACAACCTCACAGAAACTATTGGAGAATCACAAGTCATTGTACCTAAACGATTTTTCAAAGTCATTGTATCTCCATACTCCAATCCGCCTAAAGGCATCGCATTTATCATGAATAACGGTCGCGTTGAAGGTGGACTTCAAAATGCAGCTACGACAATTGACAACGTGGAATTTATCACAGGCCACAACTTTTTTCAAACCCTACCCGACAGCATCGAAAATGAAATAGAATCTCAATGCCGGTTCCACTACTGGAGTACATTAACCCCTAAACAGAAATGATAAACAACGATACAATATGCGCCGTCTCCACACCTCCCGGAATAGGCGGAATTGCTGTGATTCGCATAAGCGGAAATGAAGCTATCGCCATTGCTGACAAGGTGTGGCAAGGAAAACCACTAAACAAAGCCACAAGTCATACCGCCCACCTCGGCACAATAGTTGACGAACATGGTGAAGCCATAGACCAAGCAGTAGCGACCCTTTTTCGATCACCTCGCTCATTTACCGGTGAAGACGTTGTAGAACTGGCTGTACATGGCTCTAAATGGATACAACGCGAACTAATCAACTTGCTTGTACGTAAAGGTTGTCGCATTGCTACAGCCGGAGAATTTACACGCCGGGCTTTTGCTTCCGGACGAATTGACCTCGCCGAAGCTGAAGCTGTAGCCGATGTAATTGCATCATCGTCACGCGCAGCCAATCGTATAGCCATGAGCCAGATGCGAGGTGATTTTTCACGTCGGCTTGATTCTCTTCGCAACCAACTGTTAGAGCTATCATCATTGCTCGAATTGGAGTTGGACTTTTCTGAAGAAGATGTAGAATTTGCTTCGCGAAAAAAATTACTTGACTTAGCAAAAGAAATACACGAGGTTGTTACAAAACTTGCATCAACTTTTGCTACAGGATCAGCCATTAAAGATGGTATTCCGGTAGCTATTGTCGGCGAAACCAATGCCGGTAAATCGACCTTGCTCAACTGCCTACTACATGAAGAACGTGCAATCGTAAGCGATATTCATGGCACTACACGTGACACTATCGAAGACACTATCGAAATAGGTGACACACTATATAGATTTATCGACACTGCCGGACTGCGTGAAACGACCGACACGATCGAGGCTCTCGGCATCAAACGCACCATCAGCAAAATTGAAGATGCACATATCATTCTTTGGGTAATCGATGCTACATCTGATTTTGATAAAATATCCAATACCGCCAGCAACATACTTACTCATTGCTCAAGAGAGCAAAACCTAATAATCGCAATCAACAAATGCGACATCGCACAAGACAATTCAACACTGCGCAATAAACTTGGCGATATATTGTCTCACGATTTCTCAATGGTTGAAATCTCTGCAAAAAATGCAATTGGCATTGACCAACTCGAACATGCGCTCTCTGTTGCCACACAAACAGGACAAAACACGACAGGTGATATCATGGTGACAAATGCACGACACTACGAAGCTCTCACCCATGCCGGCAACTCCATTGCCCGAGCAATTGATGGACTAACAGCAGGCATCTCTGGGGACTTTATAGCCCAAGACATACGCGAAACGCTCATTCATCTCGGAGAAATAACCGGCACAATTACAACTCAAGACATCCTCTCTTCCATATTCTCCCGATTCTGCATCGGCAAGTGACCCACGATTAGCAACAATTACAAAACATTACTATTGATTATAAAGGCGTTGATTATCAG
>CAZLUB010000068.1:0-8067 GCA_964562595.1 uncultured Muribaculum sp. | reverse complement strand
TAAATTATACGTTTACATAAAAATATTTTTCAATAAAATTCAAACAGCTTCTTAGTTTAATTAATTTTTTGCGAATATACAAAAAAGTATTCAAAAGGATTTCAATCCATTAGAAACATTTCTCTTAACATCAAGTTTTAGATATACTATGTCAAACTTTATAATAAAGTTATGGGTTATATTAACAAATCTGATTATAATGTTGAAAAGATGGTAAAAGCACCCTATATTTGGCAACGAGTACTATGGCGTTTGGCATTGATAGCATTGGCAATGTTAATTGCATTATGCATGTCAGGACAGGAAACGATTTCACTTGACTCATGCCGCAGACTGGCATTGGCCAACAACAAGCTCATACGCATTCACAACGAGAAGATTCGCTCGGCCAAATATCAACACAAAGCGGCTTTTGCCGCTTATTTTCCGGCCATAGACTTTGCCGGAGGATATACTTACAACCAGAAAGATTTGTCAATATTTGAATCTGACAAATTGTTGCCAACAAAGACATTTAACGCCACGACAGGCAATTATGAATTTAATCTTGTTACCAATCCTTCGACCGGGGAGCCTATAAAAACCGCCAACGGGCAATACATCCCCTCGACTGTTGCTCTGATTCCCAAGGAAAGCATGACCTACAACATTCACCATGTGTTTTTTGGAGCCGTGACACTCACTCAACCTATATTTATGGGAGGTAAGATTGTTGCAATGAACAAGATTACACATTACGCCGAAGAAATCGCGCGGTCACAACATGACAGTGCCGCTGAAGATGTTATTTATGCCGTTGATGCAGCCTATTGGCAAGTAGTTTCATTACAAGCCAAACTTAAGTTGGCCAAAAATTATGTTGCCATGCTCGATACGCTACATCGCAATGTTACTGCAATGGTCCAAGAAGGAGTGGCGACAAAAGCAGACTTACTTACTGTCGAAGTAAGGCGCAATGAGGCCAATGTCGATTTGACCAAGGTAGATAATGGAGTGGTGTTGTCGCGAATGTCATTGGCTCAACTATGCGGACTTCCTCTTGACACATCTATGATTCTCGAAAATGAAACCGACAACAATATAACTCCCTACAACTTTGAACCTGCCAAAAACTCCCTTGATGACATATATACCCGCCGGCAGGATTTGCAATCACTATATTTAGGTGAAAAGATTTCTATTCAAAAAAAATTGGCAGCCATGGCAGAAATGTTACCCAACATAGCTATTGTAGGGACTTATTCATTTTCCAATCCCAACATATTCAATGGATTTAAACGCCAATTTGATGGAGCATTCTCCATCGGAGCCTCCATAAAAATACCGCTATGGCACTGGGGTGGTGATTTTTACAAATATCGGTCGGCTGACACAGACGTTACTATCATGAAACTACAAATAGAGGATGCTAAAGAAAAGATAGCATTACAAGTCAGACAGGCAACCTTTAAAGCCCAGGAATCATTTAAAGTTTTAGACTCCGCCAAATCCAACCTCAACAAAGCCCACGAAAATTTACGTCAGGCACAACTCGGTTTCAAAGAAGGCATCATGACTACCGACGAAGTTATGAAAGCCCAAACCGCTTGGTTGAAAGCTTGTTCTGAGAAAATCGATGCTGAAATAGACGTGAATTTATGTCACGTCTACCTATCTAAAGTTTTAGGCACTCTTAATTATTCCCAATATTTATCATATGACAAGTAATCCCACAATGAACAACAATAATTTCAATTTAGCTCCAAGACCTAAAGACGGTGAACGCTCATTGATTATACCGTTAGCCATTATAATCGCAACAACCATATTATTGGCAATTGCCGGCTTTCTATTTATGAAGCCTGAAGCCGAGATCATAGAAGGACAGGCCGAAGCTACGTCGATACGTATTTCCGGTAAATTACCCGGACGAATTATACACTTTTATGTGACCGAAGGAGACTTCGTCAATAAAGGCGACACTCTGGTACATATACATTCTTCTCTTGCCGAGGCCAAACTATTTCAAGCCGAAGCATTAGAAAATGCAGCTATGGCACAAAACGAAATTGTAGATGCAGGCACTCGCAAACAAGTTGTTCAATCGGCTTTCGATATGTGGCAACAAGCCATAGCCGCAGCTGAAATCGCAAAAAAGACCTTTGACCGCATGCAATCTCTTTACTCCCAAAATGTCGTATCTCAACAAAAACGTGATGAAGCCCAAGCTGCCTATAAAGCGGCAACTGCGGCCGAAAATGCAGTTAAAAGCCAATATGACCTGGCTCTTGAGGGCGCAAGATCGCAGGAAAAGGCAAGTGCTTTAGCCATGGTAAACGTCGCTCATGGCGGAGTAATGGAAATAGAGGCACTGCTACAAGATCAATATCTGACAGCTCCGTGCGATGGACAGATTGACATTATTTACCCAAACGAAGGCGAATTGATTGCACTCGGCGCCCCAATCATGAATGTACTTAAAGTTAATGACAAATGGATTACGTTTAACGTCCGTGAAGAAAATCTCAACCACTTTGCGATGGGAGATGAAATTAAAATTATGATTCCGGCACTTAATCGCCAAGAAACATCCGCTAAGGTATATTTCATTAGAGACTTAGGTGCGTATGCCGTGTGGCATGCCACCAAAGCCTCCGGACAATGGGACAGCCGTACTTTTCAAGTAAAAGCACGACCGACAACCGACATTCCCAACTTGCGTCCGGGAATGACCATAGTATTTACCGGAGATAAATAGCATGAACAATCGATTGACAAGATCAATTCAAGCCGGAGTTAAACAACTTACTCAAAGCCGGCTATTGTTGGCAATGATATTTTTATTGCCACTTGGCACATGCTTGTTTTTCATCGACTTGATGCATCAAGGGCTACCGATCAAAGTTCCATCGGCCATTGTCGACATGGACAATTCGCCACTGTCACGACGCATAATACAAAACCTTAATTCTTCTCAATTAATCGACGTAGCATATCGACTGTCAAGCCCGACCGATGCATACTCTCTCATGGAACAAGGAAAAGTGTTTGCCACATACACGATTCCCGAAAATTTCCAGCGAGATGCCATCGGAGGCCGGAAACCGATGATTACCTACCACTGCAACATGTCTTATTTCATACCGGGCACCCTTTCCTATAAAACTCTCACGACATCGGCCATTACCACATCGGGGGCAATCATTAAAAACGCATTGACCGACATAGGTATCGAAGATTATAAAGCCAACACATTTCTACAACCGATAACGACACAGGAGCACTTGATTGGCAACCCATGGGCAAGCTATCCCATATATCTCACCAATTCATTTGCACCATGCATGTTGCAACTCGCCATTCTACTTGTAACAGTTTATACATTGCTCTCAGAGATAAAGCATGGGACTTCGGTGACTTGGTTGCAACAAGCCAAAGGCTCGATAATAGTGGCCATTGCCGGAAAGATGATACCTCAATTCATTGCATTCTCATCGGTAGGAATTCTTATGCAAGCAATCCTCTGGGGCTATAATTCATTCCCGATGAATGGCAATCTACTGATGATAATCTTATCAATGTTGCTACTGGTTGCCGCAACACAGGGATTTGGATTACTAATAGCCGGGGCTATTCCCAATCTAAGGTTAGCGCTATCGATTGTATCGTTGATAGGCGTATTATCATTCTCGTTAGGCGGATTTTCATTCCCGGTTGACAACATGTACCCTTCAATCGCCATATTTTCCAATATAATACCCGCTCGCCATTATTTTCTCATCTACTCCGATGTCGCGCTCAATGGACTTGATGCCACATGGAGCAAATGGAATTACATCTCGTTATTATTATTTCCGATAGCAGGGTCAAGTATGATAGGTCGTCTAAAGAAACATTGTCTTACTCCTACCTACCTGCCATGAAATGATGAGAGCCATTCATTTTATATTAAATCGACTATACGCAATTTTCATCGTATGGAAGCGTGAATTTCTGACAATAAGAAGCGACATGGGCGTACTTATATTCTTTTTCATGCTACCTCTCTGCTATCCTGTGGTATACACCCTTATTTATAATCCCGAAGTTGCCAATGAAATTCCGATAGCTGTTGTTGACAACTGCCGTTCAAGCGACAGCCGTCGACTGGTTCAAAAACTTGACGCCACATCCGGCATAAAAGTTATCGGCTACGCGGCAAACATGATTGAAGCTAAACAATGGTATGCATCTCATGGTTGCTACGGCATAATTGAAATTCCGTCAAGCTATAGAGAGTCGTTAAATAGTGGCAACCAAGCAACAATACCTTATTACTGCGACATGAGCCTGATGTTGCGTTATCGAGAAATTCTATTATCAATAACCAATGTGATTCTGGCCGAAAATGCCTTTTTGCAACATCGTGACTTGGCCTCCATAAACGATCTCCAGATGTCGCCGCCGGTTGAAACTCAATCGATAATTATCGGGAATCCGTCTCAAGGGTTTGCCTCGTTCGCAATGCCGGCTATTCTTGTACTTATATTACAACAAAGCCTCATATTAGGCATCGCGATGCTCGGTAGCCGAGAAAACCGACGAAACACCATTGGCATTAAGTCAACTCAACTACCGATTATATCCACAATAGCCGGGAAGACTCTGTGTTACCTTACCATATATTTCCCTATGTCAATTTTCTGTTTACATTACATCCCAATAATGTTTGATCTGCCATGTCTATCTTCTCTATCTGATGCCATTGTATTAATTTTACCCATGCTGATAGCAACATCCATGGCCGGATTAGCATTACAACGAATTATATATGAACGCGAATCCGTATTCTTAATGATAGTATTTTCTTCGGTAATATTTTTGTTTCTTTCGGGCATAACGTGGCCTCGCTACGCCATGCCGCCTCTATGGAGCATTTTAGGAAGTTTAATACCGTCAACTTGGGGTATCGAAGGATTTGTACAACTCAATTGCATCGGAACAGACATCTCAAAATGCTCACATTCCTACACTATGCTATGGATCTTGTCGGGAGTATATTTTATTTGCGCCTTCTGGTCGATATACCATGAAAGAGCCGGTCATAATCGTCGCGTGGCTCTTAAGAAATAATATAGAAACAAGAATGCCGCAATAAAAAGGCTTGCCGAAAAACTCAGAATAATGCCATAAGTGCCAAGTCCAAACGTAAAACCCATTAAATACGTCACCGGAATGCCTATAACCATATAACTAACAAAGGCTATCCACAACATAGGCATCACTCTCGACGTTCCCCGCAATGCATTGGCAAATGCAATCTGAGTAGCATCACCATACTGATAAAGCACTAATGGGACTAACAATGTGATTGTAGCACTCACCACCACTTTATCATCTGAAAAAACTCCAATCAACGCATCGCCAAATAACACAAATATCAATGATGACATAGTAGCCAATGTCAATATTATATGATACCCGGCAAATGCCATGCGTCGCATCCCGACCTTGTCGTCAAGCCCCGATGCATTAGCTACAAGAACCGACAAAGCACTTCCCATGCTGTAATAAATGCAAAATCCGAGCGTTCCGACAATAACAATTATTTGATATGCCGCAAGACTTACAGTTCCAAGCCATCCCGACATCACTGCCGCAATGGAGAAAGACCCGGACTCAAATGTCATCTGCAATGCTACCGGCCAAGACGTGCGATTAATTAACGAAAAAGTAGCCAATGACATGCCACTATTAAAACAACCATTGCGATATTCCCGAAATTGCTTATTACATAAGAATGCACCTATTACTATAACAGCTCCAAGCACTCGTGAAAAAAGCGTGCTGATTCCGGCTCCGACAAGGCCAAGCTCCGGAAACCCACAATTGCCATAAATAAGCACCCAATTGCCAATAATATTGACTGCATTTGATAGCAACATTATCCACATGGGCAGTGCTGTCTTGTTTATGGCAAACAACCATTGTGCAAAGACATTGAATATTGCAGTAGGTACAAGGCCGGCCAAAACAATAAGAAAATAAGGCCTGATTAGAGGCATCAATTCTTCGGGTTGCCCAAGTCGTCCTACATTAAGATACAATATGCCCATGATTGTTGCCACCAGTAAAGAAAAGGCAATATTTGTCACTAAGCCATTTCGTATCAGAGAGCCGATTGAAGCCTTACGTCCCTGCGAAAACAAAGCACCAATGAGAGGTGTCAGACCGTAAGAAAATCCCATTATAGCAAACGCGGCCGCATTAAACACGTTGTTGACAAATGAAGCCGAAGCCAATGCCTCGGTTGAATATTGACCAACCATAATGTTATCGGCAAAACCAACTACAATCACACCCAGTTGGCTTATAAGGATGGGTATGCCAAGCTTGATTATTGCCACATAATTTTCACGATATTTAGCCCACACTGCTATCATGACACAAATGTAATGATTATTTTTTATTGACCTACTTGTTATAACGGATAACAAGCATCGTTTGTTTGAGCACAAAACTATAGTGGTTGCACTCCGTTATCGGCGTACAACCACTGCAGTTTTTATATTATCTTATTTTACACTGTGAGGATTTCTTTCTCCTTTGCCACAAACAAATCGTCTATTTTTTTCATATACTTGTCATGTAGTTTCTGAGCCTTAACTTCAGCATCTTTTTCTACATCCTCGGGCATACCCTGCTTTACTGCTTTCTTCAAGCCATCGATTGCATCTCGGCGAGCATTGCGCACCGACACTTTTGCATTTTCCGCTTCCGCTTTAGATTGCTTTACAAGGTTTTTACGGCGTTCCTCTGTCAATGGAGGTATTGATAAACGTATGATTTCGCCATTATTCTCCGGAGTGATGCCAAGATCTGAATTTATAATGGCTTTTTCAATTTCCTTAAACATCGGCTTTTCCCACGGCGTTATGGTTATGGTACGCGCATCAGGGACACTTACGTTGGCAACATTTGACAACGGTACTGCACTACCATAATATTCAACACGTATGCCATCCAGAATTTTGGGATTAGCCTTTCCTGCGCGAATGTGAGCCAATGACTCGTCGAGATAAGCAACGGCCATTTCCATCTTTTCTTCAGCAGGGTCGAGATAAGTCTTAACGTCGGTCATATATCTTTAGTTTTTAAATTTAATATCACAATTAATGTAAACAAAAATAGAGCATTTTATTTAGTTATGCAATTATATGTAAACCTAAAATGTCAGTTGACAAGATTTTATTCCCAATATGATTTTATTATTCCATTCATTGTGTTATTCATGACTTTTAATTGTGTACAAGCGTACCAATGTCGTCCCCATTCATAACCTTTTTCAAGTTGCCCTCTGTATCCATGTCAAACACAATGATGGGCAGATTGTTTTCTTTACACAATGCGGTGGCAGTAAGATCCATCACTTTAAGTCCTCTCGTATATACCTCATCATAGGTTATCTCTGAAAATTTTGTAGCTGTTGGATCTTTCTCCGGATCGGCGGTATAAATGCCATCGACTCGTGTACCCTTAAGCATAACATCTGCTTCTACTTCGATTCCGCGCAAAGCCGAGCCGGTGTCGGTTGTAAAAAATGGATTGCCTGTCCCTCCTGCGATAATCGCCACACAGCCATTTTTAAGAGCCTCAATAGCTTTCCATTTACTATAATGTTCACCAACCGGAAACATGTTGATTGCAGTGAAAACTTTTGCCGATTGCCCGGTAGCTTCAAGAGCAGAGCTCAATGCCAAAGAATTTATGACCGTGGCAAGCATCCCCATTTGGTCTCCTTTTACTCGGTCAAAACCTTTTGAGGCACCCGACAGTCCTCTAAAAATATTACCACCGCCTATAACTATAGCAATTTCTACGCCCGTCTCTGCTATTTCTTTAATCTGGGAGGCATATTGATTGAGGCGAATCGTGTCAATGCCGTAACCTTGGGCTCCTTGCAACGACTCCCCGCTCAACTTCAATAGCACACGGTTGTATTTGGTTCTCATTGTATTGTGTTATTTGTGATTATTTGATTACTTTACTTTGTAAAATAACGTGAGTTCGATGAAATATAAGTAGTTGAAAATTTGGTGATTAGCGATA
>CAZLUB010000067.1:0-9693 GCA_964562595.1 uncultured Muribaculum sp. | reverse complement strand
TTGGAAAGATGCCGGAGTGGTCGATCGGGACGGTCTCGAAAACCGTTGTACCCTTACGGGTACCCAGGGTTCGAATCCCTGTCTTTCCGCATAGATGGAGGCCCTGTGATAATCACAGGGCTTTTGTCGTTTTGTTGGGCTTATTATGCTAAAAATAGACTGTGATATATGCTGTGCGTTATTTTCGTCGTGGTAACTAGCTTTTTTATTGTCTCTTGTCTAATTAATATTTTTTATGTAAATTGCGAAAGATTTATATGTTTAAAAAATTGAGATTTAGATAAACGTGTGGGTGTTTAAATTTTGTGTAATAATTTAATGGAAAATTTAATCCCAATCGTTTTATTTATATCCAGCCGAAATAGGACTAATAAGTTTCTTAGACGTAATGAATAAAATAAAAATCGGGCTAATCGGCTTTGGTCGCATGGGCGAGATGTTTATTCGCGCGATGTTGCAAAGCGAGCTGTGGGATGTTGCATATATATGTGACAGTTCAAGTGATGCTCGGTTACGAGCATCTCAATTGGTCCCAGACGCTAAGATTGTTGATGATGATACAATAATTTATTCAGATGCAGATGTGCAGGTTGTCGGCTTGTTTACGTTGGCTGATGTAAGAGTGGCTCAAATTTTAAAAGCCGTTGAAGCCGGGAAGCATATAATTGCAGAGAAACCATTGGCAACTACTGTGGAAGAAGAATGGGCAATGGTGAAAGCTGTCGAAGCAACGGAATTGATAACTACGGTTGATTTGTTTATGCGCAATTCATGGTATGTGGCGACAATGAAAGATGTCGTAGCATCGGGTGAAATCGGCGAACTGGCTATAATCAGAGTCTGTCATCTGACACCGGGTTTGATTCCCGGGGAGGGACATGAATATGAGGGCCCGGCATTTCACGATTGTGGGATGCATTATGTCGATGTGGCGCGTTGTATTGCTCAGTCAGAGTTTAAGACGGGGCATGCTCAAGCTGTCAGGATGTGGAGCTATAAAGATCCTTGGTGGTTGCAATGTCATGGCACTTTCGAAAATGGAATTGTGTATGACATTACGCAGGGATTTGTTTATGGGCAGTTGTCAAAAGACCAAACACATAATTCGTATATCGAATTGATAGGAACAAAAGGGCTTGTCAGAATGACACATGACTTTAAAGTTGCTAAAGTCGATATTCGAGGTGTAAATCTGACTGAGATTATAGAAAAGCCGTATGGTGGGAAAAATGCAGATGTATTATGTGAAAAAATGGCAACTTCAATACTTACCGGCAAGCGGGATGAGACATTGCCAAGTTTTAGAGACGCGGCAATAGCTTCAGAATATTCTTGGCGCATGCTTGATGACTCGCGAACGCATGATTTACCGGCAATTGGTCAATTGTCGACAATTGACGAGATTTACCAACGTCGGATGCAGATGTCGGAAGGATATGGCTTATTGAAAAAGAAAACTAACATTAAAATATAATAAATATATGAGTATATTGATTTTAGGTGGCTTAGGAATGCCAGAAATATTGTTGATTGTCCTTGTCGTATTGCTTCTATTTGGAGGTAAGAAGATACCCGAACTGATGAGAGGTATTGGCAAAGGCGTTAGGACTTTCAAGGAAGGCATGAATGAGATTGAAAAAGACATCAATGCTGATGTGCCTGTAAATAAAGACAAATAACACTTTATTTTATAAATAAACAGAATAAACCATGGGAAAAGAAATGTCAAGAAGATCGTTCCTTAAGACTGGAACGGCTGCAGCTATCGGTCTATCATTGACCCCGGGAGCTGTGTTTGGTGCAGAAAAGAAAAACAAGAAGAAAAAAGTAAAAGAAGGCAAATTGAAGATTCTTGCAGTTGGTATCGGTGGTCGTGGTGCTGCTGTGTTGCGTGATCTCGAGACTGAAGATATCATCGGACTCTGTGACGTAGACTGGAAATATGCAGCTCATGTGTTTGAGCGTTATCCAAAGGCTAAACGTTACAATGATTTCCGCAAGATGTTTGCTGAAATGCTTGATGAGTGTGACGCCGTTGTATGTGCAACAGCCGACCATACGCATGCAATCGTGTGTGCACAAGCATTGGCTGCAGGAAAGCACGTTTATTGTGAGAAACCATTGACTCACTCGGTATACGAATCTCGTTTGTTGACCAAACTCGCTGCTAAGCATCGTGTGGCAACCCAAATGGGTAACCAAGGAGCATCGGGCCAAGGTGTTCGCACAATGTGTAACTGGATTTGGAATGGTGAAATTGGAGAAGTGACACGTGTTGAAGCTTTTACAGACCGTCCAATTTGGCCACAAGGTCTTTCTCGTCCGGAAGCAACTCCCGAAATTCCATCAACTCTTAATTGGGATGCGTTCATTGGTCCGGCACCTATGCGACCCTACAACCCGATTTACCACCCTTGGAACCATCGTGGATGGTGGGATTTTGGTACAGGTGCATTAGGAGATATGGCATGTCATATACTACATCCTGCATTTAAAGCTCTTAAACTTGGCTATCCAACCAAAGTGCAAGGTTCTTCAACCTTATTGCTCTCAGAATCTTGTCCGCAAGCACAATCTATCAAGTTGACTTTCCCTGCTCGTGATAATATGCCAAAGGTTGGTATGCCTGAAGTCGACTTGTATTGGTATGATGGAGGTTTGCTACCTGAGCGTCCCAAAGGATTGCCCGATGGAGTAAACTTGAACTATGCCGGTGGTGCAGTGATTTTCTATGGAACAAAAGATACTTTGATTTGTGGTTGCTATGGAGAACGTCCATATTTGCTCTCAGGCAGAGTTCCTCAAGTTCCCAATATGTGCCGTGAGATTACTTTAAATCACCAACAAGACTGGGTGCGCGCATGTAAGGAAGATCCCGACAACCGTGTGCCAAGTGCATCAGACTTCTCTGAAGCAGGTCCGTTTAATGAAATGGTAGTTATGGGTGTGATTGCAGTTCGTCTGCAGAGTTTGAATCAGGAATTGCATTGGGATGGTGAGAATATGCGCTTTACCAATATTCCTGCCGATGCAACAATCAGAACCGTTATTAAGGATGGTTTTGAAATCCATGATGGACATCCAACATTTAACAAGACATGGACTGAGCCTGTAAATGCTCGTGAGTTTGCTGCAGAGATGATTAAGCACACTTATCGTGATGGTTGGACTCTTCCCGAAATGCCAAATTAAGAATAATAACAAATTAAAAAATAAAAATGAAAAAGAATTTTATTTATGTGGTCGCAGTCGCTATGTCGTTTGGCTTGGTGTCTTGTGGCGGTCAAAATAAACAAACACAAGCAACAGAGACTGTTGAAGCTGAAGTGGTAGAAACTCCGGCATATAATGTAGTCGAAAATCCTCAAGTAGATTTGAGTGCGTTTCCGGTTGACAAGGATGGATACATCGTGTTGTTTGACGGAAAGACATTCAATGGCTGGAGAGGTTACGGTCGTGAAGATGTGCCAGGACGCTGGACAGTAGAAGATGGCTGCATTAAATTTAATGGAACCGGTGACGGAGAAGGTCAGCATGGTGACGGTGGTGACATCATTTTTGCTCACAAATTTAAAAACTTTGAATTAGAGTTTGAGTGGAAGATTTCAAAAGGTGGAAACTCAGGAGTGTTCTATTTGGCTCAAGAAGTAACTACCCCAACTGAAGATGGTGGCGTTCGTTATGAACCTATTTACATATCTTCTCCAGAATATCAATTGCTTGATAATGCCAATCACCCTGATGCTAAACTTGGAAAAGATAATAACCGTCAATCAGCATCTCTTTATGACATGATACCAGCAGTGCCTCAAAACCAGAAGCCTTTTGGTGAATGGAATACGGCTAAAATTATGGTTTATAAAGGTACTGTCGTTCATGGACAAAATGGTGAAAATGTAGTAGAATATCATTTGTGGACAGACCAATGGACCGATATGCTTCAAGCAAGCAAATTTAGCAAGGATAAATGGCCTTTGGCATTTGAATTGCTCAATAATTGCGGCGGTGAAAAGCATGAAGGCTACATAGGATTCCAAGATCATGGTGATAATGTATGGGTTCGCAACGTTCGCATAAAGATAATGGATTAATGTAAAATAATATGAAATATTTATTTTCATTCGCATTTATAGGCGCTGCGTTGATGTTAGGCGCTTGCGCATCTACCGAGGCTGCCGAATCGGCTCAACCCAAAAAAGACATCGCTGTTCAACTTTATTCAGTGCGTGATTTAGTGGGTAATCCCGAACGTTTTGCGGAAAATCAAGACTCGGTGTTAAATAGCCTTGCTCAAATGGGATATACGGCAGTTGAAACTGCATTCTATGGCGATGGCAAGTTCTATGGTGTGTCACCAGAAGAATTTAAAGCTGCGGTGGAGAAAGCGGGGCTTAAAGTACTTTCTTCACATGCATCTCGTGGTTTGTCAGGAGAAGAAGTGGCAACCGGCGACTTTACTGAAGTGATGAAGTGGTGGGACGAATGTATTGCGGCACATAAAGCTGCAGGTATGGAGTATATTGTAACTCCGGCTCAACCACGTCCTTCAACGTTGAAGGAGCTTAAAGTTTGGTGTGATTATCATAATGCTATCGGTAAAAAATGTGCAGAAGCCGGATTGAAATATGGATATCACAACCATGCCTATGAGTTTGAACGTGTAGAAGATCAGGTAATGTATGATTACATGATAGAAAATACCGATCCTCAGTATGTGCATTTCCAAATGGACGTTTATTGGGCAGTTGTTGGCAATGCAAGTCCGGTAGCTTATTTCAAAAAGTATCCGGGACGCTTTGCTACTCTTCACATAAAAGACGATAAGGAAATTGGCCAAAGTGGTATGGTCGGTTTCGATGCTATTTTCAAAAATGCTGAAGTTGCAGGTCTAGAAAATATTATCGTTGAAGTGGAGGCGATAAATGCTCCTACTATGCTAGAAGCTATGCAACAGAGCGCAGATTATTTGCTTAATGCTGATTTTGTAAAAGAATCATATCGCAAATAATAAACGTGTGAGAATAATGGTGATGCAATTGCCAAACGATAGCCGGCAGTTGCATCACTTTTTTATAATAGAGCGATTGGTGATATTTCCATTAAAAACACGGGCTGACCCCAAAGGTCAGCCCGTGTTTTTAATGGACTTGTTGTTCTTAAAGAAGTTTGTTTATTTTTTCTTCAAGTGCACTCTTTGATTGAGAACCGGCAAGTCGCTCAACTTGCTGTCCTTTGTTGAAGATGATTATCGTCGGAATCGACATGATGCGGTGCTCTTGAGCTAATTCGGTTTCTTCATCAATGTTATATTTCCCTATTGCAACACTGTCACCGTATTGATTAGCGAGTTCATTGATAATAGGAGACATGCGCATGCATGGGCCACACCAAGTAGCCCAAAAGTCAATTACTACGGGCTTGCCCGATGCAATGATTTCTTTTACATTTTGGTCGGTAAATTGAATTGCCATAATTATTGTTGCGTTATATTTTTATATAATATTTATTCTATCTACAAATTTAATCAAGATTGGCTGATTATGCAATACTTTTAATTACGCAATATTGTATAATCTAATTCCATTTCATCAAATGTTTCAATAAGTTTTCGCGTAATGGAAATCTTTACTCCGGCCGATAAACTAATGTTGCGATTAAGTTCCGGATCAAAAATATTAAATGTCAAATGACCAATATTTTCATTGCCTGATGTGGGTTGTATGAAATCTGATAATACATCATAGAAATTTTTCGTCAAGTTTTTTGAGGCGATATTTATCTGAATACCTCTGATTAATGAATTTTTTACCTCATGGAGCATTCTTATTTGAGTGATTACAAATTCCAATTCGTCTGTTTTATATTTGCGTGCTTGATACTTGCCATAAATTATAATGGGCATCCCAGGAGTATCGTAGTTGTGAAAGTCGAGATATTGCTTACCGAAAAGTCTTAATTCGGTAGAACCGGTAAAATCTTCAATCTTCAAAATGCCAAAATAGCTGCCGTTTTTTGTGGGCAATTTCTTAAATGACTCAACCATGCCTCCAAATGAGATTTCTTTTCCATCGACAGCTTCGGTTTCTGCAAATCCTTTTATCGTGGTCGAGCACCCATGATTAAGTTCCATATAGAATGGATCGAGAGGATGAGCAGATAGGTACATCCCCACTAATTCACGTTCTTCGTTGAGGCGCTCGGCGTTGGATTTGGGAACTGCCGGTTTGATGGAAGGTCTACCTGCTTTATTGATTGAATCGTCCTCAAAATCTCCAAACAAAGAATTGTCTTGACGATTCTTCTCATTTTGATAATTTTGTGCATAGCGCAGGAGTTGCTCGGTAAACGTTTCGTCGCGACTATTTTTCTCGCAGAAATCTTCGCGTTTGATTTCTTCAAAACAATCAAACGCCCCGGCCATGGCAAGGTTGTCGACTACACGTCGGTTGAGCGATGCTTTGTCAACGCGTTCAACAAAGTCATATATCGATGAGAACGGACCACCTTCGGAGCGTGCTTTAAGTATGTCATTTACTACGTTTACGCCGATCCCTTTTATTGCTGCAAGACCGAAGCGGATGTCGCCTTTTTTATTGACACCAAATGTTGCAAACGATTCATTCACGTCAGGCCCTTTTACACTTATGTGCATCGACTTGCATTCATCCATGAATCCTGTCAACTTGGTGATGTCGGATAGGTTGCGACTTAACACCGCAGCCATGTATTCGGCCGGATAGTTTGCTTTGAGGTAGGCTGTTTGGAAGGCAACCCAAGAGTAGCATGTTGCATGGCTCTTATTGAATGCATAAGAGGCAAATTTTTCCCAATCAGACCATATTTTCTCGAGAACTTGTGGGGCGTGTCCGTTCTTTTGTCCGCCTTCAAGAAATTTTCCCTTAAGATGATTCATTTTGTCAATCAATTTCTTGCCCATCGCTTTTCGCAGTGTATCGCTTTCTCCGCGAGTGAAATTGGCAAGTAGGCGAGACAATAACATCACTTGCTCTTGGTATACAGTGATTCCGTAAGTGTCTTTGAGGTATTCCTCCATGATGGGAATGTCGTAAACGATTGGGGAGCGTCCATGCTTGCGTGCAATAAAATCGGGTATGTACTCCATGGGGCCCGGTCGATATAGGGCGTTCATGGCAATCAAGTCTTCGAAAGTCGAAGGCTGCAACTCGCGTAGGTATTTTTGCATTCCGGCCGATTCAAATTGGAATGTTCCCGTAGTTTTGCCTTGGCAATAAAGTTGATAGGTCTTGGGGTCATCGATTGGTATATTGTCGATGTCTATTTTTTCTCCGGTGGTCAATTCAATGTTCTTGATGGCTTCCTTAATTATTGAAAGAGTTTTCAATCCGAGAAAGTCCATTTTTATCAATCCGGTTTCTTCAATGACGCGACCTTCAAATTGAGTTACCAACAATTTTGTGTTGTCCTTGTCGGTTGCAGTGCTGACCGGTACCCAATCAGTGATGTCGTCGCGACATATAATTACACCGCAAGCATGAACACCAGTGTTGCGCACATTGCCTTCCAACTCTTTTGCGTATTTAAGTGTTTCGCGTATTAGGGGGTTGTTGCTTTGTAATTCATCTTTAAACTCATTGATGTAGTCATAGCAGTTTTTAAGCGTCTGTTTCAATTCTTTTCCGTTAACTTCCGGCATACGTTTGGGGATGAGTTTGGTGAGTCGGTCGCTTTCTGGTAATGGCAGATTTTCTACTCTAGCAACATCTTTGATGGCAGATTTCGCTGCCATTGTCCCGTATGTGATGATGTGTGCGACTTTCTTTTCCCCATATTTTTCGGTGACGTATTTTAGTACGTCGGCACGACCGTCATCGTCAAAATCGATATCGATATCCGGTAAAGATATGCGGTCAGGATTTAGAAAACGCTCAAACAGTAGGTCATACTTGATTGGGTCAATTTGAGTTATCCCAAGACAATAAGCGACAGCGCTACCAGCCGCAGAACCACGTCCTGGTCCGACACTTACTCCCAATTGATTACGTGCTACGTTTATGAAATCTTGCACAATGAGGAAGTAACCGGGAAATCCCATGGTTTTCATGATGTGAAGTTCAAATTTGATGCGCTCGTCAAGTTCCGGGGTTAAGGGGTCGCCATAGCGCCGTTTTGCACCTTCATATGCGAGTTTCTTTAAATAGTCGGCTTCAAACTTGATTCGGTATAGTTTGTCGTATCCTCCGAGTTTTTTTATTTTATCGTTGGCATCGGCTTCACTGAGTATAACATTTCCATTTTCATCTTGTGTAAATTCGTCAAATAGTTCTTTTTCGGTTATGCGACTGCGGTATTCTTCTTCCGTGCCAAAATCAGTTGGTATTTCATAATTGGGCATGATGGGAGCATTGTCGATACTATAGGGTACAACTTTGTCAAGTATCTCTAAGGTATTTCTAAGAGCCTCTGGGATGTCTGCCCACAATTCGTTCATTTCGGCTTGCGTTTTCATCCACTCTTGCTTGGTGTAGCGCATGCGTTTCTCGTCGTTTAACAATTTTCCGGTACTTACGCAAATTAGACGGTCGTGAGCTTCAGCATCTTCTTCGTCAACAAAGTGGACGTCGTTGGTCGCAATTAACTTGATATTGTGTTTGCGAGCAATTTTTACCAATTCGGTGTTAACTATTTCTTGGTCGGCATATACCGATTGGTTTGCTCCGGGAAGAGACGTCTTGTGTCGTTGCAACTCGATATAGTAATCGTCGCCAAATGTCGATTTGTACCACAAGACTTGTCGTTCGGCTTCAGCTAAGTCTCCGGCGAGAATGAGGCGTGGTATTTCGCCTCCGAGGCATGCTGAGCAAATGATTAGCCCTTCTTTATGTGCTTCGAGAGCTTGTTTGTCTGTGCGAGGGCGAGAATAGAAACCTTCCGTCCATGCTTGTGATACAATTTTAATTAAATTGTGGTAGCCTTTTTTGTTTTTTGCTAATACTACCAAGTGTCGTCCGGTGTCTTTTTTGTCAACATGTTCGTGTAAGGACTGTTTGGCAACATACATTTCACATCCAAATATTGGCTTGAAAAAACTGTTTTTTAATTGTTCGATTACGGCCTTTGTTTCATTAGCTGATGTCGTATCTCCGTTTTTTTCTGCTTCACGGAGTGCCACCTCGGCGTCTTTTATTTTCCCTTTTATTTTTCCATTTACTTTATTTACGTAATTGGAAAATTCTTTTATCCCAAACATGTTGCCATGATCGGTGATGGCAATGCCCGGCATCCCATCTTTAATTGCTTTATCAACGAGTGCGGGAATTGACGCTTGTCCGTCAAGAACGGAATATTGTGTGTGTACGTGTAGGTGGATAAATGATTCCATGCGAGTATAATTAAGATGTGATTATATTGCCTTTTCAAAGTTAATCGTTTTTTGTTTAATAACATTTATCTGTTGATAACTTTATTCGGAAGTAATATCTTGGATTTTAAAATGTAAACAAAAGTTAAAGTTATAAAGTATTCGGAAGTGTAATATGTTGTAAAACATGCTTTTTGGGCAAAATTTGATTTGGATCCTAAAAAAATATTTTAGAAAAAGTTTGGATGATTCAATAAAATCGCATAACTTTGCACTCGCTTTTGAGAAATAAACTAAAGACATTCGGAAGCACAAAAGAGAACATTGAGACAATTCAATAGACAAGAAGTAGT
>CAZLUB010000066.1:0-10496 GCA_964562595.1 uncultured Muribaculum sp. | reverse complement strand
ACAAACTGGCGATCGCCGCCTGATGGGCTAAAATTCACTTGCGAAACTTAAGATATTTATATATTTCTAAATTATTACTTATTCAAATATTTTTTCACTATAGCGGGATTCCCGGCAGCCATGGTATCTGACGGTATATCATTTACAACTACACTACCCGCTCCAATTATACACCTATCGCCAATTGTCACACCGGGCAATACTACGACACCTCCTCCCAACCAACAATCTTTACCTATTGTAATCGGGAAAGCTGTTTCTTTTGGCTCTCTGCGCTCTATAGGATCAATCGGATGAGAAGGTGTGTAAAATTGACAGTTTGGACCAATTTTAGTGTTGTCTCCAATGTATATATAGGCACTATCAAGTGCTACACAATTATAATTCACAAACACATTTTCACCAAGTTTAATACCGTGCCCATGGTCACAAATAAACGGGGGCATAACAATAGAGGATTGCGGTATGTCTGGAATCAATTCATTGATTGTCTTCCGATATAGAGGATGGTCTATATCTATAGAGCGTAATATTGCACATAATTTACGTGCATGAGCGCAACTTGCTACAATATCCTTGTCAGAGAAATAATACAATTCTCTATTTCGCATCTTATCTATTTCAGCCATAATCACTAACAAAATAAATTCTTACAAAGATACTACAAAAATAACAATAGCGGTAGGGTAATTATTGCCCTACCACTATTTCTTCGCTATAAACAAGTATTTTTAGTTCTTAAAAATCAAATCATTACCAATAACATCTATTACAATCTGACTATTACGGTCAACCTTTTGTGCTAGAATATCTTTAGATAATCTATTCAAAACCAACCTTTGAATAACACGCTTCACCGGTCGTGCCCCAAATTCCGGGTCATAACCTTCTTGTGCTAAGAATTTTATAGCCGTAGGTGTCACATCGAGCATAACGCCATTGTTTGCAAGCATCTTTTTTATTGACTCAACTTGTATTTTGACTATTTGTTCTATTTCTTCCTCATTTAAAGGCGTGAACATGATGAGCTCATCTATTCTGTTAAGAAATTCAGGGCGAATTGTCTGTTTCAACATTTCAAGCACATCATTTTTAGTTGAATCAATCACCTTTTCTCGATTAACCTCATTAATTTGTGCAAAACGTTCACGAATAAGTTGCGATCCCATGTTGGACGTCATTATGATTATAGTGTTCTTGAAATTAACCAAACGGCCTTTATTGTCAGTCAACCGACCATCATCAAGCACTTGTAATAGAATATTGAAAACATCAGGATGAGCCTTTTCTATTTCGTCAAAAAGTACTACAGAATAGGGTTTACGTCGCACGGCTTCAGTCAATTGTCCCCCTTCGTCATAACCGACATATCCCGGAGGAGCACCAACCAGACGCGACACAGTGTGCTTCTCTTGATATTCACTCATATCAATGCGTGTCATCATGTTTTCATCATCAAACAGATATTCGGCCAGAGCCTTTGCCAATTCGGTTTTTCCAACTCCGGTAGTGCCAAGAAAGATAAATGAACCAATCGGGCGGCGTGGGTCGTTAAGCCCGGCACGACTACGACGAACAGCATCTGCAATTGCGCTGATAGCCTCATCCTGCCCTACCACTCTACGGTGAAGTTCCGACTCAAGCAATAAAAGTTTTTCCTTTTCACTCTGCACCATCTTAGTAATAGGGATACCGGTCCAACGCGATACAATTTCAGCAATGTCATCGGCATCAACTTCTTCTTTTATAAGAGACCGGTCCCCTTTCATTTCCATCAACTGAGCTTGTATATTGTCAATTTCCTTTTTCTTGTCAAGAACTTTGGAATAACGAATCTCTGCCACTTTGGCATAATCACCCTCTCGTTCTGCTCGTTCTGCTTCAAAATTAAGTTGTTCGATATCAATCTTATTTTGCTGAATCGTATTTATTAGAGCCTTCTGAGCCTGCCATTGAGCTTTAAAATCATTCTCAACATCACGCAAATCAGCCAATTCTCTTTCGATAACTCTAAGTTTATCTTTATCATCTTCACGCTTAATTGCTTCTCGCTCAATTTCCAGTTGGGAAATCTTGCGAGTAATCTCATCAAGAGCCTGTGGCACCGAATCCATTTCAAGTCTCAACTTAGCAGCAGCTTCGTCAATCAGATCAATAGCCTTATCGGGAAGAAAGCGGTCGGTAATATAACGTTCTGATAATTGAACCGATGCAATTATTGCTTCATCAAGAATACGCACTTTGTGATGGTTTTCATATCGTTCTTTCAATCCACGCAGAATTGATATAGCGCTCATTTCATCAGGCTCGTCAATCATAACCTTCTGAAAACGTCGCTCAAGAGCTTTGTCTTTCTCAAAATATTTTTGATACTCATCAAGCGTGGTAGCACCAATACTTCTCAATTCTCCACGAGCTAATGCCGGCTTTAATATATTGGCGGCATCCATAGCACCTTCGCCCTTACCGGCTCCGACAAGCGTATGAATTTCATCAATAAAAAGTATAATATCACCATCTGATTGTGTAACCTCGTTAACTATAGCCTTTAAACGCTCTTCAAATTCACCTTTATATTTAGCCCCGGCGACAAGCGCACCCATGTCAAGAGAATATATCACCTTATTACGCAAATTTTCAGGAACATCTCCACGTACAATGCGTTGTGCAAGTCCTTCTGCCACCGCAGTTTTACCGGTTCCGGGTTCTCCTATCAGCATGGGATTGTTTTTTGTTCGGCGACTCAATATTTGTAACACTCTGCGTATCTCATCGTCACGCCCTATTACAGGATCTAATTTACCTTGCCGAGCACGTTCATTCAGATTGATTGCATATTTATTCAAAGCATTATACGTTTCTTCTGCATTTTGGTCTGTAGCCTTTTTGCCTTTGCGCAATTCAGTGATAGCCGCCATCAATTCTTTTTCAGTCAATCCGGCATCTTTCAATATTTGTGACGCATTGTTTTTAGTCATAAACAATGCCATCAATAAAGCTTCCACCGTTACATACTCATCACCATGCTTTTTTGAAAATTCAATGGCTCGTTGCATAACTTCATTGGATTCTCGGCTCAGATAAGGTTCTCCTCCTGAAACCTTTGGCAATGAAGAAATTTCATTTCGAACGATTGCATCAATATTTACGTGGTTGACTCCAACTTTTTGAAATAGAAACTGCATCAACGATTCTCCTTCAATCATGATTCCCTTCAAAACATGTACCGGCTCAATCGCTTGATTCCCAGCAGATTTTGCTATTTCCACAGCCTTTTGGATTGCATTCTGAGACTTAATTGTAAAGTTGTTGAAATTCATAATCACCTTTCTTAATTATACTTACATATTATAACCACTAAAACAATTATCAAGCCTAAAAGTTATCAGGCTTTTATCAATTCGTGTTGCTTTTCATATCTTTCACACTACATATTGAATTAAAATTTTGTGTAGCACATTTCTTTGCGTATCTTTGCAAGGATATCATGTCCGATAGCTGCGATTTTGTTCTACGCATTAGGACATTTCAAAAACAATGCCAATCTAAAGCATAAAACATGAAGCTAAATAAGTGGTTAAGCATAATTTCATTTACGACTACATTTGCTATATCAGCTCAAACAGTCGAATTGCCTAAAACGTTGTTTGAATATCCCATGGCGCCAGACTCATTGCCATCATTGACCGACAAGACAAGTTACATTGTGCTTAGATTTTGGGATAAATGCGATTTTAAAAAAGCTCTTAAAGATGAAACCGAATTTGGAAAAGCATTTAATGATTACGTGTCATTTATGCCCTATGCCAATATCGACAGTGTCAAATTGTCGGTTACAAAACTTATGAACCGATTAAGCAAAGAACCTAAACACACATTGGCTATAGCTCGTGCCGCCGAAAATGCTCTCTACGGCCCGGATGCCGAATTTACCGGGGATGAAATATACTTGATGTTTGCTCGCAGTGTCCTATCTAATAAAAAAATTAAAGAAGTAGACAAAGTGCGTTATTTAGAACAAACTCGCATTCTAAATGGGTCTATTCTCGGAGCCGGAGCGCCGGCGTTAACATACACCACCCGATACGGAGCGACTCACCAACTGCATGACCAAACAGGTGAATATGTTGTACTTTTTTTTAATGATCCCGATTGTGACGAATGTTCACTGATAAAATTGCGTTTAAGTGCTGATGTTGCTGTAAACAATATGCTAAAAAGCGGACGATTGAAAATTGTCACTATATATTCCGGTGACCCTGACGATACTTGGAAACAAAAGATGTCAGATGCTCCTTATGAATGGGAAGTAGGTGCAAACCCTGAAGCCGACATGGTATATGACCTACGTAAGATGCCAAATATTTATTTGCTTGATAGTGAACGTAAGATAATCGGCAAAGATATGTCCACTGACCAGATACTCAATCTTGCTGCATATCTAAACCAACAAGACTCGCCCCAATAAACTAATAACAAACAGCATAATATGAACAACATAACTACCTGGATTGAAAACTTGTTTATCAAGTGTACAGGTTTTACCTATAGCAACATGGCTCGATTGTTTTTACGTCTATTTGTAGGCGTAATGTTCATGCAATTTGGCATACGTCATTTGATGCAATACAATGAATTGTGCCATTCTTTTCCTGCAATATTGGGGATGAGTCATAGTTGTTCATTGACATTAATGATTGTTATTGAAATCGTGTGTTCACTGTTTATAATGGTGGGATTTTTGACCCGTATAGCAGTATTGCCTCCCATCATATCCATGTTTATTGCAGAATATTATATACTGCATGACATAATCCCCGATATTTTTCCACATTCAATTCAAGATACACAACCGGGATTTTTACCAATAATGTTTATTGGAATATATTTGTTCTTAATACTTGCCGGTCCCGGAAAGATTTCACTCGACTATTTCATTTCACTATTCATTATATCTCGTCGAGACAAAGATGAAGATGAAGAATTAGACGAAGTATAATATTCCAATATGAAAATTGCAGTTCTTATATCCGGTGGCGTTGACAGCGCCGTAGTCGTGCACAAATTAAAAGATGAAGGGCACGACTTGCACTTATTTTACATTCGCATCGGGCTTGACACCGACGAAGGAGATTGTTCGGCTGAGGAAGACATTGAGATGTGCCAATTTATTGCCGACAAATACGGATTGCCATTTGATGTTGTATCGCTACATCAAGAATATTGGGACAACGTCATGGAATATGCTTTACACACAGTAAAGCTTGGATTGACTCCAAATCCCGACATAATGTGCAATAAAATTATCAAATTTGGATACTTTGAAAAACGATGGGGGCATGAATTTGATAAAACCGCAACAGGCCATTATGCAACTATTGACAAGATTGGCGACACACTCTACTTGGCTACCGCCGCAGACCCGGTCAAAGATCAAACAGATTTCTTAGCTCGTATCGACTATCAACAGTTAAGCCATCTGATGTTTCCGATTGGAAGTATGCCAAAAGCAATGGTAAGAGAAACTGCAATTAATGTAAAAATGCCCAACGCATTTCGCAAAGACAGCCAAGGCATATGTTTTCTCGGAAAAATTAATTATAACGACTTTATCAAGCGTCATCTTGGTATAAAAAAAGGTCCAATAATAGAACTGGAAACCGGACGAAAACTTGGCGAACACAATGGATTTTGGTTTCACACAATAGGGCAACGCAAAGGTCTCGGACTAAGCGGAGGACCATGGTATGTAGTTAAAAAGAATGTTCACGACAATGTAATATATGTCAGCAATGGATATGGCACTGATAAACAATATGGCAAGACTCTGCACCTTGGAGAGATGCATTTCATTTCAGGGGACCCATGGGGAGAAGCCTGCAATAAAGTTAATATAACATTCAAAAATCGCCACATGCCAGAGTTTATTCCTGCGACATTGACAAGAATAAACGAATCGGAATATTACATCGAATCGCGAGACCGAGTTCAAGGTATCGCTCCCGGACAGTTTGCTGTCATATATGACTCCACAAGCCATCTATGCTATGGCAGTGGCATAATCACAGGACAAAACATAATTCTGTAAAGTAATGGCCGGCAATAAGATTAAATTAAAAGTAATAGGCATTTCCTATAGCCAACTACGCACCGGAGCATACGCGCTGATTCTTGCTACAGCCGACGCTCCCTATCGCATTCCCATTATAATTGGCACTGCCGAGGCTCAGTCTATAGCGATAAAAATGGAAAACATAGTTCCTCCTCGCCCCATGACACATGATCTTTTTGTCAGTTTTTCCCATGCGTTTGGCATTAAACTAAAGGAAGTGTTTATTTATAAATTTGAAAATGGCGTATTTTCATCCGAACTTACATTTAGCGACGGAGAAAGGCAGATTGTTTTGGATTCTCGCACTTCCGATGCAATTGCAATAGCACTTCGTACAAAAACACCTATTTATACAACTGAAGAAATAGTTGCAGAAACCGGCTATTTGTTAGACGAGAATGCAGAATCTTCATCAGACAACACTTTAAATAACGATGAGGAGCAAAACGAGCCTAAACTCGAAAACTATGCCATTGAAGAACTTGAACGCACATTGGCAAAACTCATCGAACAAGAAAACTATGAGGAAGCTGCCCGTGTGAGTAAAATACTCAACAGAAAAAAAGACAAAAACAACTCTTAAATCATAAAACATCATATGCAAAACATCAAATTCAGACTTATCGTTATGAACTTCCTCCAGTTTGCAATCTGGGGAGCATATCTGACTTGCATAGGCAACTATCTTGGAGCGGCCGGTTTGGGCGACAAGATAGCTTGGTTCTATGCTATACAAGGCATTGTTTCAATTTTCATGCCTGCAATAATGGGTATCATTGCAGACAAATACATACAACCACAACGCCTATTGGGAATATGCCACTTAATGGCAGGAGCTTTAATGACTGCATGTTGGTATATTGGATACACAGCTCAACAAATGGGAGTCATGCCCGATAGAGCCGCACTTATTACATGCTACACCCTAAGCGTAGCATTCTATATGCCAACGTTGGCATTGTCCAATTCTGTTGCGTTCACTATATTAAAGCGCAATGGCTACGACACAATTTCGGCATTTCCTCCAATCAGAGTATTCGGAACGGTTGGTTTCATTGCAACAATGTGGTTTGTTAATTGTGCCACATGGACTAAGGATGGACAATTTTTCTTCAGCATCAACCATCCGCTACGCTTCCAATATACATATATGCAACTACTTGTATCAGGCGTTTTAGGTCTTGTTTTGGGATTGTACAGTTTCAGTCTGCCACACTGCCCTATTGTCAAAGATGGAAGGAAAAAATCCCTATTTGAATCACTCGGGCTTGATGCATTCAAATTATTTAAAAACTATAAAATGGCATTGTTTTTTATATTCTCGATGCTATTGGGCATGTCATTGCAAGTTACCAACGGATATGCTACGCCGTTTATCACAAGTTTTAAAGGCGATGCTATTTTTGCCGACACATTTGGAGCCAACAATGCGACATTGCTAACATCACTGTCTCAGATCTCTGAAGCTTTATGCATATTGTTGATACCATTTTTCCTTCACCGCTTTGGCATCAAAAAGGTTATGCTTATCGCTATGATTGCATGGGTTTTCCGCTTTGGACTATTTGGTCTCGGCAATCCCGGTAGCGGAGTTTGGATGTTTATATTATCTATGATTGTCTATGGAGTGGCATTTGATTTCTTTAATGTGTCCGGAGCTTTATTTGTAGAACGCGAAACAGACAGCTCCATACAATCGTCGGCTCAAGGATTGTTTATGCTTATGACAAACGGCATCGGCGCATCAGTAGGGACACTCGTAGCAGGAGCCATTGTTGATCACTATTGCCACTGGACCGATGTAAACGGAAGTTCGTATCTACTCGGCGACTGGCAATCTGCATGGTTTATATTTGCCGGATTTGCACTGGCTGTAGCTATATTATTTGCTTTATTATTTAAGTATAAACACGTTAGGACAGCATAGACAATGATTCAATTCTATGTTCCCGAAATAGCCAATAATCCCATACTCCCGGAAAGCGAGTCACAACATTGTATCAGAGTGTTGCGCATGCAAGTCGGTGATGAAATTGAAGTCATCGATGGAAAAGGTTTTCGTTATCGTTGCCGCATCATTGATGCCCATTCCAAGCATGCTCTTGTCGATGTTTTAGAGAGAAAAGAAGTGGCTTTGTCTTGGAGCAACAATATTACTATTGCAGTTGCTCCAACCAAAAACATGGATCGCATGGAGTGGATGATTGAGAAACTCACAGAAATTGGAGTGAATCGTTTCATCCCGCTTTTATGCCGACATTCCGAACGCAAGGAAATCAAACCTGAACGATTGGAGAAAATTGCAATATCAGCCATGAAACAATCTCTAAAAGCTGTATTGCCGGTCATCGAACCGATGACTCCGTTAACCAACGTGGTCAAATACATGACGGCCGAACAACGATTTATAGCCTATTGCGACTCAACCATTCCTCGATTGTTGCTATCCAAAGAATATAAAGCAAACAAAAATACTATAATTTTAATTGGGCCGGAAGGTGATTTTTCTCCCGAAGAAATCTCCTCGACGCTCAATGCAGGCTATACGCCGATTTCTCTGGGTGACAACCGATTACGCACCGAGACCGCGGCTATTGTAGCTTGCGACACCTGCCATATAATCAATCAACATTACATTTAAACACAACTATTAAAATCATGTTAGATTATCTAAAGTCATCTTCTATAAACAATTTCTTCCTGCTTGCCGGACCATGCGTGATCGAAGGAGAACACATGGCTCTCGAAATTGCAGAAACAGCTCTTGAAATCACATCTCGCCTCAATATACCGTACGTATTTAAAGGGTCATACCGTAAGGCCAACCGTTCTCGCATCGATTCTTTCACCGGCATTGGAGACCTTGAAGCCCTGAAAATATTAGGCAAAGTAAAAGAGACGTTTGGCATCCCCGTAGTTACCGACATACACAATGCCGATGAAGCCGAAATGGCCGCTGAATATGTCGACATATTGCAAATCCCGGCATTTCTTTGTCGACAGACCGATTTACTTGTTGCCGCCGCCAAAACAGGCAAAATGGTCAACATAAAAAAGGGACAATTTCTATCGCCCGAAGCGATGCAATTTGCAGTAAAGAAAGTTGCAGATGCCGGAAACAACCAAGTAGCCATCACTGAACGCGGCACAACTTTTGGCTATCAAGACTTGATTGTCGACTTCCGAGGCATTCCCGAGATGCAAAAGTTTGGAGTCCCGGTAATCCTTGATGCTACACACTCACTGCAACAACCCAACCAATCAGCCGGAGTGACCGGTGGACGACCCGACCTGATTGAGACAATCGCCCGCGCAGGAATTGCTGCCGGAGTTGATGGACTCTTCATCGAAACGCACCAAAATCCTTCCGTAGCAAAAAGCGATGGCGCCAACATGTTGCCACTTTCTCAACTCAACGGTTTACTTGAGCGTCTATCTGCAATAAGACAAGTGATATCCCGATTTTAAACATGTAGTCTTCTGACTATCAGCAAAAGATAATATTCAGCCACACAAAGTTGTTATTTAGCGAGGATATTTAATAAATAATCGCTAACTTTGCACCGCTCATAACCCCATGGAGTGATGCTCGAGTGGTTGAAGAGGCACGCCTGGAAAGCGTGTATACGCCAAAAGCGTATCGGGGGTTCGAATCCCCCTCACTCCGCTTCTCAAATGACTGAAATTTAATATGTTACAAGAATTTCAGTCATTTATTTTTCCAAAAAACTTACTCGGAATAGGTTAAAAAAAAGGTCATAATTGACGATTTTTGAAGACTTTTGCAGATAATTGCAGAAAAAAAGTGCGCAGATTGCGTGCAAGAAAAAAAAGAGCAATAATCTAATCCTTAGATGTTAGCTTTTTTAGGTAGTTAAAATGTGTGCAAGTTCTGAAAGAGATCTCAAGGCGACCGACTTTTTACCTATGGCAAAAATTAAATTTTACCTTGACACAAGGTCATCGAAAGGGAAAAAACCTTCGCCTCTAAAGTTAGCAGTTACACATAATCATTGTACTGCTTATGTTCCTTTGAATATTCATTTGACTCCGGAACAATGGGATTCAAAGAAAAATAAAGTTATAACACATGCTAATATTGCAGCTGTTAATTCGCTAATAACAATGCGAAAGTCTGAATATGATGCTGCATTATTAAGAGTTAGTTGTAATGAAAACATCACACATATCACAGCTACGCAGTTGCGGGATAAATTAGTGTGTATGTTAAATCCCGAAATAGCACAAGCGAGAGCAAGCGAGAACACTTTTGAACAGTGTTTTCTGTGTTTTGCCAATCACAAGACCAAACGCACAAAAGAGATTTACATGGCAACATATAGGCGTTTGGTAAACTTTCTTGGAAAGAAATTTAAGAGTTTGA
>CAZLUB010000065.1:0-10719 GCA_964562595.1 uncultured Muribaculum sp. | reverse complement strand
CGCCGACCCTCTGCTTGTAAGGCAGATGCTCTGAACCAGCTGAGCTAAACGCCCATTCTCCGTCAAAAGCGATGCAAATTTACAGCGTTTTTTTGTAACTGCCAAACAAAATCACAACAAAAAAATTATTTTTTTAATTTTTTATTAACTACCTTTGCACCCTCACATTAATATATAGCTATAAAATATGGAATTGACTCAGCTCACAGCCATTTCTCCAATCGATGGTCGCTACCGCAGCAAATGCGAACGACTTGACGAGTATTTCTCGGAATATGCCTTGATTTGCTACCGAGTAAGAGTAGAAATCGAATATTTCATTGCACTCTGCCAATTGCCTTTGCCGCAATTATCGGGAGTGCCGGCAACTTCATTTGAGCAACTTCGCGATATCTATCGCAATTTTTCGGTTGACGACGCAAAACGCATCAAAGACATTGAGTCAATCACCAACCACGACGTAAAAGCAGTCGAATACTTCCTCAAAGAGCAATGGGACACGCTTGGACTGGGCGCCTACAAAGAGTTTATCCATTTTGGTCTTACTTCACAAGACATCAACAACACGTCGGTACCCATGTCTATCAAAGAAGCCCTCGAGCAAGTCTACCGCCCATTATTGATGGAACTTATCGAACTTCTCGAAGCTCGCGCCGACGAATGGCAAGAACTACCAATGCTTGCAAAAACTCATGGACAACCGGCATCGCCTACACGTCTCGGAAAAGAAATCAGAGTATTTACCTATCGTCTGCGCCAACAAGTTGCACTTCTCGATGCGACTCCCATCAGTGGCAAGTTTGGTGGTGCCACAGGCAATTTCAATGCCCACCTCACAGCCTATCCCAATATCAATTGGCGCGCGTTTGCCGCTAAATTCTTAAGCGAACAACTCGGCATCGAAAGAGAAGAATACACCACACAGATTTCCAACTACGACAACATCGCTGCTATTTTTGATGCCTTGAGACGCATCAACACCATCATACTCGACCTTGACAAAGACATGTGGCAATATATCTCAATGGAATATTTCAAGCAGAAGATAAAAGCCGGTGAAGTCGGGTCGTCAGCGATGCCCCACAAAGTCAACCCCATCGATTTTGAAAACTCCGAGGGAAATCTCGGCATTGCAAATGCAATCCTTGAGCACTTGGCCGCAAAGTTGCCCATTTCACGTCTGCAACGCGACTTGACCGACTCAACAGTATTACGCAACGTTGGCGTTCCTTTAGCCCACATGCTCATCGCCATCAGCTCCACGCTCAAAGGGCTAAACAAGCTACTGCTCAATGAGTCAGCCATCAGAGCCGACCTCGACTCTATGTGGAACGTTGTAGCCGAGGGCATACAGACCATTCTGCGCCGCGAAGGCTATCCCAAGCCCTATGAGACGCTAAAAGAGTTGACTCGAGTCAACACTACCGTTACCGCCGAAAGCATTGCCACATTTATAGACACGTTAAATGTAAGTGATGCCGTAAAAGACGAATTAAAACGCTTATCGCCCCACTCTTATACAGGATACTGATATTTTGCATAATCATGACATATAACAGGTTGAAACTTATGGTTTTGACCTGTTAGCGTTTTTAAACGTTATTTTTTGACATTTTGCGCCCTCATAGGCCTTAAAAATAACAGAATTACATCGATTATGTCTTATTATATTGCAAAAAATTTGCACTTATAGAGTTTTTACGTAAATTTGCGCATATTTACACTGCTTTGATAGAAAATCGGGACATTCAATCTCTTTTGATTTAATTCAACTTAATATTTTATAAATAAACATTTCATTTTATGAGAAAAAAAACACTACTGACGTTAGTATTGCTTTCCGTCATGTGCTTCTCGCAAGGATTAGCTCAGACGGCAATGCCTTACTCCGTCGACTTCTTGGCCGGCTTCCCAAGCGATTGGTCAACCATCGACCCTAATGACGATGGCAAAAACATCACTTGGAGCTATGTCAGCGACATGGGATACATGAGCGATGATGCCATGACCTCTTGCGTTGCTATAAACGGATGGGGTGGAAACAGTTTCAACGACTACCTCGTATCTCCTCAGTTTAGTTTCGTGGCTGGTAAGTCTTACAAAATCTCAGCTAAAGTAGGTAATGCCTATGGCTCAAGTTGTGCCTTATCGCTTAAATTGGGCTATTCCAACTCCGATGCTGCTTCGTTTACTGAGATTGCCGATGCTACTCCGGGCGTAAACAACGTCGCTCCGGCAAGCCTTCCAATTCAAGAGTACATCTACTCTGCTACCGAAACCGGTAATGGATTCATTGCTTTCCACATAACCGGGTCCGAAGGCGACATTGGTCTTTCGATAGTTTCTTTCGCTATTGAAGAAATCGAAAGCACTCCCGAACCTGTTGTTACTGTTGACTTGCCATATTCTATCGACTTCATGAAGTCTCAAACCGATTGGACGGCTCTTGACAACAGTGCCACTCAGGGAACCACTTGGGGGTTTGCCCAATACGCCTACATGCCGGGGTCGATTGCAACCGTACAAATAGCTCAAGACGGGTACGGAGCAGACGACTATTACATATCGCCTGCGTTCAACCTCGAAGCCGGAAAAGCATACAAAGTCTCAACACGCA
The DNA here is from genome assembly GCA_964562595.1 of uncultured Muribaculum sp. GTDB lineage: Bacteria > Bacteroidota > Bacteroidia > Bacteroidales > Muribaculaceae > Muribaculum. The sequence goes on along the minus strand of CAZLUB010000065.1, from coordinate 8,102 downwards.
CCGCCGACAACGACGGCGGCTTTGATGGTAAGGCAGCAACCTTGACAATAAAGCTCGGAACGTCAGCTAACGACGCCGCGTCTTTCTCCACAACCGTTGCGACACTTTCTCCATACACCGAATATGCCACTTATGACAACATCCCATACCAAGAGTGCACTTTCTCCGTTGACGAATCGGGAGTGTATTATTTAGCGTTCCACGATGTAGCACCTGCCGGTGACGTGGGGCTCGAACTCTTCAACTTCGCCATCGAAGAAACCGAAGCGGTTGTGCCCGAGCCCGAGCCAGTCGTCCCTGTCGAACTGCCATACTCGATCGACTTTACACAAGGAGCCGAAGGTTGGGCGACTATCGACATGAGCTCGTCTCCGGGAACCACTTGGGGATATTTGACAAATGGATTTTACTACAACAAGACATGGTATCCCGCTGTCGCAATCGACGAGTGGGCCGGAATCGGAGACGACTATTTCGTTTCGCCTGCATTCAGCATCGAAGCCGGAAAGACTTACAAAATATCGGCAACAACTGCAAACAACAACAATTCAACCGCCTCACTTACTCTCGAAGTGGGAACATCTGCCTCTGATGCAGGGACTTATTCTGTAATATCTCAAATAAATCCGTCTAACAAAGTCACAGCTCCCGAAAACCTCGTTGCCGATACGTTCTCATACACCGCAAGCGAATCCGGTACGGCTTATTTTGCATTCCACATCGCTGGAACAAGCGGATTCCAACTTTTCAACTTCGCTATCGAAGAAATCGAAGTGGTTGTGCCCGAGCCCGTCGATCCTATTAACGTACCCTACGCTATAGATTTCGCTACCGAAAATACCGAATGGACCGCCCTCGACAATAGTACCACTCCGGGCAACTCTTGGGTGTATGGCAACTCTTATTATGCCGACTACACCAATTGGTATGCGGTAGAAATGACCGCCGAAACAAACGATGCAAACGACTACTACATCTCGCCTGCGTTCAACCTCGAAGCCGGCAAGACTTACAAGGTCAACACAAAAGTCGGCGACCAAAACTTCTACTACCGCCAGTCTACGGTAATCACTCTCGAACTCGGCACGTCTCTATCAGATGCCGCAACATTCTCTTCGCTTGCGACGTTGACTCTTAACTCAAAGAGAACTGCCCCGGCCGACCTGCCTACTGAAGAAACTACTTTCTCCGTTGAAGAATCGGGAGTTTATCACCTCGCATTCCATAACGTAGCCGGAGCTAACGACGGTGTCGCTCAGCTCTTCAACTTCGCTATCGAGGAAGTGATTCCGGCTCCGGAACCTGTTGCACTCCCTTATGCAATAGATTTCGCTACCGAAAACACCGAATGGACTGTAATCGACAACAGTACCACTCCGGGCAACTCTTGGACGTATCAACCTGAAACTTATTACGCTGACGGTTATTATTGGCCGGCAATCGGCATGGGACAGGAAACAAACGATGCCAACGACTACTACATCTCGCCTGCATTCAACCTCGAAGCCGGTAAGACTTACCAAGTCAGCACTAAGATCGGTGACCAGTTATTTGGTTCCAGAACTACGACTGTTGTAACTCTCGAACTCGGTACTTCTGCTTCTGACGCGTCTACTTTCGCTGCTATCGCTACTTTGACACTAAATGACAAACGTAGAACTCCGGAAAACTTGACTACAGACGTTAACACATTCTCTGTTGAAGAGTCGGGTGTTTATTACCTTGCATTCCACGACACCGCCGAGGCCGGAAACGGTTCCGCACAGCTGTTCAACTTCGCTATCGAAGAAGTTAATGAGGTTGTGCCCGAGCCTGAGCCAGTCGTCCCTGTCGAACTGCCATACTCGATCGACTTTACACAAGGAGCCGAAGGTTGGGGTCAAATCGACATGAGCGGAAACGAGCACGGTGTAACTTGGTGGTATGACGTCAATGGAGGATACTACTATCTCGAATACAAACCTTGCGTAAGCATACGTTGCGATGCAGAAGGCGTCACCAATGACTACCTCGTATCACCAGCATTCAATCTTGAGGCCGGCAAGACCTACCAAGTGGTTACAACGACCAAGAAAGACGCCAACGATGCCGGTGAATTGATCCTCAAACTTGGGACGAACAGCGATGACGCTACATCATTTACAACCGACATTGCGACCCTCAACCCAAGCACCGCTTATGTTGACTACACCGAACAACCATCGGAAAAGAACACTTTCACCGTTTCAGAATCGGGTGTTTACTACATCGCTTACCACTTGACAGCCAATCCTTACGAATTCACTCTATATTCAGCAATCAATTTCACGCTCAAAGAATATGACCCAAGTGAAGACATTCCTGAAGAACCTGTCAAGGAAGCAAAACAAGTGCCTTACTCTATTGGATTTGACGTAGAAAACGATGAATGGACAGCTCTCGACCTCAGCGACATTGCCGGCAACACATGGATATACTCCACCAAGGCTTACAACTATGTAGGAACATGGTATCCGGCAATAACCACTTTGCTCGATGAAAGCTCTAACATCAATGACTACTACGTATCTCCGGCAATTGCTCTTGAAGCCGGCAAGACCTACAAAGTATCGACCGTTAGTGCTCGCATGTTTGCCGGATCTTCTGTATTGACTGTCGAACTCGGGACATCGGCTTCTGATGTGTCAGCCAATAACATCCTTGCAACCCTGACACCTGCGTCAAGTGGCTACGCCGACAACATCCCTGCCGAAACAGTAATATTTAGCGTAGAGGAAACCGGCGAATATTACCTGTCATTACACAATGTAGGCGCCAAAGGCGACTATGGTGTTCAAGTATTCTCATTCAGCATCGAAGAGACAGTTGAGACTCCTGACGTTCCTGCCGAACCCGAAGTTCTTCCTTATGCAATTGACTTTGCATATGGCAGCACCGGTTGGACTGCAATCGACGCAAGTGAAATACCCGGTGTGAAGTGGATTTATGGAAACGATGCATACTACTATTATGGCAACTACTATGCTGGAGTTTCTATCAAGCAAGAAACTTCCGATGCCAACGACTACTTCATATCTCCGGCATTTAATCTTGAAGCCGGCAAGGCCTACAAGGTGACCACCCTTACAACCGACAACGATGGCGGATATGACGGTAAGGTTGCGACTTTGACCCTCGAGCTTGGCACATCTGCAACCGATGCTTCATCGTTTGCAACTCCGATTGCCACTCTCAATCCGGCTATAGATAGCGCAGAACCTTATGGACTCCCAACCGAATCCAACACGTTCATAGCTCCTGAAACCGGTGTTTATCACATCGCATTCCACGACGTAGCTCCTGTTGGAGACATGGGCTTGCAGCTCTTTAAGTTTGCCATCGAAGAAACCGTTATTAGCGGAATCGATAGCGCTGCTATAGTTGCAAACGCATATGATAGCGCAACCGGCACATTGACTTTGGCAGAAGGTTTTGTCGCTGACATCTACGACATGCAAGGACGCCATGTGCTTTCATCAACAGAAACAATCGTTAACCTCAACGGCTTGAGCAACGGCATCTACATCATACACATAACCGATGCCGAAGGAAATACTTTGTCAATCAAGATTGCCAAGTAGCCAACTGCTCATAGCAGCCGATAACTGACAAAGGGTCGCATCAATAGATGCGACCCTTTTGTTTTTCTATCATCTGCTTAACATTCTCATTATAATATTTTCAACCACATATAGACACGATTACTCACATATTGGATTATTTTACCCTTATAAACACTCAGAAATTTCGACTTTTGAAGTACCTTTTACTAAACCTCAAAACAACAATGAAAAGATCAATCATGAAGACAGTCGTCTTTGCGCTACTGGCCATCGTCATTGCAGGCTGCGCCAAGCAAGGAGGCAGAGACCAATGGACAGAAGAGGAAGCATGGGCTTGGCAAGAACGTGTAGGTGTAATCAAAGGCTTTAATGCACCTTACCCTGCCTACCCCGGACAAACACGACTTGAAATTCTGCAAAAAGCCAAAGAACTCGGATTTAACAGCGTGAGAAAATGGATAAACGGAGAAACATCTGAAGAGATGATTGCCAACCTACAATCCATTCTCGACGACGCTGAAAAATGTGGTATGACTGTCAGTCCGGTATTTGCCAATCCTCAAAACGCATATCGGGAAGCTCTACGAAACAACGACACCATCGACTTAAAAAAAATAGAAGAGGCAATACGACCTGTGTTGCGACACTTTGCCAACGAAGACCGCATCGTATTTTGGGATCTGTGGAATGAGCCTCGATTTGAAGACAACGAAAGCACTTATGAGCAGATGGACATCATCGAGCAGATGGTTTATTGGGCTCGCGAGGAAAATGTACAACAACCCATCACATCCTCAATCATTTGGGCCACCATCAACCTCGACAATCAAGCGTTGAAACGCACCACTCAAGTAGAGGCCATGATGGACATTCACAATTTCCACTCCTATGATTGCGCCTTACACTTCGGCAAAAACATCTACGAAACACTCGAATACCTCAAAAGCATAAGCGACCGCCCCATGGTGGCCACGGAAGCCCTCACACGCGTAAACGGATCGGGCATCGCACGCTCGCTCGACGCATTTGCCAAATACAAAGTAAACTTCTACATTTGGGGGCTATACAACAACGACCGCAACTGGGAATCACGCTGGGATCGCTCGACCTACGACCCCTACGAGCCCTCGTTCCACAATGTACTTTATAGCGATGGCGATGCAATGGACGCTCGCGAAATCGACATGATACGCAACTACCAATTTGCCAACCAGGGCGAAAGTCCATACCCCGGACTCGAAATTACCGACCGCATGAGCCATGAACAAGTGTGGAAGTGGGTTGTAACCGGGCCCGTTACCGGATTTAACTCCAACACTGCGACCATACCTTCGGGCTACAACTCAGTGCGCATCAAGGTAGATTATTCCGATTGGAAAAACGACCAAGACGCATTCTTTGCAAAGATGGAAAGCCTAATAGACAAAGCCGACAAAGCCGGAGCCACAGTAATGCCATGTCTGCTCACCGACGATGACGCCAACGAGCCGGCAGAAGACCTCGGCAAATATGTCGGATCGGTAATCTTCCATTATTACAGCGACCCTCGCATCAAAGCATGGGAACTATATCACCACCCGGGAGAAAAAGTCAACGACACAGAGTTGCTTTCCAACCTCGTCACTACAGTATTCCGCCATGCTCGCAACGAGTATGCCAACCAGCCACTCACCATGACTCCGGTGGTCGATGTAGAGCAATTTGCCCCCGACTTTGACCCACAGAAGGCCATGATACATGGTCGCACCGGCGGCTGGGACAGATTGACCTATTCGGGCGGTTCGAATGCCGACTTGGTATACAAGATATGGAGCCTGTCGGATGTGCTTTCATTCTCAAGCAAAATGAGCACGCATCAAACCGCTTGGCTCATGTCGGTATGCTACAAGTTTGGCCGACCCATATTCTGCACCGAGTGGCAGGCACCTACATCGGCCGACATCGACGCCACTCTGCAACGATTTGCCATGAGCCACATTTTCTGGTACACATCTCAACAACTTCCGGCAGCCAAGCTCAACAGTTTTAAGTTCCTGCCGATAAGCACTCAGAGACAAATCACCGAAGCAATGTAAACACACACAACTTTTCCATATTACGCTAATCGATGCGCCCTCGGGAGTTTTGTTCCGAGGGCGCTTTTTATCCTTTAAAACCGAGTCCAGCCAAAATATTGCTATTTCGACTCAGACCCACAAATCACTTCAATACGACATATCTCTTGACCTACAATCTCCTATAAGTCATTGGTGATTGCCGTCTTACGCCGTTGGCTATTGGCGGCATCGGTGTAAGTCAACGACACATAGCAATAAAAATTACTCTCTGCAACCGAGGATTTCAGATTAAGTATTTCTTGGGAATATATCTTAGTCTTTTCAAGTACATTAATCTCTAATTTTATAGTTCCAAGCTCGGTATCAAACCATGAGTAATACTCAAATTCTTCATTTTTATCATCTTCCTCCTTGTCACTCTCCGATGCAACAAACACCACCTTTTGCATTGGCTCCGTTTTATCGACCTTTGGATAGTCCTTTTCAACAAGTTTGTCAGGCTCTCCATATTTCTCGATGAGCGACTCCTTGATAATGTCATACGTTGACACAAGTTCATTCCACGTTTGAGCTAAAGGGAATTTCACTTTTACCGAATACACAAAATTTTGTTCATACGATGAATACACGTCGAGTTCACAATCTTTAAATCCGGCAAAAACACCTTCCATTCTGTGTACGTTATCCTTTTCCCCTTTATCAGAGAATCCGGCATTTTTCATTTTCTGCACAAAAACCTGGACACTTCCATTTATTGTCATCCCTTTTATCTTAAGGTGCTTGGAATCCTCATCTTCTTCGGACTGCATCTGAAATGCGACCACGACACTCGGATTTGCATTTTTGGGAATCACATGCCCTATTTTGGATATGCTCAACCCGATAGAGCCATTTGAAGCATTAAATTTAGACCTAATAAAACAATCGCCTTTTTTCACCAAAGCCCAATTGGCATATTTTGATTTGTCTTGTATTGCGCCATTCTCGACTTCAAAAACAAAATTCGTAGCAAAATCCGTTTTCATCATTTTGTAAGTATCTAAGAGGCCTTCCCAATCATTTCGCGTAAATTCAACCACCACGCAACTTAATTCGTCATTTGCCCAATGAGATGGCTTTATAAACACATTACATTTGCCATATTTACTATCTTCGCCCTGCAATAAAATATCAGATAGCAAATAACCGGCGATTTTAAAATAATGAGTCCCATCAATCGATTTAAAGCCGTTGTCTTTTAGCAATTTGAGAGTTTTATCCAACGATCTATCGATTGGGATACCCATAAATTGCAACGGCTTTAAATCGGCCACATCTTGTGCAACAGCGCTCAAGCCCAACAAGCACATCAACGCCACCATCGCACCCTTTATCATATTTCTACAAATCTTCTCCATTAGCCTCATTGTACTTATTATCATAGTACATTAATATCTTATATCTTCCAATCATATTTTTATAAATTTTAAACCAAACAGGTTTCATAAGGGATCTTTCTTTAGCATATTCTTTCAAGACCTTTTCTAGATCCAATTTTATTTGTTCTGTAGGATTTTCAAGTTCTGCTTCAGTATATTTGCTCAAGTATTTTTCTTTAAAATAGTTTTGTTCAGCTATTGTATCCGTAACAATCGGTAGTTGATAAAAAACTGCCTCGTAACTCTTTTTATTCACCAACATTTCATAATCCAAATCCTCTTCTTCGGGTATTATAAAATCGTTTATACTTATATATTTTTTATTTTCTCCAAATTGTTCGCACAATTTATTAAATCTAATTTTTATTTGCTCCTCACTAACAACATTACTATCCTCTACGAAAACTCTATAGACCTTATTATTATTTGTGACTACACTAACAATTACATCGGACCCATTGAATTCCCCCTCTAAAGCTCCGTCTAATATTGATGATGTTGTGAAGCCTTTGGCTTTGAGTTTTCTAATCATTTCAGATTTCGTCCCGTCGACCGGAATGCCGAGAAATTGAGTGACATCATTTTGCGCAAACATTGTTACCGCAAGCATCAAAGACATTGCAAAAGTTAATAGCTTTTTCATATTATACTAGTTTTTCATGCCGCCAGTCCCTATCGACGTTACTTATAAACAACACAAAGCGTGGAACTGCAATGCCACGTCGTCAAGTTGAGGTCCTGAGAAAACCCTTAGTACAAAATGTGGTGATAGCAGCCCACGCATAAGCGTGAGAACCACTATGCCTTTCTCTTGTACTAATTTTGAAATTTCTCAGGTTTCAACTCAACAAGATAAGCATAACGCTTCTTTTGATATTTCAAATGTCATGTCGGCAGTCATTGCCGACTCGACAACAAATATACAAATTTCTTTGCCGATATCGGCAAAGTATGCGATATTTTTATTATCTACAAAAGAGGACGTTGCACAGTGAAGTGAACCCCAAAGTTTGGACAAAAAAACTTTGGGGTTTATTTTATGCGTA
>CAZLUB010000064.1:0-11064 GCA_964562595.1 uncultured Muribaculum sp. | reverse complement strand
AACACTTTAGCCTTTTTTATTTACGTTATCTTTTACTTGCGAAACTTAAATAATACCATTAAATGTCATTTGTCTATTTTATAATTTAAATGTTTTTGAAAATGTTAATATTCGTTTGTATTTACAGCAAAATGTTTACCTTTGCAATCAATTAACAACTTCTCATGAGATGAGAGTTATATCAATTATAGATTCGCAACCAATAAAGATTAATCGCTATAATATTCGCATATTATGTCAAAATTAAGATTTAATGTCGTGGAGGAGGCGTTCAGCCGAAAAGCTATAACGGTAGATTTGCCTAACGAACGTCCAGAACAATATTATGGAAAATATGTGTTCAATCGACAAAAAATGCTTGAATATCTTCCATCTGATACCTATGATGCACTTGTTGATGCAATTGACAATAAAAAACCATTGTCACGAGAAATAGCTGACAACGTTGCCGAAGGAATGAAAAAATGGGCAATCGACAATGGAGCCAGGCATTATACTCATTGGTTTCATCCATTGACCGATGGCACAGCGGAAAAACATGATGCGTTTATAGAACATGATGGCAATGGTGGGGTAGTTGAGCAATTTTCAGGCAAATTATTGGTACAGCAAGAACCGGATGCTTCAAGTTTCCCAAATGGCGGCATTCGCAATACTTTTGAAGCTCGTGGATACTCGGCCTGGGACATATCATCTCCTGCATTTATACTTGATAAAACGTTATGCATTCCAACAATTTTCATATCATATACAGGCGAATCTTTAGATTATAAAACGCCTTTATTACGCGCAATCAACAGCGTTAGCAAGGCAGCGACAGCCGTTGCCCAATATTTTGATCCAAAAGTAAAGTATGTAAACTCATATTTGGGATGGGAACAAGAGTATTTTCTTGTTGATGAGGCTCTATACCGCACGCGCCCCGATTTAGTTCTGACAGGACGCACTCTTATCGGTCATGAGAGTGCTAAAAATCAACAATTGGAAGACCATTATTTTGGGGCGATACCCTCACGCGTTGAGGCTTTTATGCTTGATTTGGAAATAGAATGTCATAAACTTGGGATTCCTGCTAAAACAAGGCACAATGAGGTTGCGCCAAATCAATTTGAATTAGCACCAATCTTTGAAGAAACGAACTTGGCAAATGACCATAATCTATTGCTCATGTCTTTAATAGCAGAAGTGGCTCGCAAACATAATTTCAGAGTCCTTTTGCACGAAAAGCCGTTTGCGGGAATCAACGGTTCGGGCAAGCACAATAATTGGAGTTTAGGAACAGATACCGGAGTATTTTTATTTGCTCCCGGTAAAACTCCGGAAGCAAATTTGCAGTTCATCACTTTTATTGTAAATGTAATGGCTGCCGTGTACAAGCATAATGGTCTCTTAAAAGCGTCGATATCGTCGGCGACCAACAGCCATCGACTTGGAGCAAATGAGGCTCCTCCGGCAATTATCTCTATTTTCCTCGGTTCTCAAATTTCCGACATTCTCGACCGATTGGAAGCAAATGAGAACGACGAACTTATAACTCTTGCCGATAAAAAAGAATTAAAACTGAATGTAGGGCAAATTCCTGAAATTCTCGTTGATAATACTGATCGAAATCGTACTTCTCCATTTGCATTCACCGGCAATCGTTTTGAATTTCGAGCTGTTGGGTCTTCGGCCAATTGTGCGTCTGCAATGATTGCATTAAACGCAGCTGTAGCAGAGCAATTAATTGAGTTTAAGGCTAAAGTAGATGCGAGATTAGCATTAGGAGAAGAACAAAATCATGCCATTTTGGCTGAGGTCAGAGCCTTAATAGCATACTCTCGACCAATTCATTTTGATGGCAATGGATATAGCGAAGAATGGAAAATTGAAGCTGAACGTAGAGGTCTTGATTGTGAAAATAGCATACCTCGTATTTTTGATGCATATTTACGCAAGTCATCAGTCGAAATGTTTAAAACCACCGGCGTGTTTTCAGAGATTGAGTTGCAAGCTCGAAACGAGGTTAAGTGGGAGGTTTATACAAAAAAGATTCAAATTGAGGCACGCGTATTGGGAGACCTTGCAGTCAACCATGTTATTCCGGTTGCCATTCGTTATCAATCGGTACTTACCGATAATGTATTTAAGCTCAAGTCTTTATTCCCAAATGAAAAAGGTGATAAATTGGCCCAATTAGATCTTGATACGATTGAGCGTATGTCATATCACATGGCTGAAATCATGGATGAAACAAAAAAGATGGTAGATGCACGTAAAGCAGCTAATATAATCGAGAATGAGCGAGAAAAAGCTATTGCTTACCATGACACAGTCGCTCCATGCATGGATGTTATCAGATACCACATTGACAAGTTGGAGCTTATGGTGGATGATGAGATGTGGCCATTACCTAAATATCGCGAACTTCTGTTTATTAGATAAATGATTTAATGGCGGCTGATGGGCAAAACTATAGTATCTCCATAGTTTTGCCCATTTTAACCAATGAGTAAACTCATAGTTGGCTGATATTATTTAATCAGAGTTCTAACAAGATTTAAATAATCAGATCTGTTCTTTACTGAGCCATGAGAAGTTTGTTCGCAATTATACCACTCAACACCATTGAATCCAACGGAGTTAAGAACATGGGGAATAAAACATTTATTAATAAATGTTGTAAACATAGAGGAAGGAGACTGGGACGTAGTGATTAGCAAAGTTCGCTCTATTCTAAACAACGGTATTAGTGCTCCTTCAGCACCATAGTCCATCGCAACACCTTTTAATAGAACTTTGTCGAAAAAACCTTTTAAGACAGCAGGCATCATTCCCCACCATAATGGAAATATAAATATTACCTCATTGGTGTTTGATAACATATCTCCATATTTACGCACTAACCGATCGTTTGTCTCTCCAATGCCATATAGTTTCAGATCATCAGGTAGCATCAATGGATTAAATCCATCACGAACAAGGTCGATTATCTGATATTCACGACCTTTATTGTTTAACTCACTGATTACAGACTGCAAAATAGCATAATTGAAACTTCCGTGCCAAGGATGGCAAAACACAATAGTTGTCATAAGGGTTGTAATTTTTTATTATACACAAATTATAACATTCTAAGTCAAAATTAAGTTTCAAAAATTAAATTATTTAAATTATATTTTCTATCTTTGACCAATAAGCCAAATATTGGTTATTTATGTAAATGTCTTACTATAATTTTTAATTAGAATGGAAAACAACCCTCAACAAAGACCTATTGGCGTATTTGATGCCGGTCCATCGGGCAAGAGCCGTGGTGTATGTGCTCTTTTAGCATTATTTGTAGGAACTCTTGGCATACAGTATTTTTATATCGGTAAAAATACAGCCGGTATAGTTTTCCTATTGGTTACGGTTTTGACTTGTGGTTTTGGTGCTTTTTTGACAGGCATCGTCAGCTTGATTCAATTTGTGCTCATGCTTACCATGACGCATGAACAATTTGAAACAAAATATGTCAACAACCCGTCTAACTTCCCAATCCTATAAAAGTAAATCAACAGGTATTGCAGAACGGCTGGCCTTTCATGGTCAGCCGTTCTACTTATATTAGCGAAAAATTTACTAACTTTGTGCAAAGTTATAATTGGAAATAATCATTACATCATGATAGCTGTAAACAATTTAGGTATTCAATTTGGTAAAAGAGTGTTGTTTCAAGACGTAAATCTAAAGTTTACACCGGGCAACTGTTATGGAATTATTGGAGCTAACGGTGCCGGCAAGTCAACTTTAATGCGCATACTCAGTGACCAACTCTCACCAACACATGGCTCAGTCATGCAGGGCCCCGGAGAACGAATGTCGGTCTTGGAACAGGACCACTTTAAGTTTGATGAATATACGGTCATGGACACTGTTTTGCAAGGGCACACCATTTTATGGGATATTATGCAAGAAAAAAATGCGATATATCTTAAAGAGGACTTTAGCGATGAAGATGGTGTAAGGGCAGCTGAATTGGAGGAGAAATTCGCCGAACTTGAAGGGTGGAATGCCGAGAGTGATGCAGCGGCATTGTTGAGTGGCCTTGGTATTAAAGAAGACAAACACTATGCAATGATGAAGGACATGAGTGGTAATGAAAAAGTACGCGTCCTTTTGGCTAAGGCATTGTTTGGCAATCCCGACAACTTGTTGCTTGATGAGCCAACTAACGACCTTGACCTCGATACGGTATCATGGTTGGAAGATTATCTGTCTAAATTTGAGAACACCGTGCTTGTCGTTTCTCACGACCGACATTTCTTAGATTCGGTATGTACTCACACTCTCGACATCGACTACAATAAAGTCACTTTATTTGCAGGAAATTACAGTTTCTGGTATGAATCTTCTCAATTGGCGTTGCGCCAGCAACAACAACAGAATAAAAAGGCTGAAGAAAAGCGCAAAGAATTATTGGAATTTATTCAACGTTTCTCTGCCAATGTAGCTAAATCAAAGCAAACCACATCTCGCAAAAAGATGCTTGAAAAGCTTAATGTCGAGGAAATACAGCCTTCATCACGTCGATATCCGGGTATAATTTTCACACCGGCACGCGAGCCTGGTAATAAGATTCTTGAAGTACATGGATTAACAGCGACTATAGATGGAGACCTGCTATTTAAAGATGTTAATTTCAGTGTGGAAAAAGATGACAAAGTCGTATTCCTTAGTCGCGACCCACGCGCGATGACTGCATTGTTTGAGATAATCAACGGGAATCGTAAGCCCGATGAAGGATCATTTGATTGGGGACAGACAATAACAACTGCCTATCTGCCTCTTGACAATTCATCATTTTTCAATACCGACATGAACCTTGTGGACTGGCTATGCCAATGGAGCAACGACTCAAGCGAAATATATTTAAAGGGATTTCTTGGAAAGATGTTATTCTCCGGAGAAGAAGTATTAAAAAAGGCTTCTGTGTTATCAGGAGGCGAAAAAATGCGATGCATGATAGCTCGAATGATGTTGAAAGATGCTAATACATTAATTCTTGACACACCAACCAATCATCTGGACTTGGAGTCGATTCAAGCGTTTAATAATACCCTAAAAACATTTAAAGGTAATATACTCTTTTCATCACACGACCATGAGTTCATTCAGACGGTAGCCAATCGCATTATAGAATTGACTCCTAATGGCATAATCGATAAGATGATGGATTATGATGACTACATTACCGATGAACGGGTTGCCGTGGCCAAGGAAAAATTATATAATGCTTAATTAAAACAATATTTATGGTTAAACATATTGTCACATTTAAATTAACCGGGACAGATGATGAGCGCCGTCAAATTGCACTACGCTTCAAAGAAGCCCTATTAGCTTTACCCAATCAAATAGAAGTGTTGCATTCTATGGAAGTCGGGATAAACGAGAATCAAAACGAACATTGGGACGTCGTGCTCATAGCAAATGTAGAAACATTAGAAGATGTAGATATATATGCCCGACATCCGGCTCATGTTGCCGCCGCTTCTATTTTGGCAGGCCACAAAGCCGATAGAGCATGCGTTGATTACACATTTGATTAAAAAATCAACTAATTTTGACATATTGCTTCTTTATTTAATTAGTATTATTAATTTTGCAAACGAAACTAATTCAATTATAGCGATGGCTGAAATCATAGAAGATAGCAACAATGAAAAAAAGGAGCTCAATTTTGTTGAGCAAATAGTATATGACGATTTAAAAGCCGGCAAAAATGGCGGGCGATTGAACACTCGTTTTCCTCCGGAGCCAAACGGCTACCTTCATATAGGCCACGCCAAGGCAATATGCATGGACTTTGGCATTGCCGAAAAATTTGGAGGCACGTGTAATCTAAGATTTGACGACACTAATCCGACCAAAGAAGACGTTGAATATGTTGATTCCATACGTGAAGACATTCATTGGCTCGGTTTTGATTGGGGCGACCGCGAATATTATGCAAGTGACTATTTCCCTCAGCTTTATGATTTGGCAATCCGTCTCATAGAAGAAGGCAAAGCATATGTTGATGAGCAAACATCGGAAGAAATCGCAGCGCAAAAGGGTACTCCTACCCAACCCGGTATTGATAGTCCTTATAGAAATCGACCAGTAGAAGAGAATCTTGATTTGTTCAAGCGCATGAATGAAGGTGAGTTTGAAGAAGGTGCATATGTGCTTCGCGCAAAAATAGATATGGCATCACCCAACATGCACTTCCGTGATCCGATTATGTATCGCATAATCAAGCATCCTCACCACCGCACCGGGACACAATGGAAAGTATATCCAATGTATGACTTTGCCCATGGCCAAAGTGACTATTTTGAAGGCGTGACACACTCAATCTGTACTTTGGAGTTTGTTCCTCATCGTCCTCTTTACGAATACTTTGTAAATGAATTAGCCGACGAAAGCTACTGCCCTCGCCAGATAGAATTTAATCGCTTAAATCTCACCTATACAATGATGAGTAAGCGCAAATTGTTGCAACTTGTCAAAGAAGGTTTGGTCGCAGGATGGGATGACCCTCGCATGCCTACCATTTCGGGTATGCGTCGGCGCGGTTTTACACCTCAATCGATACGTAACTTTGTAGACATGATTGGTTACACCAAATTTGAGGCACTAAACAGCATCTCTCTTCTCGAACATGCAGTGAGAGAAGACCTAAACAAAGTTTCGACACGCGTCATGGCCGTTATCAATCCGGTTAAAGTCATTATCACGAATTACCCGGAAGGACAAAGCGAAATTTTAGAAATGGAGAATAATCCAGAAGATCCCAATTCCGGCACACACAAAATGCCATTTTCACGAGAAATATATATCGAACGTGATGACTTTATGGAAAATCCTCCCAAAAAGTTCTTCCGCCTTGCTCCTGATGGAGAAGTGCGCCTAAAAGGAGGATACATTATAAAGTGTACCGGTTGTAAAAAGAATGCAGAAGGAAATATCGAAGAGATATACTGCACATATGATCCTGAAACTCGTAGTGGCATGCCTGGAAGCATGCGTAAAGTCAAAGGCACACTACACTGGGTTTCTGCTCAACATGCTATTGATGCTACAGTACGCCTTTACGACAGATTATTCAACGTTGAAAATCCATCAAAAGAAGCAGAAGAGAAGGGTCTTGATTTCCGCGAGTTACTCAATCCCGACTCATTAAAGACTATCTTCGGAGTGAAAATTGAGCCATATTTGGCAGAAAATGCTAAAATTGGCGATCATTTTCAATTTCAACGCATCGGATATTTTGCATTAGACGTTGATTCTACCCAAGATAATATCATTTTCAATCGCACTATGGCATTGAAAGATACTTGGGAAAAGATGCAGAAAAAATGATTTAGCTGATGGCATCAAGCGGGGAAAGTAGGGAGCGTCTATACTATAAGTTAAAAAATGACTTAAAGCATAGACGCTCGACCATCCAGTATGACATAGACGACTTAATCGAGATCTATGATTATGCTCATGACGTATATGACCAGTATGTACAATTTGAAATACTTCTCATTGCATCCTCACGTTTTCCTGAGAATGATGAATTTACACAACGACGAGCATATTTCTATTATAATATGCCCGGGCTAGAAGACGGAGCCATAGATTTATTGCGAGCAAACGCCTCCAAATCGGCATTATGGTCTCTATTGCAATTGTTGCTTGATGCAAAAAACAATGCGACCAATATAACAAAACGCCTTGACTCAATCATCAACCAATATGATGAATTTGATGACGAAACAGCTATACAATTAGTATTGGCATGTTCAACTTTAGACACCTACGATTGGTTGCTCAAAAATAAACATTCTATAGAAAAGAAGTGTCTTTTTTCAGAGACACTTCTTTTCGAAATAGCCCATTTAGCCGAGATTAAACAAGATTATGCGACATCTGCAAAATTGCTTGAAGAATTGACCCTGCAAGACCCATTTAATGCATCGTATTGGCAGCTGCTCGCTTATCAACACATCTGCATGCAAGATTACGAAAATGCATTAAACTCGATTGATTATGCTTTGGCAATAGATTCCGATTCTGTAACATCTCGTATTTATAAGGCTCAAATACTCTGTTGCTTAAATCGCAATCTTAAAGAAGCTCTTTCGTTGCTCGATGTCGTCAATTATACCGATGAAACAAACTTAGTAATTGCGACCCAGACCAAAGTCGCTATTTTGTTAAACTTGGGCAGAGAGCAAGATGCGCATAATGTATTGAGGCATTTAAACATCAAATATCCAGGGAACAAAGATGTTGTCGACATGCTTATGGTGTTTTCAAGCCCATCTGAAAATGCAGATTTGCTACAACGATATGTTGAATCATGCCCAATTGACGTTGAAGAATGGCAAGACTGGGCTCAACACTATATAAATTCAAAACAATTATCAATAGCTGCCGACATATACCTTGCCATGGCTCGTGAATGCAATTACGATACTGATTTATTTCCCATATATGAGCAATTGTATATGTCTGAGCGGTATCATGAGGTGATACAATTGTATCAATCAACAAAAAAAATCATTCCTGCGTGTGAAGCCGTATTTGTAGCTTTGTCTTATTTACGCACTGATAGCGAGGTCGATGCGACACATCTAATCTCAAACATCCTCAAGTCATCTGATAGTTGGTCGGGGAGTGAGCGGCTGAAAGAAATCGGCAGTCGCGTAGTATTGAAACGCATTCAGGATGCGATAGATTCTCCAAACATCATATCCATAGACGACATAGACCCATTTGTCGATTAGGCTTAATACGGCAAAAACTCACTGTATAAATTAGATAATGACGTAAAAACTACAAAAACGGATTTTCCAATTGTTCGTCACCAATAGTCGTAATGGGACCATGGCCCGGATAAACGATAGTATTTGACGGCAAAGTCAGCAATTTGTTTGTTATGCTATTTATAAGTTGGGAATAATCTCCCCCGACTAAATCAGTGCGACCTATACTTTGTTTAAACAGCGCATCACCGGTAAATAAAATACCGGACATGGGGAAATAAAGTGCAATACTGCCAGGAGAATGTCCGGGCATTTCATAGACCTGCATTTTCTCTCCGCATACTTCAATGAGCATTTCTTCGGACAAATTATTATCAATGACTACAGCATCCACCATCTCTGGCAATCCAAACATTCGTGCCTGTTGTAAAACTCTTTCTCCGAGGAATGCGTCACTAACATTAGCATTCAATGATAGGTGGTATTTTGTTTTAACATAACTATCGCCAAATAGATGGTCGATATGTAAATGAGTGTTAATAAGCATCGTTAAGTTAAGCGATTTTTCTTCAACATAACGATCGAATAGTTTCTGCTCATGAAGTTCTATCATTCCGGGATCGATAACGACAGCCTCAAGCGTATTGGGATTCCACACAATATAAGTATTAACCCCAAACATATTAAATTGAAATTGTTTTACCTTAAGCATTCTTATATTTGGACGTAAATGAGTTTTTTGGTTTCGAAAAACGGATGTTTAAAATAAGTTGACAAATCTTCTTCAAGAATAGGTTCGTTAACCTTGTACATTTCCGATGCCAAATCGCCACCTTTTAGACATATCAATCCGTTAGGATAAGCATTGCGACTTTTGTTAGATATGTTTTTTCTTATCAATGGCACTAATTCATCCAGTCTCATGACTGCTCTACTGACAACAAAGTCATACTTTTGGCGACATTCACCAATATCGCCATGCTGAAAAGTAACGTTATTTAATCCGATTTCCTCTGCAATACTTTGAGCCACCTTAATTTTCTTTCCAATGCGGTCGATTAGATGGAATTGGCATTGTGGCCACATTATGGCCAACGGAATGCCCGGTAATCCGCCACCTGTCCCCATGTCAAGAATCCTTGTCTCGTCAATTGGAGTTATAAATCGAGCTATTGCCAAAGAATGCAATATATGGTTAGGATAAAGATTGCTTATGTCTTTTCGAGAAATGACATTAATTTTCTCATTCCATTGAGGATACAACTCTCCAAGCAATTGCATTTGCCGGTATTGAATATCATTGAGAGTAAAATATTTTGTTATAAGTTCCATGCTTATATTTTTTTACATACAAAAGTAATCTAAACCCAACGCAAAAACAAAATTTATCGTAAATTTGCATTCAATATGGTGAAAATTGGATGTTACAACACTCTTGAAGTAGTTAAAGTAGTTGATTTTGGGCTATACCTTAATGGAGGTAACGGCGTGGAAATATTATTACCAACACGCTACATTAAAGGCGAGCCACAAGTAGGGGATAAACTTGAGGTGTTCATATATATTGATTCGGAGGGGCGTCTCATTGCGACTACAGAACAGCCCTATGCCCAAGTCGGGGATTTTGCATACCTCGAAGTTGTTGACGTCAATAAAGTTGGGGCATTTTTAGATTGGGGGCTTCCCACAAAACATTTGCTCTGTCCGTTTCGCGAGCAGAAGTTACGAATGGCTCCGGGTCGCACATATTTGGTATACATATATCTTGATGACAATAGCAAACGAATTGTTGCATCAGCTAAAATAGAGAAATTTCTTGGAAATACCATACCCGAGTATCGCAATGGTCAGGAAGTTAAAGGTCTAGTATACAAGCACACCGACCTTGGGTATAAAGCAATTGTCGACAACCAATATGGCGGAATGATATACGACAATGAGTTATTTAGGCCTTTGGAAATTGGCGAGGAAGTAATAGCCTACATAAAACAAGTGCGCCCCGATGGCAAAATTGACCTTACTTTGTCGGGAAAGGCCTCAGACCGTATTGAACAATTAGCAGAGCAACTGATGGACTATATTGTCAGTTGCGGTGGAGCGACTCCATTATGTGACAAGTCTACTCCTGATGAGATCAAGAAAGCTCTTGCTTGTAGCAAAAAAGATTTCAAAAAGGCGGCCGGATCACTTTATAAGTCTGGGAAAATAATCTTAACAGAAACCGGCATTAACATAGTCTAATTAATCTTTACTTAAGTTTCGCAAGTGAATTTTAGCCCATCAGGCGGCGATCGCCAGTTTG
>CAZLUB010000063.1:0-11362 GCA_964562595.1 uncultured Muribaculum sp. | reverse complement strand
AGGAGTGCTTTTACAAATTTTTTTCGTAATGTTGCACTTGCTGGTTGACTCTGCTACGCACTTTTTCACTTTTTTTGCTCCGTGAACCGTAATTTTTCAAAAAAAAATTTGCAAGAATAAAATCAAATTTATAACTTTGCACTCGCTTAGAACAGCAATCGGGGTGTAGCGCAGTCCGGTTAGCGCACCTGCTTTGGGAGCAGGGGGTCCCAAGTTCGAATCTTGGTACCCCGACAAAAGAAAGAGAAGACAACAATTATCGGTTGTCTTCTCTTTCTTAGTTTTAGGAACCACCTGCAATCAGGATAGTAAGACAAAATGGAGGCTTTTGGGCTTATTGGTCAAAAAAAAAGACAAAACCACCATGCAACACTATTCTGTACAAAATCATTGATTGATAGAGAGTTCTTGTCAACAAACCTCATCCTACTATTTATATTTTAGAAACATTTGGAATCAGGTTTAATTGTAAAAATTGCGCATAAAAAATGCCCGCTCCTCCTTTCAAACAAGGAGGAACCGGACTTAAGCCAAAAGGCATGATTTTGTGATTCTAAAGATAGTTGTCTTATAGCGATTTAAAGTGTTGAGAAAGTTGATTATATATATACTTACTTCACTTTATCTTTGCTCGTTGCACTTCACAGCGAAATCGGCAAAGCCCGTTGCCTTTTCCTTAGTCCGATTAAAAAATTGTGTTTTGCGTAAAATAATTATCCAGCCTAAGGATAGTACAACAAGTGTCTCTATTCAAGTGCAAAGTTACATTTTTTTCGTTAATACGCCAAGTGCCTAATCCTTTATTTCAATCAAATTTCAATAATTTTTCAAAAGGCAGTTAGGATTATTTTTTCTATCCCAACGAGTCAAGCACTTGCCTAATTTTCTCATACGTTGTAATGCGCGTTGGCACCAATGGCAAACGCAATTCATTTTCTATAAAGCCCATAGCATGCAACAAACATTTTACTCCAGCCGGATTTCCGTCGACAAATAGCAGACTGAACAATTCAGTAAAACGATGATGTATAGCCAAAGCCCGTTCATAGTCGCCTTGCAAAGCAAGGCGCACCATTCTCGAAAATTCCTTTGGGAAAGCATTTCCTATAACTGAAATAACTCCGACAGCACCCATAGCAATCAATGGATATGTAATCCCATCATCACCTGAAATCACCATAAAGTCTTCGTGCTTGTTTTTGATTATATCGTCCATCTGTGAGATATTTCCCGATGCTTCTTTAATACCTACAATATTGTCAAAATCTCTTGCTAACCTCAAGGTCGTTTCTGCCGTCATATTGACTCCGGTACGTCCAGGGACATTATATAACACGACCGGAATCGGAGAAGCTTCCGCTATTGCTTTATAATGTTGATAAATACCTTCTTGCGATGGTTTATTATAATATGGCACTACAGAAAGCACCGCACTAAATGGAGATAAATCAGTATTTCGCAGCTCATCAACAAGCGCCATCGTATTATTCCCACCGACACCAATCACTAATGGTATACGCCCCGCCACACGCTCAACCACAAATGAGCGTACCGCGATTTTTTCCTCATTACTTAATGTTGCTGTTTCTGCTGTAGTGCCAAGCACTACCATATAGTCTACGCCATTTTTGATTTGGTATTCGAGTAAACGAGCCAAAGCATCAAAGTCGATTGATTTGTCTTTTTTAAACGGAGTGACAAGAGCCACACCCATTCCTTTTAGATTGATATGCGCCATAAAAATGAGCAAATAGCTTTTAGTTTTGCAAATTTAGCCATAATATAGGTTTTTCACAACATAATTTTATTGAAAATTGTATTTTCAAAATATATAGGAGACTAACCATAAAAGATAGCATGGTCGTGATAATTAGCTTATTTATTTATACATTTGTATTTTATAGAATTATTTATTTGCGTTATTTATTATGAAACGAATATTATTAATTTTCATTATTTTTTTCACTTTATCTCATTATATAAATGCTCAAGTGCTGACTGCAACAGAGTCCGACACTTATGCACCGGGGACTTGGTTATGTTTCCGTACGTCTTTTAATTTAGAAAAAGCCCCATCTCATTCTGAACTTCGTATTGCGGCCGATAGCAAATATTGGCTATGGGTAAATGGCAATCTACAAGTACGAGAAGGTGGGCTAAAACGAGGACCTAACCCACAAGATACATATTGCGATATACTTAAAGACACAAAGGGATGGCAAAAAGGGAACAACGTGGTTGCCATACTCGTGTGGTATTTTGGCAAAGATGGATTCAGCCACCGCAATTCACCAACCCCGGGAATAACATTTGATTTTTTTGCTGATGGGAAAAATATTAATCTGTGCAACGAATGGAAAGTCATGCGACATCCCGCCTATTATATTCCCACGGGTGACACTCCAAATCCTCGATTACCTGAATCAAACATTGGCTTTGATGCGTCAAAAGACATTAAATTCCATACAACCTCTTTTGATGACTCCGATTGGCCTGCTGCTCACGTGGTTTCACTGGATGATGCCGGGTGGAATAAACTCGTCGACCGTCCGATACCCATGTGGAAAGATTACGGATTAAAACAATACATCCTCACCTTACGTAGCGATAATAAAATACTTGCCTACTTACCCTATAATTCTCATGTAACACCTTACATCAAGCTATCAGCTCCTGCAGGACTAAAAATTGACATACGAACTGACAATTACAACGGAGGATCCGAAAAGAATGTATATGCCGAATATGTTACACGTGAAGGAATACAAGAATTTGAATGTATGGGATGGATGAATGGGCATTATGTCATATACACCATTCCCGACGAATGTGAAATAATTGATGTTAAATACAGAGAAACCGGATATGACTCTGATTTCGATGGCCATTTTTGGTGTGATGATCCATTTTTAACTCGATTATGGACAAAATCACAACGAACACTTTACGTCACGATGCGCGACACTTATATGGATTGCCCCGACCGCGAACGTGCTCAATGGTGGGGTGACGTAGTGAATGAACTGGGGGAAGCATTTTACGCACTTGATGAAAATGCTCATCTCTTAACTCGTAAAGGAATTATTGAGTTGATGGATTGGCAAAGAGCAGACAGCACAATTTATTCTCCCATCCCATCCGGCAATTGGAGTCATGAACTACCCATGCAGATGCTGGCAAGTGTCAGCTACTATGGATTTTGGACTTACTACATGGGGACCGGTGACAAAGCCACCATTAAATATGTATTTCCGAAAGTAAAAAAGTATATACATTTGTGGAAAACCGATGCCGATGGATTAGTTATTCCACGTAGCGGTGGATGGACATGGGGTGATTGGGGTGATAATAAAGACATGTATTTATTATTTAATCAATGGTATGCCATTGCACTACATGGTTACTCATGCATGGCTCAGCTTATCGGAGAAGATGACGAAGCTAAATGGGCCACTGATGTAGCACATCGATTAAAACAATCATTCCATAGTAAATTTTGGAATGGATATTATTATCGTTCCCCTGATTACAACGACAAACCTGACGACCGAGTTCAAGCATTAGCCATTGTTTCTGAAACGCTCCCCAAAAGTTACTATCACATAATACGCCCTTTCTTTACCAAGCAATATCATGCCAGTCCATATATGGAAAAATATGTACTTCAAGCTTTATGTAAGATGGGATTCCATCAAGATGCAATGAATCGCATGAGATTGCGATACAACGATATGGTCAACAGTGATTTATCAACTCTTTGGGAAGGTTGGGGCATTGGAGAAAATGGCTTTGGTGGGGGCAGTTACAATCATGCTTGGAGCGGAGGTGCTCTCACAATATTAAGTTCCTATATTGCAGGCATACAAACCATTGAACCGGCATTTGAGTGTTTCTCTGTATGTCCCAACATGGGCAACCTTAATCATATAAAGATTGCAATCCCCCTATCTGGCGACCGACAAATCTATGCAGAGATTAAAAAAACTCCCAATGTATGCACCGTAAAGTTGAATATACCCGACCACTCTCGTGCAGTAATTTTACTGCCTGACGGCTATTCCAAAATCAAAGTAAATGGCAAAACAATCACATCCGGCACTAAACTAAAATCAGGGGATTGGGAAATCTCATATTTCAACAATTAATAGTCCGATGGATTTCATCTTTTTCTTTACGTCATCTTGAACCGATTATGTCAACAATACGTTATATTGACAAAGATAATATAACTTAACCGTACTTGATGACCTATGAATGATTTTGTGAACCGCCTAAGTTCAACAAGTCCTACACTCGTTGACTTTTATGCCACTTGGTGTGGTCCTTGCCAGATGATGCACCCGATTCTTGAACAATTGCAAAAATTAATCGGCGACAAGTGTAAAATAGAGAAAGTTGACATCGACAAGGAATCCGACGTAGCGGCCTTGTATCAAGTAAGATCGGTGCCAACGCTCATACTCTTTGTCAACGGAGAGGTAAAATGGAGAGCAACCGGTGTCAGACCGGCATCTGACTTAAAATATATTATCGACCAATATTGCTAAATCTGGTGGTAAAAAAATACAACGAGTAACTTTCTCAGCTACTCGTTGTATTTTTTTATTTTCTAAAATCATCAAGCAAAACACAGTACCAGCACCTGCGCCGCAACGATTCTCAAAAACATCGTCAAAGGATAGACGGTCGAATATGCGACTGCCGGAGAGTCATTGCCCGTGCTATTATTGGCATAAGCCAATGCCGGAGGATCGGTCATACCTCCACTTACAAGTCCCATTATCGTCAAGAAATTAAGTTTATACACACCTCTCGCTATACAGCCGACGATAATCAATGGAACAAAAGTAATGATAAATCCCCATGCGACCCACATCATGCCGGTGCTGTTAAATACAGTCTCAGCAAAACCACCGCCCGACGCAATCCCTACTGATGCAAGGAACAAACAAATGCCAATCTCCCTCATCAGCAAAGATGCCGACGATGACGTATAGGTCACCAATTTTATCTTATACCCAAAACGGCTGATTAATATAGCTACCACCAATGGCCCGCCGGCAAGCCCCAATTTCATCGGTACACTCATTCCCGGAAAAGCGATAGGTATCGAACCGGCTATTATGCCAAGCAATATTCCGACAAACAAGGTTATCATATTGGGCTCATTGAGCCTCTTCATAGAGTTACCCAATTTTTCGGCCAAACGCTTAATGTCTTCCTCTGCCCCGACTACCGTCATGCGGTCACCAATCTGCAACCTCAAGCTTGGCAAAGCCAACAAGTCTACACCGGCACGGTTGACACGCGTTGCATTTAATTTATAACCCATACGCAGACGCAAAGAGCCTATAGCGACTCCATTATATTCGCTTTTTGTCACCAATATACGGCGTGACACTACCGGACTCGGGGTCGCCTGCCAATCCATCTCTATTTCAGGGCCTATAACCGCTTTAAATCGGTCTTCGTCTTGAGCAGACATGACAATATATAGCTTATCACCCATGTGTACTTCAGTCTGCGAATTTGGAATAATCACATTCCCGTCACTATTTTTCAAGCGCGATATTACAAAATTGCACAAAATAATATCGTGTAATTGAAGTAGATTTTTCCCCTCTATCAACGGATTGGTTACTTCAAACGAAACAATGTGCGGCTTTAAATAACTATTTTCGTTTTCATCTTCAATCTGCTTTATCTCCTTGTCGGTCTTTATTCGGAATAATGCTCTAATGACAAACATCGACAAAATGATACCTACCACACCGAGTGGATAAGCCGCGGCATATCCCATCGCCATCTGCTCCGACATCGATGTGGCGACATTAGGATTTACTTGAGCCAGTGCTTGTTGCGCTGCTCCCAATCCGGGTGTATTAGTTACTGCCCCCGACATAACCCCTACCAATGATGATATCGAGGTGTTGCCATCCATAAAAAATATTACTACAACAATCACCACATCCAAAGCTACAATCAACGATGCCAGACCATTTAGCAACATGCCACCTTTCTTAAACGATGAAAAGAATCCCGGGCCGACTTGCAACCCAATGGAAAAGATAAACAATATCAATCCAAATTCACGAATAAAATGTAACACATCGTAATCTACGACATAGTTAAAATGGCCCATCAACAAGCCGACAAACAACACAAACGTTACTCCAAGTGAAACTCCTCCAATTTTTAATTTTCCGAGAAATACACCTGTTGCAATCACAAATGAATACAACACCAACGTACTGGCAAGTGATGTAGCTCCCGGTGCAAGCAATTGCTGAATCCAGTCCATATGTAGAAAAATATATGATTTTACCTAATAGGCCATATAGCCATAAGCATAACTATGACCGTAATGGCATTTTCGGGTGCAAAGTTACGGCTTTTTTTGTAATCAATCAGAAATAGTTTGGTTTTATTTCAAACATTCTCCACCAACGATAATATCATTTCTGCCTCATTGACTATAAATGTAGCATTAAACTCTCTCAGCTCGCTCACATGGCGAAAGCCCCATGTCACCCCAACAGAATCGACACATGCCCGCCGCGCCGTTTCCATGTCTACCCCGGAGTCTCCCACATAAAGCACATCAGACTTTGGCGTAGGATTTTGCGACAGTATCTCAAACACTATTGAAGGATCCGGTTTTATCGGACGGTCTTCCTTCTGCCCTTCAATTGCAACCCATTCGATTCCGGGGAAATAGTGCCTTATCAGTTTCACAACCGCATCATGATATTTGTTGGATGCTACGGCAAGTTTCACTCCGCGATTTTGTAATTTTTCAAGCAATTCGGTTATTCCAGAATATGGACTTGTGTGTACCGTGTTGTGAGCATCATAATATTCTTTAAACACAACACGCAACTCTTCGACACGTTCAGGAGTGTCAGTCCCGGGAGGCAAAACACGCGCCAACAGTCGCTTAACCCCATTACCGACATACATAGGATAGGCCGACAACGGATGGGTCGGATAGCCCAATTGTTCAAGCGCATAGTTAGACGCCATGCCAAGGTCGGCTATTGTATCTAGCAATGTGCCGTCAAGATCAAATATAACCAGTCGCTTCATTTCATCATTAATTTTTAGAAGTTGTTTAAATTTTATTTCGAGATTATTTTAAGAGATATTTTGGATTGATTTTTATTAAACTGCGAAGATAATAGCGAGCTATTTTCAAGCAGTTTGATGAAAAAAATCGGCCAAAAGAGCCTTAAAGAATTCGAAACTTTGTTCCTCGGATAGCTGTAATAATTTTTAAGAAAATTTCAACCAGCTTCTTAATCATCAGAATGGATAACCAACCGAGAAATGGAATGTCGCATCACGCCCGAAATTGGGATGCGCAAGTGGCCATCGTTCTTGATTTTCTGCCGGGTTATACGCTTTCATACCCATGTCAAGACGAATTAAGAAATAAGTAAAGTCAAGGCGCAACCCGATACCGTAAGCGGCCGCTATTTCTTTGTAAAATCGATCAAACTTAAACATTCCTCCGGGTTGATTTTCATAATTATGAATGGTCCAAATATTGCCGGCATCCACAAACAATGCTCCCTCGACCAGCCAAAACAATTTAGCTCGATATTCAAGGCTCATGTCAAAACGGATGTCGCCACACTGATTAATAAAGTTGGTCACAGAATTCTGTGAGTTGTAGCTACCCGGACCGAGAGTGCGCACGCCCCATCCCCTAACACTGTTGGCTCCGCCCGAATAAAATCGTTTTTCAAACGGCATCATCGACGAATTGCCATAAGGGACACCAACTCCTGCGCCGACATGAAATGCAAGTGTGTTACGATCATTGAAATTACGCGTATAGGTATAATCAACCTCGGCCTTGACATATTGGGCATATTGTATGCCAAACAACTTATATGCTCCCCCGCTACGCTCATCGCCGAGCAATGACGAAAGGCCATACAAAGCATTGCCGGCAATTTCTATACTCGAACGCAACGTGTAGACCGATGGCTGCCACACATAGCACTGTAAAGATGTTGCAGAGACCGTACGTTTATTTGTGCGATAAAGGCTATACCCCATACGCATGATGAAGTGGTCTTCATAGCTATAACGTAACAGAGGATTGGTCGGCGCCACCTGATTGATGAAATCTATTGTACTTTTGGGCAAATACACATAGTTTATATCAAGCAACTCAAATCTATGTCTCAATGTGTTCTGTCGGTTGTTCCACAGATAACGCCACGACGTTCCCGCTATAATGCGTGTATACTCCGGACGCTCTTGATAGTTGAATGATGTGGCAAATTCAGTCGTCGCCCTCACTCTTTTTTTGAAATTTTTACTTAGGAACGGAGCTTGAAACTTTGGCAACGTCAATCCCACTTCCCCAGAGAACTCTGTGTAGCGATTATTAATCAATCCACTAAAATCACCCGATAGACTTTCGTAGCTCATTCTCATTTTTGCAGTCAAAGCCTCTGCTCCGTGTGCCAGATTACGATGCTGATAGGTCACTCCCACTCCAAAGCCCAAATCGCCCTCTGAGTTAGTACCCTCCAACTCGAGTGCCACTCCTTGCTTCTTGCCTCGAGTCAACGACACATACGCATCAAGCCACATTTCACCATCGATTTCACCCAGTTCACGCATATTGATATTGACATATTTCAATATACCGAGCCGTCCGAGTGCTTCATAAGTGCGGTCTATGTCAGTTGCCCGATACTGGCTTCCGGGGCGTATAAAGCAACACTCCTCAAGCACTTTAGGCTTGATGTAGTGATCTTTGCCATATAATATGCGCAAGCCATTGTAGACAGTCGTGTCTTTTTCAGAAAAATCATAATCGCCATAATTGGCCCCCGGATTATAATCGGTCACGAAATAAACATCACGTATGTTGTAAGTGACATGCGATGGCTTGATTGTCGACGAGATGCCGGCTATAGATTTAGGTTGGCGCACGACCAAAGTCAAGTCAACGCTCTTTGAGCCGACGGCTGTATCGGCCACAAAGGTTATATATTCCTTATTAAACGCATAATAACCATGATTGCGAAGTTGCTCAGCCATCCTGCTACGCTCAGCCTCAAGAGCATTGCGGTCAAGCAAGTCACCGGCCTTGATTGTCAATCGAGCCGTGTCACGTAACACGATTTGCGCAACAGCCGTATCTGCAATCTCATAAGCTACCGACCGCACAAAATGAGGCTTGCCGGTGTATATGTTGTAGGAAACATTGATTTTCTTTTTCTTATCGCGTTTTACCGTATCTACTTCCACTACCGCATCCATATATCCTCGGTTGACCAATGCCTGCCGCAACTGATAGCTCGATGCATCTGTCAGATTTTGGTCATATATAACAGGCGGTTGGCCCAGACGGCGCACCCAACGGTTAAACCACTTTGTGGTGTCTCTACCCGACAGATTGTAAGTAGCCAATTGAAGTTTTAAGAATCCCAACACCCTATGATTGGATGTTTGGCGCAGATAGTTGACCAATTCATCCGATTTTACGTCACTGTTATCGACCACATTTATGTCGACATTATCAACCAAATATCGTCCCTGAGGCACATGTTTTGTAGAGCTGCAACTCCACAGAGCCACAACTACTACGACGGTCAATAGCCGCAACAGCGACAAATAGATTCTTTTAGTCATTTCGAGTGCAAAGTTACTACAATGCAACCTCATTTGAAAATTTTTTTATTGCGACCCCCACTCAACACATCCGACACTTCCCCAAAACAACCACACAAAATTAAAGGCCATGCTCGATGCACGACCTTCCATAACTGTATAACTCAAAATCTTGTATAATCATTATAATTCTTCGGGGTTGTCAAAACAACGGTGAGCCTACCGATTGTATAGTTCTATCAATAGTACATATAGGCGTTCGCGCTTTGTTATCACAAATAAGGCTCAAGAGTGTTGCCGATTTTGCGACTGTAGTTTTGCATGAATCTCAGATGAAATTTCTGAAGTAAAATCACGATTGAGAATTGCCGATATTCTAATCAGCAAGTCGGTTTCGATGCTATGTTTATTAAATAAACGGTACACATTGGAACGGTCGCATGACAATTTACGTGCAAGCCACGCGACTGTGCGTTCCTGTCGTAGCAGTTCTTCTTTAATAATCAAACCGATTGGTTTCATTCGAATGATAATATCTTTAATTTACCCCCGAAGAAGATATTGCATTATTCCAAGACTTAACATATCAAAATTTCTGGATTAATTCAAACGTGTAATGTTCGCCGTCTATGTCAAGCACCATCGCTTTAGATGACAATGACACAATGCGCCATTCTTCGGTGACATATTTTGATGAACTGTCCCACTTGATGCGCAAGATAAGTTCGTCCCCTTCTATAGAGTAACTTCCGGAAGCTTCATCCGACACATCTCCATATCGGTCATAACTCATGAGTTCACAATAACCATCGTCAAATAAATACAAATCCATGCCATCATCTTCGCGATAATACAATCCACACACATTCTTCATGCTGTATTCATTATCGTCATTCCCACTTTCGCCTGCATCGGGAAGTGTTGAGTATGATACTCGCGACAGAGTGCACTCGTCGTAGTCTTCATCATTGGTTAACTCAATTTTATTGGAGTTTATCCACCTGATTGTACAATACGCAACTTCCCCGTATTCGTCTCTCATTATCAGTTTATCATCATAATAAGTCCACGTCCCATAATAAACGTAATCCTCTGCTTTGCCATTATAGAATTCTCTTTCGATACATTTAAATTGTCCGTTTGATTTTACCACCCAAAGCATTTCAAAATCATCTTCCTCGAAATACCAGTTTCCTACGAGATTGCCTTTTTGGCCGGAACCGCCTCCTCCATCATCGTCGCCATCGTCGTCACTCGAGCATGCGTTGAAACTCATGCCCATTATAAGCATCATGATGATGCCAAACAGTTTGATTGTCTTTGTTTTCATAATTTATTTTAAATGATAAAACAGGTGTGTATTTTCACTTTATGGCAACACACCTGCTTCTTTATCTATTATGTTTACTAATAATTAGAAGTTATAGCCCACAGAAACTGCGAAGTTTGAAGTTTTTGTTTTCTTACAGATTTCGGTAAAGTCAGTTCCATAGCTGAGGCCAAGATAGAGCGCCTTGTAGTTCAAGCCTGCCCCAATGTGCCATCCCATCTGAAAGTGTTTCCATGTAGCATTTTTACTGCCCATGTCTTTTTTATCAAAAAAGTCAATCTCTGCATCTTCGTAATAACGGTCTTCTTCATAATCTATTTCTGCCTTTGCACTAAGATTATATTTTTAAGTTTCGCAAGTAAAAGATAACGTAAATAAAAAAGGCTAAAGTGTTTGATA
>CAZLUB010000062.1:0-11760 GCA_964562595.1 uncultured Muribaculum sp. | reverse complement strand
ACTTTTATCGCTAATCACCAAATTTTCAACTACTTATATTTCATCGAACTCACGTAATATTAAGTTTTAGCAGTTTTCAACTATTTAAGCGGTTGATTGCAAAAAGATGCATTAAAGGGCTACGTGTATCCATAGTCCACCTTGTTCCCATATCAGCTCGGAATGAGGAAGTGACTGCAACATTTTCCAAAGGTCGCGGTTTCCCTCTACCGTACCTGTTGTCAGATCGGCCGCTCGACCATGGAGATGATAGGAACGTTCCACTCCTCCAACAGCTTTATTTAGAACCGGACAACGGTAACCGCTGTTGACAAAGATAGGTTTGCCGAGCCGCCTGCGCGCCGGGTCGAGTACGACATCAATGAGGCGTTGCATATTGGCGACGACATCGGCCGTAGGAGTGTTTTCTATACCAAGACGTTGCGCTGTAACGCTACGTGTCAATTCAGAGATAGTAAAGTGGCTGACTTCGGCTTTAGCATCAATGGGCATTGACATTTCGGCCATAGCGATGACAGGCACAATAATTTTGCTGTGTGTTTTCATAGTAAGAGTGTCATTGTGTTTTTGCTTCGAGCAAAGGTAACACCACAATACTCCTATTATCTGTCCTTAATGTCGCAAACGCCCAGCTACCATCACTGCATCATTTTGCCATCACTTTGCCGATGGTGTGGTGTCCATCGGTGTGGGTTATCATATAGATGTAAGATGCCGGCACACGCGGCACTCTCACTTGCGACACTCCATCGCTGAATATGCCGCTTACAACCTTGGTGGCATCGATTGCAAAAACGTCAACCGCCAACCCGTCAGAAGCCCGACACACAATGCTTTCGTCAATGAGTTCTACCGTTGCTCTTCCGCCCTCTACACTTCCACAAATGCCGGTTGCGCCTCCACAGGTAACGGTGCCGAGACTGCGCACCTCATTGCTATGCCACGGCTTAAACAGCACCTCATAAGTACCTTCGGCAAAGTCGGGAATTGTCATGTCTACGGGCAAGTATCCCAAGCCGGTTGGTACTACACCAAATGACATATCGCTTGTCTCTAAATATATCTTGCTACCCGATATGCGACATTCAAGCGGGTAGGACATGTAATTAATATACGCCGTTCCATAGAGGTGCAACGCATCGCCATCAAACTCTACTTGAAGCGCTTCGGTTAGAACATCTTCACTACTCGCCCCTATCGGTTGCATGTAACATAGCTTGTAGTTCGGTTCATTAATAATAAAACACCAACTGTTAAAATCAGCTTCCATACCGCTTTCTCCTTCGCGTCTACAATAAGCTACTCGCGGTTCCGCGCCGATATTGAAGTCGGAAGCCGTCAGAATTCCGGTATATAACGAACCTAACCCCTCTACCCACACATCTTTCACTTTGCCACTGAGCGCATCTCGCAACTCCAACGTTTTATATGATGCGCTACAGTAGTTAACATCAGCATATTCGCGAACATCGGCATATACGTTGCCAACCACAGCTTCACTGCCGTCGGCATACCTAAACACGTCACCAATACCCGATCCGAAATCGTAAAGCAGCACATCATCTTCAGCCGTTTCGTCATAACGATAAACCTTGTTATCATCCTGACGGTATAGCAGTGTTTGAGGTTGGCCGTCATTAAGCCTGCATTCCAAAATTTGGTATTCGATTTCACCATGAGTGGCATTGCCCACGACCCCTGCATGCACTACGTCAAACAAAGATTCCTGAGAAGAAAATACGACTCTCCAATCCTTATAATACTTATCTTCAAGCTTAGGACAAACCAACTCATTCACATGAGAAAACACATTTACCGACCACTCATCAAGAGTAAGAGAGATTTCCATTATTTGTGCATATTGCAGAGATTTAGATGTCACATCGTAAGCAAAAGGAGAAACAATTAGGTGTGCATAACACAAACCATCCGATTCCACAGTAGTTAAAATCTTGACTTCAAACGGATAATATGTGGTTGTCGGGGCTTTATTACTAAAGTCTAATGTTACATTTTCTTCTTGCATTTCCCGTATAACATTTAATGAGCAATCTGTTGCCTCATATTTTCCGGGCAACTGAATATTTACTATTGTAAACGGTAAATCAGGGATCTCTATTCCCTCTATTTCCAACCACGTCGAACCAGACCAATTAACTGATCCATTATAAATCGAATACTCTTCTTCTGAAAAATCAATTTGATGAGTTGTTATGAAATCTTGTGCAAAAACATGATTGCATTGTGCTAATGCTGATATTATCATCACTGATACAATCCTTTTCATATTCCAACTACTTTTGAGGGTTAATAATCAATGTTGCTCCTTTACTATTAGATATTCAATCGGGTTAATGGGATAAGTGACTTCATTCAATGCAAATTCCATTTCAGTATAATTGTAAACAATGTGCTTAAAAGACGAATTTACACTTCCTACATGAATAGGAGTATGCACAGTTTCCGTTGTGCTAACAAGTCTTGATGTTTGAAGATATAATGTAATCTCCGAAGCCCATGATATAATCTTAGATATTGCATCATACGACATTATGGGGATTTCAAAAGCTGCGATCTTATATCCATCTGACACCCCAATATCCGGAACATTTATAGTTATAGGGTAATTTTGCAATTTATAGTTTACACTTTGTGAGTCCGATGTTGAACGGATTTGACTTACCGAAACTATAGCCGGATTAGATTGAAGTGTTACATCTTCTGATGTTTCAGTAGAAACATCCTCATCTGTGAAATCTTCAAGAACTTCTCCATCTGGTAAATATATATTAATCAACACATGTGGAATAGCCGGCTTTAGCGTGTCTTCTACAAAAAATTGTCATACTCATTTGACATAATTATAGATGTACTATCCGTTTCAACAATATAAAATTTATCCCGATCAAACGAGATTGTATATGCCCGAGTTGTTGTTTCTGCGACCAAAAATATACTCGAGAGCAATAATATCCCCCATATTATATGGCGTTTCATAACTCATGATTTTAAAAATATAGGTTTGCAATTATAGTGAAAAATTAGGTTTTTTGAGTTAAAAAATCTAATTTCAAATTGTTGCCATGTCATTTTGCAGATGGTGCGGAATTCAGCTCTATAGTTAAATGTTTTTTTAACATTGGTGTTGTTGCAAAACAACCCACATCTGTGGTAATTTTGCAACACTTCAGATGGGAACAATTTTAATACTATGACATACATCACAACACAACAACGAAACCTTGATTTCATTAAAGCTTGCCGGGAGGTGATGGCTATGCTTCCCGGCAAAGCAAAAATCTCTACAAAAGAGATTGTCGAACGAGCCATAGCCATGAAGGCACCTAACTACTATGTAGGATCGACCTATGCCTACAAAGTGATTGTAACTTATCGCCGAACAGGTCGCTTGCCGGCATCGCCCGAGTGCCGAGCAATGTGGATTGAAATTATCTATAAAGTCAACAATCTGCGTTTGCGACGACGATTATCACTTATGGATGCGGTAACTCAAGTGGTAGAATTCTCTACCGCATCCCGCTTTTTCATTACATCGGCTTATGCCTTGAGGTTGTTGCAACGATTAAATGCTGCCAACCGCCAAAAATTTCGGCCTAATCTGATTGCTTATCACGATGGGCGTAATCCTCTGAGACGTTCTCCAAGACATTGTCACCGAAACTATATTGAGTAACAACAGCAAATATTCAACCTGTGATTTATCTTTCTTACTACATATTCATTATTTATAAACAATACCATGCAACAATTTAACTTGGCTCTTTCACGCGACAATATCTGTAACAACATTTATGCCTTATCGGCTCTACGTAGTTTTACAACGCCCGAAGACTCCCCGCTTCCGGCCATTCTCACTCCCGACAACCGTAAAGCATTGATGCTTGCCATAAATGACGCTTTTTCCAACATCACAATGCGCTTGCTAAGTATAGTAAGCAGCATTGATTTTGACAACAACGAGGATATCATGATGCTTACAATTGACGTATGCGATAGAGTGGCTCCATCATCAGCCAATACGCTTAGAACGTTGCTCGAAAGTTCAATTACACACTATGTGCTGCATTTATGCTATGATGTAGAAAACACTTCAAAATCCAATAATTATCTCGACCGAGTAGACGCCGACATATCCTCTATTCATGCCATTTTGGCTGTTACACCCCCTACCAACACAATCGCTCGTTTTCCTCGATAATTTAATACTATGAAAACCAAGCAAGGAGACGCCTCACGGAGTCTCCTTGCCTGTAAATAAACCAATCATTATCACATTTCTTGCAATGGAAAAAGTAATTCTTGCTATGTACTATACTAACGATTGCCAACAATAAAAGTTCACACTAATATTCAAAAAAAGCACTTTTAACAATTTTAGTCCACTGATAATGGCTATATCGATGATTTGTTGTATCTTTGCATCCGACAAAAGATGTCCTCATTGCATGTATTGGACATCAGTGGAAAAATTTGGCTGCTTGCAACCACTCGAAAAAATGCTAAAACTGCACTTCCGACTATGCGTAAAAGACATAGTTAACATGTGGTATAACATTATTGTTTAGTTGCAGGCTCCGCCCCGATTTAAACCATCGGTGACGGA
Source organism: uncultured Muribaculum sp. (assembly GCA_964562595.1). GTDB lineage: Bacteria > Bacteroidota > Bacteroidia > Bacteroidales > Muribaculaceae > Muribaculum. The sequence goes on along the minus strand of CAZLUB010000062.1, from coordinate 7,136 downwards.
GATTTTTATTTTAAAAATGTAATAGAAAAATATAACTTGACAATGAAAAATTATTTATTTACGTCGGAATCGGTGTCGGAAGGACATCCCGACAAAGTAGCTGACCAAATTTCGGATGCAATACTTGATGAGTTTCTTGCTCACGACCCACAATCAAAAGTTGCTTGTGAGACTCTCGTTACTACCGGTCAGGTAGTAGTGGCCGGAGAAGTTAAAAGCAATGCCTATATCGACTTGATGGACGTTACCCGTCGAGTCATCAACGGTATCGGTTATAACCGTAGTGAATTGATGTTTGACGGCAATGCCTGCGGGGTATTTTCGGCTCTTCATGAGCAAAGTGCCGATATTAATCGTGGTGTAGAGCGTGAAAATGAGGAAGAACAAGGAGCCGGAGACCAAGGAATGATGTTTGGCTATGCGTGTGATGAAACCGATAACTACATGCCACTTCCACTTGACTTAAGCCATACACTATTACATGAATTGTCTAAAATACGAAGAGAAGGCAAACTCATGCCTTATTTGCGACCTGACGCCAAAAGTCAGGTTACAATAGAGTATTCGCCCGACGGGACACCGGTGCGCGTACATACAATTGTCATTTCCACCCAACACGACGAATTTGTTGCTTCAGATGTAATATCTCAAGACGAAGCCGATAGCCAAATGCTTGCCAAAATCAGACAAGACATATACGACTACCTGTTGCCAAGAGTTATTTCTCAGCTACCCCATAAGTTACAATCTTTGTTTGATGACAAATTGATACTACACGTCAATCCTACCGGCAAATTTGTAATCGGAGGTCCTCATGGCGATACTGGATTGACAGGTCGCAAAATTATAGTTGATACATACGGCGGTCGCGGAGCGCATGGGGGTGGAGCATTCTCAGGCAAAGACCCTTCTAAAGTCGACCGTTCTGCAGCTTATGCAGCCCGACATATTGCCAAAAATTTAGTTGCCGCTGGTGTTGCTCGCGAAGTATTGGTTCAAGTAGCCTATGCAATCGGCGTTGCCCAACCCGTAAGTCTATATATCAACACATACGGAACTGCACATGTAGAGCTTACCGATACTGAAATATCCGAAAAAGTACAAAAATTGTTTGATATGCGTCCAAATGCCATTGAACGCCGCTTAAAACTACGAACACCTATTTACCAAGAAACAGCTTCGTATGGTCACATGGGACGTAAACCAATGACAGTGACAAAAACTTTTACCTCAAAATACGAGCCTACAAAGACTATTGAAGTGGAACTGTTTACATGGGAAAAACTTGATATGGTAGACGCCATTAAAGCTGAATTTGGAATATAATCATTTGATTTATACTCAAAAAGTGACAACTTTCTTGAATTATGTGGAAAATTTAAGTATCTTTGTGCGATTTTACCCTTACCCATGAGAGTCTGGGATAAATCGCAATAAAGAAAATAAAATTAAAAACATCATTACAATAAATGGCAACACTTGAAAAAATTCGCAGCAAATCAGGACTGCTTTTAGTAGTCATCGGCGTTGCGCTTCTTGCGTTTATCGTCGGTGACGGTCTTACTTCGGGTCGCACACTATTTGGAGGTGGCACAACTATTGCCAAAGTGGGCAGTGATAAAATCGATTTCCATGAATTCCAACGTCGATTTGAAGAAATTAATCAGCAGTATCAACAGCAGAACATTAAACAAGACCCTGCTATGATACAACAGCAAGTCCTCAATCAAATGATTAACGAACGTCTCATCAATAACGAACTTGATGCGCTCGGTATAGTTGTTACTGACAACGAACTATCTAAAAACATGCTTGGTAAAGATGCCAACATGTATATGATGCAATGGGTCAATCAATTAGGTTTTGAAACACCCGAACAGCTATATGATATGGCATTTAATGCCGCAAAATATGGTGTACCGGCTGAGCAAGCCATGCAAGCACAATCTCTGTGGATCAAACAAGAAGCGCAAATGGAACAGATGCTTAAGCAACAGAAATTTGTTAACTTGATTTCTGGAGCTATTACAGCAAATGAACTCGATGCAAAAGCTCTTTATGACGAAAATGCTTCAACAAGCCACATCGCTTATGTAAAGAAGAGCTATTCTGATTTAAAGAATGAAGACTACGAAGTTACTCCTTCTGAAATCAAAGCTCAATACAACAAAGATAAAAACAACTATAAGGTTAATGACGAAACTCGTCGTGTGAGCTATATAGCTGTCAACATTGCCCCATCAGCAACTGATATCGCAACCGGTAAGGCCATTGCTGACACTGCAGCTTCTCAACTTCGTCAAACTCTTGACCTCAATGCTGTGTCGGGAGACTCTAATTTTGGAATAGACCGCAAATCATCTACTGCTGAGAAAATCACCAATACAAAGTATCGTGCATTTGTCACTTCAGCTAAAGTTGGAGACGTAATGTCTTATCCGTTGCTTGATGATGAGTTTGCTATGGTTAAGCTACTTGGCAAGAAAAATGCTGTTGATTCAGTAAATATAAACATCGTGATGTTCCAAGGAGAAGCTTCTGCACGCGACTCTGTGCTTATGGCGCTCAACGCAGGTAAAACATTGGAAGATGTTGCTTCTATGCCAGGCGTAATAAATTATCAAGCTGACTTGTGGCAATCATTAGCTTCTGCTCCTGACAATGCTGTTAAGAATAGTATTCTCAAAGCCGGTTCACAATACTTCATTGCTGATAGCGCAGGTATAAATGCAAACATTGTTAGAGTTAACAGTAAGAAAGCTCCGGTAGATATATATGACTATGCTGTAGTTACTCACAAAGTGTATCCTTCTGATGCAACACTTAACGAACTCAACACCAAACTTGGTGATTTTATAGCCAATTTCACTGTTGCTGATTCATTGACCTTAGATAAGGTTATCCGTGCCGGATATACTTTGCAAAAAGCTACTGTTACAGCCAATAGTTCTCAACTCAGCAATATTCCTTATTCGCGTGCCGCTGTAAAATGGGCTATGGATGCAGAAAAGGGAAACATTTCTCCTATTATAGAAGATGGACAAAATGAAAAACTTTTAGTTGTTGCTCTCAATGACATCATTGAACCAGGATATGCTTCTATAAACGATACCGATATAAGAACAGCACTCACAAACAAGGTGCGCAATCAGAAGAAAGCTGCAGATCTTATTGCTCAATATGAAGGTAAGGCAACTGATCTTAATGGATATGCTACTGCAATGCAAGTAAAAGTAGACTCTGCTGCTGTAACATTTGGACAAATGTATATTTCCGGTATCGGAGTTGGTGAATCTACTCTTTTGGGTAAAGTAGTAGCAAGCGAAGAAAATAAATTGGTTGGTCCGATTGAAGGAAACAACGGAATTTATGTTTATTCAGTATATAAAGTAGATAATGAATCTCGTCCTTATAGCTACGACGAAAGTGCTGCTCGTTACAATCAATTGTTTGGCTCACAAGCTGTAATGAACAACGTCATTAACATTCTAAAACAAGATTGTGAAGTAGAAAACAACACTCTACGTTTTTATTCAGAATAATTTCACGATCCTATAATAATAAAGACATGGAGAGTATATACTTTCCATGTCTTTATTATTTATATATACCATTTTAACTTATTAAGTTTGATAATACTATTATGTAGATTAAGAGCGAATTTTGTACCTTTGCAAGTGTTAAGCATTAATTATTTATGGGCAAAAACAAACTTAAGAAATTCGCGGATATGGAGACGATGGAATGTGTATTTCAATATCCATTTGGTATATTGAAAGAAAAAGGTTTTCCGATGAAAGGCCGTTGGCGCGACGATTATTTCCACAATTCCAATCCTATAGTTCTTGAACTTGGATGCGGTAAAGGAGAATATGCAGTGGGATTAGCCAAACGTTTTCCTAACAAAAATTTCATAGGTATTGATATTAAAGGAGCCCGTATGTGGACAGGCGCAAGCCAAGTACGCGAATTAAATCTTGGTAATGTAGCTTTTTTACGCACAAGTATAGAGTTACTAAATCATTTTTTTGCACACAACGAGGTTGATGAAATATGGATTACATTTCCCGACCCTCAGATGAAAAAAGTAAATAAAAGACTTACCGGTACTCGTTTTTTACAACTCTATCGTCAAGTATTAAAAAATAATGGTATAGTACATTTAAAAAGTGACAGTCCATTTCTATATACCTATACTCGCATAATGGCTGACTACAATGGATTGGTAAAAGTAATCGATACGTCTGATCTTTATGCTACTCCAGAAGTAGTTAACGATATTCTTAATATTCGCACTTTCTATGAACAGCAATGGCTTGATCGTGGATTAACTATAAAATATATAGCTTTAAAGCTTGATCATGACACTGTATTAAAAGAACCGGATGTTGATATAGAACGAGACACTTATCGTAGTTTTTCGCGTGGAGAATTGCAAATGCCTGAAATAAATATTTGATAATTAAATTAAAGTATATTATATGGAACGTTTATATCCACAATTAATACTCGATGCCCTTACAAATGTGCGTTATCCCGGAAATGGGAAAAACATTGTAGAATTAGGGATGGTTGAAGACGATATACGTATTGATGGTTTAAATGTAAGTTTTTCTCTTATTTTTGAAAAATCAACCGACCCATTTATAAAATCACTTGTAAAAGCAGCAGAAACAGCATTATTGACATATATTTCTCCAGAATTGAATATACAAGGTAATATTTCTGTAAAATTTAGACAGCAAGTTACTGAACGTCCTGAAAATCCACTGCCACATGTTAAAAATATCATAGGTATTTCGTCGGGTAAAGGAGGTGTAGGCAAATCTACTGTTGCCAGTAATCTTGCCGTAGCTTTGGCTCGAATGGGATATAAAGTAGGTCTTCTTGATGCCGACATTTTTGGACCATCAGTTCCAAAAATGTTTGGTGTTGAAGATGAACAACTATATATGGAAAATATAGACGGTCGTGACTTGATTGTACCTATAGAAAAATATGGAGTAAAAGTGTTGTCTATTGGTTTCCTTGTCGATAAAAACAGTCCTGTTTTGTGGCGTGGCGGAATGGCATCTAATGCTTTAAAACAACTTATTACTGAGGCCAATTGGGGAGAACTTGACTATTTTTTGATAGATATGCCTCCCGGAACAAGTGACATACATTTGACACTCGTTCAGACACTGGCCATTACCGGAGTCATCATTGTGAGCACTCCCCAAGATGTGGCTCTCGCAGATGCTCGCAAAGGTATAGCCATGTTTATGGGAGACAAAGTAAATGTACCAATTTTAGGACTTGTAGAAAACATGGCTTGGTTTACCCCTGAAAAACATCCTGAAGAACGTTATTATTTGTTTGGAAAAGAAGGTGCGGTAAAACTCGCTCATGAATTAAATGTTGATTTGTTAGCCCAAATTCCTATTGTAGGCACAATATGCGAAGGTGGGGATAATGGATCACCAATAGCACTTGAGGATAGCATCACAGGTAATGCTTTTATGCAGTTGGCTCATGCATGTGTTGATTCAATTGACCGCCGCAATTCACAATTGCCACCTTCATCTAAAGTAGAAACTCATAAATAAATATAACAGCAATGGAAGTAATAAACTTTGATGAGCGTCCGTCGCTAATGAGTCAATTTGTACGCGAACTTCGAGATATCAATATTCAGGGTGATATGCTACGTTTTCGTCGCAATCTTGAACGTATTGGAGAAATTATGGCATATGAGATTAGTAAAACCTTAAGTTATGGTAAAGTTGACATATACACGCCTCTCGATAGCATGCAATGTGATGAAATATCCGATCAAGTAGTATTGGCTACCATATTTAGAGCCGGCGTTCCGTTTCACAAAGGTTTTTTAAATTACTTCGACCATGCCGGTAATGCATTTGTATCGGCTTATCGCAAGTATAAAGATAACGAACATTTTGATGTACACATTGAATATATAGCATCTCCACGACTCGATGGAAAGACACTTATCATTGCCGATCCAATGTTAGCAACAGGAGCTTCTATGGAACTTAGTTATAAAGCATTGTTAACAAAAGGAGAACCATCACATATACATATTGCATCTATAATTGCATCACAAGCAGCAGTAAATTATATAAAAAGTGTATTTCCGGCTGATAAAACTACAATATGGGTTGCAGCTATTGATCCAATTATTAATTCACACAGTTATATTATTCCAGGACTTGGTGATGCCGGAGATTTAGCTTATGGCCCAAAAGAATAAATTAAAATAAGTTTGTTATTATAAAAATTTTACTAATAAACTCAATACCCAAATCTTTTATGAAAAGATTTGGGTATTTGTTTTTCTACTTAAATACTTATTACGTAACTAATTTATATTTGTCATATTATTATGTTGAAAACAATGTTGATAAAGTTAAATAAGTTGAAGACACAAAACAACAACTTATTATTGTTTTTAATTGTTTATTTATTATGCCATATACATTCTTTTATTGCCAAATTAGTTTACACATTAATTTCTTCACCTTTTAAACGTGGTTTTCGACAGTTATCATTACACTTAACAAATAAAAGTTATTAACTTTGCATGTTATAAACATGATGTTTATAACACAGCTAATCATTTGATATTGTGTATTAATCAATGTTGATAATTACTTTTATAAAGTTAACTCAACCTTAATAACTTAATAAACAAGAAAATGATTAAATAGTTATCGCATCTATAAACATGTATTATTATATTTATTAAAATTTACTTTTTAAATCTCTCAAAAAACAAAATAAAAAAGATGAATGTCAATAAAGGCTATGTTGAAGCTCCTATAGATTCGGGTATAAACTTAAAAGAAGAAATTTTAAAATTAAAGAATAACAAAAATGCTGTTATTCTGGCTCACTACTATCAAAAAGGAGAAATTCAGGATATAGCAGATTATATAGGCGATAGTTTGGCATTAGCTCAAATAGCAGCTAAGACTGATGCTTCAATCATTGTGCTTTGTGGAGTAAACTTCATGGGTGAAACAGCTAAAATATTATGCCCGGATAAGAAAGTTTTAATTCCTGACATCAATGCCGGATGTTCGTTGGCTGATAGTTGTAAGGCAGACGAATTTGAGAAATTTATAGCCGAAAAT
>CAZLUB010000061.1:0-12693 GCA_964562595.1 uncultured Muribaculum sp. | reverse complement strand
ACTTCCGTCGCGCAGGTGAAATCGAAGGTCTTTGCATCGATCCTTGCACTGACGACCTCCTCGTGTTGAACAACCGTGGTACTCAAATCATCCTCGGTATGTCACAAGGTCCGTTTGCAAACGAAGGTTATACTAAGGAAATTCACGAAGTATATATCTATGAGAAAATTAAATAATAAGGTAGAAATACTTTATTAATAAACTCTTATAGTAATTACTTAAAACAGACTATAATCTTCCTAAGTCAATTGGTTCTACATCTTTTATAGTAGAATTGATATACTTAAATGATAGCATCTTCCTGCACGTGAGTGTTGGAAGATGCTTTGTTTTATTTGAATCACATAATCATTGTGTGGGTATTATTAATTCTCGCAGTGTTAATTGCTGTTTCTCGTCTAATTGAATATTGTCTGCATAATTTAATATTATTATGTGGGATTGTATATTTGCTATCAAAAACTTACATGTCGGGTTGTTGTGTTGTATTTCGAAGCCAATGTATTAAGTGGTTGTTTTTTTTAAGGTTATGTTTGAGTAAATAATTAATTGATGTTTAGACTATTATGTTTGATGGCGTCTATGTTGAAATAAATAAAAATAAAAAAATTATTGTATAGGTAAAAAAATGTTGCAAATATTAAAATATATACATATCTTTGTTCCGAGATGAAACTTATAAATGGACAACAGAGGTTGTAGAGAAACTTTTAGGGTTTCATTTGGAAATTTTTGATGAAATAATTTAATAATTAGTATTAATCTTAACCTTTTTTATTATGAAAAAAAGAGATGTAATGAGAATGGGTATCACGTTAGCTGTTGCCCTTATCGCATTCTCATCATGCGAAGACCAAGAATTTACCAATGAAAAGGTTGACGCAAAACGTGTAGAAGTGCAACAAATTTCGCCCGAAATGGCTAAAGTGCGCGATTATGTGCCGTTGTATACAGTCATAGCTCATCGCGGAACAACTTTTTGGGCTCCCGAAGAAACTGAATCGGCATGGCGTTGGGCTCGTGAGATAGGAGCTGACTATCTTGAGAGTGATGTTCAGGCAACAAAAGATGGTATAGTGCTTGCCAATCATGATGAAAACATAGCACGTACAACTAACGTAGAAGAAGTGTATAGCGAGTATGTGCCCCAGACACGTAAGGATTTTTATCGTAGCTTTAAAAATGCTGATGGTACACAAGTGTTTACCGAAGAAGACATCGAAGCTCAATATGCACGTGACGTTGCTAACTTCCGTCCGTTCTATACCATGTCATATTATTATCATGAATTGTTGCAATTGGATGCCGGCGCTTGGTTTAATGAATCATCGGTAGAGCAGGCTCGTCCATCATTTGCACAAAGCACCGGCGTGCACCAGTATGTATCGGCGCTTCAAGATCAAATTGCTTATGCTGAGGGTAAAATGTTGAAGCGTGACGCTAATGGCGAACGCATATTGCCTTATCGCATCAAAGATAAATACAAAGGCATGACTTTGGAACAAATTCACAATGCCGATAAGACTTGTCAAGCAAAATATATGGACTTTGTGGAATATGATTTTGCTAATGCATATGTTGCTGACCCTCAAGACACAGGCAACCGCCCAGGTATCTATGTTGAGTTTAAGGAGTCATGGTTGAATCCAAAGGATATGGAACAGCGCGTATATGACGTGTTGGCCGAATATGGTTGGAACATCATTGAAAAGCCGGCTACAGAGACCGCGTTCTATAAGAATGGCAAAGTAAATATTGGTAATACCAATGGTAAGGTTATTCTTCAAACGTTCTCATTCGATGCTCTCAACCGTGCATACAAAGTGTTTGAAGGCAAGATTCCAATGTGTTATCTGCTTTGGACAGGTGGATATGCTACAGACTTGCTCTATACAACTCCTGCGGGATATGCCGACTTTATTAAAATGTCGCTTGATACAGGTGCTCACATTATGGGCCCGGCTATTTCAGGTGCTCCCAACAACTATCCTGAAATGAATAACCCATGGCAGGCTTATATGATACGCCGTTCGGGAATGCTCAACCATCCATACTCATTTGATACATATTCTCAGATGGCTAAGTATCTTGGACTTTACAATTATGGTAATGTTACAGAGTTTGACGACTTGTTGAGATTGACAATCCCTGCAACATCTTATTCAAACTTCTCAGGCGAATCTTCTCAACCGGTTTATTTGGATGGATTCTTTACCAACCGTTCGGAAATGTCATTGCTTTATATGATTGAGAACGGATTCCGTTGCAATGCTAATTTGCCTAATCCTTTCACCGGTGGCAAATTTGACAATTCACAAGCTCCAACACAAGTGCCTGACGCAGTTGAAACACTTGAACGTTTGGGATATTAATAGTAAGTGTAGTATAAACAATTGTAATTATAGAATATAGTAATTATGAAAAAATATATATTATTGCCATTTTTGGCTGCTTGCTGCTTGGTGGCTAATGCACAAGATTTTGACAATAATCCTTCAATCAAAATCGACAACAAACAAGAAGGTCTGCAATTTACGGTAGGAGCACGTTTTATGGCTGATGCTGCTTACTATCATAGTGATTTCACTCCGATGCGTTCAGGAGCGGCAATTACCGATGCCCGTATCCGCACATCGTTGACTTACCAGGATTGGTATTTCTATGCCGACTTTGGTTTTGGAGGAGGCAAGTTCGCTCAAAAGAACATTTTTATGCAATATAATTGGGATGATGCTCAGCAAGCAATCAGAGCCGGTTATTTCAACGATCCGACTTCTATGGCTCGAAACACCAGCTTGGGCAGCTACCACTTTATCTCTCGTCCCGGATCAACCATGGCTTTGAGCCAAGGTCGTCAGCTCGGTATCACCTATCGTTATGCCAATGGCTCGTTCTTGGCTAATCAAGGTGTGTTTACCGAAGATACTTACAATCAACAAGAAGCCGGATTTAATGGCGTTAGCGTTGCCGGACGTTGGTTGTATATGCCAATCAATGATGATGACATGACAGTGCATGTTGGTGTTAATGCTCGTTATGCTCATCTCGGTGGTGGAGAGGTTTACAACAATGTGATGAAGAAGACTTTGACTTTGGGTCAGTCGTTGGAAACATATGTAGATCCTACTGAAGAGTTTATCTCATGCGAATTGCCATGGGCTGATAATGTAATCAACGTTGGCGCTGAAGCGTTGTTCCGCACAAACAATTTCTTCGCTCGTGGAGAGTATCTTTTCAAACAAGTAAATACCAAGCGTGATTCTTATTCATTGTTTATCGATGCACAAAACAATATCGATGCATGGGGCTCAATCGAAGCATGGACGGCTGCTAATCCGATTCGTGACTATAAGTTCCATGGTGGCTATGTAGAGTTGGGTTACAAGATTTTTGGTCCTGACTACAAATATAACAGTGCAGAGGGATTGCTCGGCGGTCTCGATGGTCAAGCTCTTGAGATTGTGGCTCGATATAACTACACCGGTCTTAACGACATAGTTGATGGCGAATATTATTCAGTAGGACGTGACCAATATTATCCTTCGGGAATGATGGAGGACTGGCCTTACAATTCAAGCAGTATTGGTGGTGGTAACATCCATTCAATCACTATAGGTGCCAACTATTCGTTTAACAAATTTGTGAAAGTTCTATTGGACTACACATATAGCAACATCGACCGTGACAAACTTCCTTATGACAAGAATATGCACTCAGTGCAAGGACGTTTGATGTTCTCGTTCTAAAACACACCATTAAGAATGAACAAATATAAATCTTCCTAAGTCAATTAATTCTACGCCGCCTATCGTAGAATTGGTATACTTAAATGACAGCGTCTCCCCGCACGTGAGTGTAGGGAGACGCTAAGTTTTTAGGTGAAGTTGTATCGAAGACTTAGAAGTCGTTTAAATTTTATTTCGAGATTATTTTAAGTGATGTTTTGGATTGATTTTATTAAACTGCGAAGGTAATAGCGAGCTATTTTATCGTATTGCTGCTAATGCTGCGTCGTAGTCGGGCTCTTCGGTTATTTCATCACATAGTTGTGAGTATATTACGGTTTTGTTTTCATCCAATATCACAATCGCCCGAGTTAATAAGCCTCTTAATGGTCCGTCAATAAGTTTTACGCCATAATCGTTGCCAAATTCGGGCGAACGAAATGCTGATGCGGTAATTACATTATTGATTCCTTCGGCTACGCAAAATCGTTTCATTGCAAATGGTAAATCCATCGATATGCACAACACCGTAGCATTGGGATTTGCCGCGGCTCGTTCGTTAAATTTTCTGACGCTCATAGCGCATACGCTTGTGTCGAGGGATGGAAATATGTTGAGAATTATTTTCTTAGAACTGAGTTCAGAACATGTTAATTCGTTGAGATTGCTATCTACTAATAAAAACGGAGGCGCTTGTAGGCCGGCTTTTGGTAATTTCCCGGCGGTGTGGCAAGGTATTCCTTTGAATTTGACTGATTCCATAAATAATTTATTTTATTGTAAGACAATTTGCTATACCATATAGTTTGCACGTAATGGCAAATTTACAATTAATCTTTAGTAAAGAAGTTTATCGTGAAAAAATTTGGATATAGATGTAAACGGTTTTAACTTTAATATGTAAATGGTTTTATATGTGATTATCGCTATCAAGAAATTAGGCGTATGAAAAAGATAATTTTAATGCTTGTCGTTATCGTGTTTTCGATTGATGTGAGTCCACAATTATTGTGGAAAATATCAGGAAACGGCTTGTCAAGGCCTTCTTATTTGTTTGGTACTCACCATGTGGCTCCGGCAAGTATCCTTGACTCGATCAAAGGACTGGAAACTGCGTTAAACTCATGTGAAGTGATCTATGGGGAGGTTAAAAAAAGCGAGATGACCGATGTCGATATGCAACAAAAGACAATGATGCGAGCTATGGCCCCATCTGATAGTACACTTGATAAGGTGTTGAGTGATGAAGAATATGCTTTTGTTGATAGTGTAGTAAGGCGGTATACTCATGGGGCTGTAGAATTGCGGTCAATGTCAATGATGAAGTCGGCTATGGTGAATACGTATATCACGATAATGCAAGCCTGTGCCGTATTTCCCGACTATGATCCTGACCAACAAATCGATATGCTATTGCAATCGCGTGCTGAAATGAGGGGATTGACGTGTGAGGGCTTTGAGTCGATCGATTTCCAATTGGAACTTATGTTTGGAGACCCGATATCTATGCAAGTCGATGATTTGCTAGAAGTATTGCGCAGGGATGATAAGATGGCTGAATATGCCCATCGGCTTGCCAATGCCTATATGTCGCAAAATATTGATGAGATGTGGCGGTTATTTACAGATGAAGAAATGGGCTTGGATGATGTCGAAATGGACAAGATGATTTATAGTCGCAATGTGGTGTGGGTAGATAAACTTCAGCGTATAATGCCTCGCAAATCGGTGTTTGTGTGCGTGGGGGCAGGTCATCTTGTAGGGGGTAGGGGTGTGCCGGCATTGTTGCGTAATGCCGGATACGTTGTCGTACCGGTGTATTGAAAAAAGCGTCTTATCGATATTGTTTGTGTGTATGCTTCATAAAATGCTTGCCGATGCCATGCCATGATATGTTGGCCAATGCAATGGTGGCTATCATTACTATAGCCAATGCTTGCCATGATGGTAATGCATTGACTCCGGTAAGTATCGATAGCTGAATGACAGGGAAATGAAACAAGTAGATGTCATAAGAAACATTGTTGCGACCACTCATCCATTTGCCCCAATTCCCAACCATGGAAAACCAGATGACGGCGCTTCCCGAGACTAAAGGGTCGAGCCATTGGTTGTAAAACGGTATATGTGGAGACAACAGAGTTATAGCCGTTGCAATGGCGATTATTTGCCATTTCCATTTCATGAACTGGTCTAAGTAGAAATAGATTATCACTCCAACGTAGAAGTAGCTTAATTGTCCAAATACTTGTCGGGAAAGAATATTATAAAGTTCGTTGCCGGTGTCGGCATACATATAGTAAAACAAGATGCGGTATGCAATCGAGAATGCCAACATCCCTAATAGCGTTGGCAATCGTCGCCAATTGAGGCGAGTGTGCAACCAAGCAACTATAGGAACTGACAGATACAGCATCCATTCTACTTTCATTGTCCAAAGAGAACCATTGACGGCATGGGTTACATATTCGCTTGAGTCAAATACACCGGGAAGAGTCGGTTGTAGGAAATTGAGAAAAGAGAGGTTGGCAAAAAGATATTTCCACCAATCTGCCGACGCAAAATATTCGTTAATAGATAGAGTCGTTACCACCGAAAGACCAAAAGCGCATAGCAGAACAATAAAGACGTAAGGTGGTAGTATGCGACAAGCCCTGCGCTTGATAAAATTAATTAAGGATGGATTGCGCAGATAGCTACCATATACAAGAAAGCCACTGAGAGTAAAAAATCCTCCAACGGCTGTGTAACTACTTGTCGGCCAGGGTATGTTGTGCCCACCCATAAAATTAAAATGGGCTATCAACACGCTTGCGGCGAGGTAGTATCTCACCGCATCCATGTTGTTGTTTCGGTTGATTAATCTGGGCATTTTAAGGAGAGAACAGCCTTAGGCGTGTATAGAGCTATACGTTAAAACGGAAGTGCATGATGTCTCCGTCTTGTACTATATATTCTTTGCCTTCGACCCCGAGTTTGCCGGCCTCCTTTACAGCATTTTCTCCACCGAGTGTTACGTAGTCATCATATTTGATAACCTCGGCGCGTATAAAACCCTTTTCAAAGTCGGTATGTATAATTCCTGCACATTGCGGAGCTTTGGAGCCTCGCATAAATGTCCAAGCTCTCACTTCGTCGGGCCCGGCAGTGAAATAGGTCTGTAGATTTAATAATGCGTAAGCTGCTCGTATCAGACGACTCACACCTGACTCCTCGAGCCCAATCTCGGCAAGAAACTCTTGGCGTTCTTCCCATGTGTCAAGTTCTGCAATTTCAGCTTCTGTCTGAGCGGCGACAATAAGAATTTGTGCATTTTCATTTTTTGTGGCTTCGCGCACGGCATCGACATATTTGTTGCCATTTACAGCCGAAGCGTCATCGACGTTGCACACATACATCACCGGCTTGTTGGTAAGCAGAAATAATTCTCGAGCATATTTCTGTTCATCGGGGCTTTCGAATGTTACGGAGCGAGCAGGCAGACCTTGGTCGAGCGCGGCTTTGAATTGGCACAATACTTCATATTGCATTTTTGCAACTTTGTCTCCTCCAGTCTGAGCTTGTTTTTGAGTTTTTGCTATGCGAGACTCTATAGTCTCCAAGTCTTTAAGTTGTAATTCATAGTCAATGATTTCTTTATCTCTTACCGGATCAACCGATCCATCGACATGTGTGATGTTGTCATCGTCAAAGCAACGCAACACATGAAGTATTGCATCTGTTTCACGTATGTTAGCAAGAAATTTGTTGCCAAGACCTTCTCCCTTGCTAGCTCCTTTTACCAGTCCGGCTATGTCGACAATCTCAACGGTTGCCGGAACGACACTTCGGGGCTGGCACATCTCAACCAATGTTGTGAGACGATCATCCGGAACTGTTATAACGCCCACGTTGGGTTCTATTGTGCAGAACGGAAAATTTGCCGATTGGGCTTTGGCATTGGAGAGACAATTAAAAAGGGTTGACTTGCCTACGTTGGGAAGTCCTACGATACCGCATTGCAGTGCCATGTATTTATATAATGTTTAATGTTAGACTTATTTTTCCTTGTGCAAAGTTACAAATAAACAGTGGAATAACGAACATTATAATATAATTGCCGGTTGACTCTGCCTAAAATAAAATCATTGAGGTCGTTTTTAAACTTTTGTGGTGAAAATTTGTTATTTCCATAAAAGGTATTAACTTTGCACAACTTTCATAGCTCATGTATATACACAATTTCGAGGTGTTAATGCATTACGAGTTAATTTTCCAATAATTTTAAATTCAGGTCCAAAATTTATTGCATTGACTATGCTTATGGCTAATGTCGATTTCATTTTAATTAATTGTGGCCTTTATAGAGATTAAATATTCCACCTTATTATAATTTATGTATAATATCGCCGATCTAAGCGCAATGGATGAGCAACAATTGTTGTCTATTGCTCAATCTATGGGAATTAAAAAGGTTGATGCGTCAGCTAAAGACGACCTTGTGTATAAGATTCTGGACCAGCAGGCAATTAATATGGCTACGGCTACAGCTTCGGTGTCGGAGAAGAAACGACGGGGCCCAAAACCTAAAGCCAAATCGGTTTCGGTTGAAAAGAGTGAGATTGATTCACAACCGATGATTAAGGAGTCAACTAAAACGTTGGCAGAAGAGCAGAGTAAAGTAGATCTACCTATAATTGAAAATCAAGTAGAGCCGGATACATCGCAATTAAACAACTCCGAAGTGCCGGCAAAGCGTAGAGGACGCCCTGCTAAGGCGAAGCCTAATGTAGACCAACATAAGCAACAGCAGGTATCAGAAATTGCGGCTGAATCTTCGGATAACAATACAGAAACTCTTGTCAATGAAGAAGTCGATCATCGCGATGAGTTGACGATGGTGGCTCCTCTTAAGAAGGATGTTGTCGAGGGAGTGGCACTTAATGACGAGATGTTAGTAGTCGACAATTCGGGAAATGACACAGCCCAAGAGGAGGCAGAGCGACATCAGTCGACCGATGAAGAAAAAACGCGTCGTGATTTCCGTCCATCAAAAGATAGTTCTTTTGGTACATTTTTCAAAACGGAACGCACTTTTGTTCCTCGCTCGCAAAGAGAAAAAGAAGAAGCCGCTGCAGCGGCAGCAGTAGCCGCAGCCGTAGCACCTATAGTTATTCATGAACCCGGCCAGGAGCCAAAGCAACAGCAGGGTAAAAAGAATAAATCTAATCGTAATCGAAACAATAATAATCAGCAAGCGCAACAACAGAGACAACAGCAACCCAAACAGCCTCAATACAATTTTGATGGGCTGTTGATGGCTACCGGAGTATTGGAGATTATGCCTGATGGCTATGGCTTCCTGCGCTCAAGCGATTATAATTACCTTTCGTCACCCGATGATGTATACGTAACGCAAGCGCAGATCAAACAATATGGATTGAAAACCGGAGATGTTGTCGATGGTTGGATTTGTCCTCCAAAGGAAGGTGAGAAATATTTCCCTATGGGAGAAGTGCAGAGTGTTAATGGTCGTTCGCCGGAGTATATTCGTGATCGAATACCATTTGAGCACCTTACGCCGTTGTTCCCTGACGAAAAGTTTGACTTGACAAGTGGACACACTTGTAATATTTCTACAAGGGTGGTCGATATGTTTTCTCCGATAGGCAAAGGGCAGCGAGGCTTGATTGTTGCTCCACCTAAGACCGGTAAGACGATATTGCTTAAGGACATCGCAAACGCTATTGCAGAAAATCATCCCGATACGTATATCATCATACTTTTGATAGATGAACGACCGGAAGAAGTAACTGACATGAGCCGAAGTGTAAATGCCGAAGTTATTGCTTCTACGTTTGACGAGCCTGCTGAAAGGCATGTAAAGATTGCAGGAATTGTTCTTGAAAAAGCCAAGCGTATGGTGGAGTGTGGTCATGATGTGGTAATCTTGTTAGACTCAATCACACGATTGGCCCGTGCATATAATACGGTTTCTCCGGCATCCGGAAAAATATTGTCAGGAGGTGTAGATGCAAATGCTTTGCAAAAGCCCAAAAGATTTTTTGGTGCAGCACGTAATATAGAAAACGGAGGCTCGTTGACTATCATTGCCACAGCTCTGACAGAAACAAGTTCGAAGATGGACGAAGTCATCTTTGAAGAATTTAAAGGGACGGGAAATATGGAGTTGCAGCTTGATCGCAAATTGTCGAACAAGCGCATATTCCCTGCGGTGGATATTATGGCTTCGAGCACACGACGTGATGACTTGTTGTTGCGTTCAGAAACGTTGCAACGTATGTGGATATTACGTCGTTATCTTAGTGACCGTACGTCGATTGAGGCGATGGAATTTATTCAGGAGCAGATGGAGCGTACAGCCGACAATGATGAGTTGCTTCGTTCGATGAATGCATGATTTAAAAGTTTTGAAACATAACGTGCAGAAGGTGGCAAATTATTTTGTGCCACCTTTTTTTATGCACTTTTTTTGTTTGGAGTTGTGATGATGTTTGATTAACTTTGTGTATTAATCGGTTGTAAATCAGAGTCCCGATTGATTTTGTGATTCTATAATAGCTTTTAGTTGAATTTTATAAAACAATCATTAGCAATATGAAAAATATATTGGTATTAATGGCTTGTGCATTGTCCGTTGGTGTGCAGGCTCAAGAAATTGTGCGCACTGATGCATATGTGTGGCGCGGTGATTCGATTATTCAAGGTGATTATGTCGCCTATGCTCCATCGGAGACTGAAATCAAGTCGACATATTGTGCGCAACCCCATTATTTTATGCCGGTTGAACAAAATTGGACATTGAAAAATGACATAAGTGCATATCCTCGGTTGAAAACTTCCAATAAATTGCATGCGGCAATATATAACATGGGGCTTGATGAAATGGTCAATGCCGTTGAACCGGATACAACATTGCGAACCGGGAAAGAGTGGGCCGGAGTGTGGACGCGCGATGTGAGTTATTCTATAATTTTGTCGATGGCTTACATGCAGCCGGAGGCATCCCGCATTTCTTTGATGAAAAAAGTTAATGCCAATGGTCGTATAGTGCAAGATACCGGATCAGGTGGAGCCTGGCCGGTTAGTTCCGACCGTATGGTGTGGGCGGTAGCGGCATACGAAGTCTATAAGGTGACGGGCGACAAGTCTTGGTTGGAATATATATATCCGATAATTCGAGATTCGTTTGAGGATGATTTTAAGGTGACTTATTCTTCGTCAGGATTAGTTAAAGGCGAGACTTCTTTTATAGATTGGAGAGAGCAAAGTTATCCTAAGTGGATGCAGACTGCTGATATATACAACTCAGAAGCTATGAACACATCGGTGGTACACGTCGAAGGATTGAAAATTTTAGCACGGATTGCCACTTTGCTTGGCAAGAAAGGCGATGCAGAAAAGTATCAACGAATGAGTCAAACTGTGGCTGATGCAATCAATGAACATCTGTGGATGGCCGACAAAGGTTATTATGCGATGTATCGATATGGTCGTGACAACTTGATATTAAATCCTCGTGCCGAAACGTTGGGAGAATCCTTGGCTATATTATTTAACGTTGCATCTGAGGAGCAGGCTAAGTCAATTACAGAAAACAATCCGGTTACTCCTTACGGGCCGGCTATCTTCTATCCGCAGATTAAGGATATGCCGGCTTATCACAATAATGCTTTGTGGCCATTCGTAGCATCTTATTGGACATTGGCTAATGCAAAAGTCGGAAACGAACAAGGAACATTGCAAGGCATTGGCTCGGTGTTTCGCCCGGCTGCTCTTTTTGCGACCAACAAGGAAAATTTCAATCTTGACAATGGAGACATTGCAACAGAATTAAACTCTTCAAACATGTTGTGGAGTCTATCGGGCAATCTTGCTATCACATGCCGTATTTTGTTTGGAATCAACTTTGAAGACACCGGTTTGTCGTTTGCACCATTTGTACCTAAGACTCTTGCTGATGTGCGTACACTTTACAATTTTCCCTATCGTGGCGCTTCGCTTGACATCACGGTTGAAGGATATGGCGATAAGATAAAGTCATTTTCATTAAATGGGAAGGAGCAAAAACCCTTTATTCCGACCAATATAAAGGGGCATAATGTTGTACATATCGTGATGAATAGCGAAGATATCGATCCATTGAAGGTCAATAATGTTCCAAATAAGAAAGCTCCGTTAACACCTATTGCTTGGTTGGCAAATGACCCAAAACTCAATGGGGAAAATGTCCCTGTCAATAATCGCCTTTCATGGAACCCGATAGAATATATACATCATTATATTGTGTTGCATAATGGGTCTCCTGTAGCAGAAACAAAAGAAACTACTTATGCTGCCACAATAGCCGGTGAGTGGCAGGTCGTTGGAGTTGATGGTGAGGGCGTTCAATCGTTTGCAAGTGAGCCTCGAACCAATTATGTGACTTGTGTAGTGGAATTTCCGAGCGAAACCTCTGTGATGAAATCAGATGAGGTGTCGTATCAGTCTGAAAATTCAATAGCTGGATATAATGGCATTGGGTTTGTCGAAACTGATCATGATACACCAAAGGTCAAAGTGCCAATTACGATAGATGCGACCGGTTTATATGCAATTTCTTTTAGATATGCCAATGGTAATGGGCCGGTAAATACCGAGAATAAATGTGCTATCCGCACAGTCATTGTAGATGGTGAAAAGGTAGGCAATGTGGTTATGCCTCATCGCGGTGTGGGTAATTGGGACGACTGGGGCATGACTAATAATATTCATGTGACTTTATCTGCCGGAAGTCATATATTGGAACTTGAATTACGTCCTGAAAACGAAAATATGAATCTTGCCACCAATCATTCGATTATTGACCAAGTGGTAGTGATGAGATTGCAATAAAGAAATTTAATGTAAAACAAAGATGGCTGAATTTATTAGTTGATCTGACCCCAAAAAGTTGGACGGATTAATAATAAATTTTATTGGCAAAGAG
>CAZLUB010000060.1:0-12838 GCA_964562595.1 uncultured Muribaculum sp. | reverse complement strand
CTCTTTGCCAATAAAATTTATTATTAATCCGTCCAACTTTTTGGGGTCAGATCAAACTTCCCGACCTTTCAATATACTATAAGTCATGTATTTCTTAGCGGTTCATCTCTTTTGTTGAAACTACTGAAGAATCAAACACCGGATTGATATCATCTTTGCCTGCAACGACAAGAGACTCATACTCACGAAGTCCCGTACCGGCAGGTATCAAATGTCCGGTTATCACATTCTCTTTCATACCTTCAAGTGTATCAACCTTTCCATTTATCGCAGCTTCGTTTAACACCTTTGTTGTTTCTTGGAAGGAAGCTGCCGACATAAAGCTTGATGTTTGAAGAGCTGCACGAGTTATACCTTGCAAAACCTGCTCAGAGGTAGCCGGCACAGCATCGCGCACAGTGATAACCTTCAAGTCTCGACGCTTCAATGCAGAGTTTTCATCACGAAGTTTACGGGCAGTTATTATTTGTCCGGGCTTGACATTCTCACTATCTCCGGCATCTACAACAACTTTTTTACCCCATATACGATCGTTTTCATCCATGAAATCGCGCTTATCAACAACTTGTTGCTCAAGGAAGCATGTATCACCTGGATCAAGAATGCTGACTTTACGCATCATCTGACGAACGATAACCTCAAAGTGCTTATCATTAATTTTTACACCTTGCATACGGTATACGTCTTGAACTTCATTTACGATATACTCTTGAACTGCAGTCGGCCCCATGATATTTAGAATATCGGCAGGCGTTGTCGCACCGTCAGACAATGGAGTTCCAGCACGCACATAGTCGTTTTCTTGTACAAGAATCTGCTTCGACAATGGAACCAAATATTTCTTGACTTCTCCAAGTTTGGAAGTAACCGAGATCTCACGATTTCCTCGCTTAACCTTACCAAACTTAACCTCACCGTCGATTTCTGAGACAATTGCTGGATTGGATGGATTTCGAGCTTCAAAGAGTTCGGTCACACGTGGCAGACCACCGGTAATATCACCGGCATTACCACTGGCACGAGGTATCTTAACAAAGACTTCTCCCGACTTAAGCTCTGCGCCATCGTCAACCATCAAGTGCGCACCTACAGGGAGTGCATAAGTTTTGATGATTTCTCCATTCTCGTCAATTATGTTTGCTTCAGGTACGAGCGTACGATCCTTTGATTCAATGATAATCTTGTCGCTGAGTCCGGTTTGTTCATCATAGTCTACTCGGTAAGTAACATTTTCCACAACATTTTGGAACTGAATCTTACCAGATACTTCTGAAATGATAACAGCATTAAATGGGTCCCATTCACAGACTACATCACCTTTCTTCAATTGGTCACCCGAATTGAAATAAAGTTTTGAGCCGTAAGGAATGTTGGCATTTGTCAGCATCATCTTTGTATTGGGATCTACAATACGCATTTCACCAAGACGGCCTATTACAACTTTAACAGTTTTTCCATCTGCTGTTTTCTCGGTTGTGTCAACCGTACGAAGTTCTTCCAACTCAAGAATACCTTCATAACGAGAAGTAATAGTCGAAACAGCCGCGATGTTAGAAGCAACACCTCCGACGTGGAATGTACGAAGTGTCAACTGTGTACCCGGCTCACCAATAGATTGAGCAGCAATAACGCCAACAGCCTCTCCCTTCTGAACAAGTCTATTATTTGAAAGGTTACGACCATAACACTTGGCACATACACCCTTCTTTGATTCACAAGTAAGAACCGAACGTATTTCAACCGACTCAATCGGTGAAGCATTGATGCGATCGGCAGCCACCTCATTTATTTCATCTCCGGCGGCGACAATTAATTCCCCGGTTATCGGGTCAACTACATCATGCACTGACACTCGGCCCAAAATGCGTTCGCCAAGTGAGGCTACAACCTCTTCATTGTTCTTTATTTCAGAGCATACCAAGCCACGTAAAGTACCGCAGTCCTCATCATGAATAATAACATCATGAGCTACATCGACAAGACGGCGAGTCAAATAACCGGCATCGGCTGTCTTCAACGCTGTATCGGCAAGACCTTTACGAGCACCGTGGGTAGAAATAAAGTACTCAAGCACCGAAAGTCCTTCCTTAAAGTTAGAAAGAATCGGGTTTTCGATAATCTGTCCGCCCTCTGCTCCGGCTTTTTGCGGCTTAGCCATAAGACCACGCATACCGGCCAACTGACGAATCTGGTCTTTAGAACAACGGGCACCGGAATCAAGCATCATGAATACAGAGTTGAATCCCTGATTAGCTGCTGTCATCTGTTTCATCAACGTATCGGTCAAACGAGAGTTAACGTGCGTCCAAATATCGATAATCTGATTGTAACGTTCATTATTTGTAATGAAACCCATTGCATAATTGTTCATTACCTCTTGAACTTGCTCATTTCCCTCTGCTACAAGTTGGGCCTTTTCTTCAGGGATTAATACATCTCCTAAGTTGAACGAAAGTCCTCCTCTGAAAGCCATCTGATAGCCCAAGTTTTTAATGTCATCAAGGAATTGCGCTGAACGAGTTACACCACACACCTTAATTACCTTGCCGATAATATCACGTAGCGACTTCTTAGAGATTATTTGGTTGACGTAACCAATCTCATTAGGAAGATATTGATTAAATAAAACACGACCGACCGATGTGTTTTCAACCATACGCGTAACGGCATTGCCATTTTCATCAATATCATCGACTACTATCGACACAGGAGCATGCAATGTCACACGTCCTTCGTTATATGCAATTTCGGCCTCCTCCGGACCATAGAATTTATAGCCTTCACCTTTATCGCCAGGACGAAGTTTTGTAATGTAATACAAACCAAGTACCATGTCTTGCGAAGGTACGGTAATAGGTGCTCCGTTAGCAGGATTAAGAATATTGTGAGCTCCCAACATCAACATCTGAGCCTCAAGGATAGCCTCATTGCCCAATGGAAGATGCACAGCCATTTGGTCTCCGTCAAAGTCAGCATTAAATGCAGTACAAGCCAATGGATGCAATTGTATGGCTTTGCCTTCAATCATCTTTGGTTGGAATGCTTGAATACCAAGACGGTGGAGTGTTGGAGCTCGGTTGAGCAACACCGGATGACCTTTCATCACATACTCCAAGATATCCCACACCACTGGCTCTTTGCGGTCGACAATTTTCTTTGCAGATTTTACAGTCTTGACAATACCACGCTCGATGAGTTTGCGAATGATAAATGGCTTGTAAAGTTCAGCAGCCATGTTTTTAGGAATACCGCACTCATGCATTTTCAGTTCTGGACCGACAACAATTACCGAACGAGCCGAATAGTCGACACGCTTACCCAAAAGGTTTTGACGGAAACGTCCCTGCTTTCCTTTTAAAGAATCGCTTAAAGACTTCAAAGGACGGTTAGCCTCCGTTTTAACGGCAGATGACTTGCGCGAATTGTCAAGCAATGAATCGACTGCCTCTTGAAGCATTCGCTTTTCATTACGTAGAATCACTTCAGGAGCCTTTATTTCAATCAATCGCTTCAAACGATTATTGCGAATTATTACACGGCGATACAAGTCATTTAAATCGCTTGTCGCAAAACGTCCTCCATCAAGAGGTACCAAAGGACGCAATTCGGGAGGAATAACCGGAACTGCTTGCAAAATCATCCACTCAGGTTTATTGCGATGACGTGAAGCTCGGAACGATTCCACTATTTGCAAACGCTTTAATGCCTCTGTCTTACGTTGTTGCGAGCCATCTGTATTTGCACGATGACGCAACTCATACGAAAGCGAATCCAAATCCAGATTTTTCAGCAAGTCATAAATTGCATCAGCACCCATCTTTGCAATAAACTTCTGAGGATCGCTATCATCAAGCAGTTGGTTATCCTTTGGCAACGTGTCAAGGACATCAAAATATTCTTCCTCAGTGAGTAAATCTAATTGCTGTATGTTTTCGGCGGCACCTTGTTGTATAACGATATAACGTTCGTAATAGATAACAGCGTCGAGTTTTTTCGATGGGAGACCAAGAAGATATCCTATCTTATTGGGCAACGAGCGGAAATACCAAATGTGAGCCACCGGGACAACCAATTTAATGTGTCCCATGCGTTCACGACGCACTTTTTTTTCTGTGACCATTACACCGCAACGGTCACACACAATCCCTTTATAACGAATGCGCTTATATTTTCCGCAATGACATTCATAGTCCTTTACCGGACCAAAAATCTTTTCACAGAAAAGGCCATCGCGTTCGGGCTTGTAGGTGCGATAGTTGATGGTTTCAGGCTTGAGCACCTCACCGCTTGATTGCTCAAGGATTTCTTCAGGCGAAGCCAGCCCGATAGAAATCTTTGAGAATCCGGTTTTTGTCTTATTGTCTTTTCTAAAAGCCATATTTATGTGTTACCTTACGTTCTTAAATTATTGTTCTAAGTTGACGCTTAAGCCTAAGCCTCTAAGTTCATGCAAAAGCACGTTAAGCGATTCAGGGATTCCGGCCGTTGGCATAGGATCACCTTTGACAATAGCTTCATAAGCTTTGCTACGGCCATTGACATCATCGCTCTTTATTGTAAGAATTTCTTGAAGTATATGAGATGCACCAAATGCTTCAAGCGCCCATACTTCCATTTCTCCGAAACGCTGACCACCAAATTGAGCCTTACCTCCAAGAGGTTGCTGGGTGATAAGTGAATACGGACCTATCGAACGTGCGTGCATCTTATCCTCAACCATGTGTCCGAGCTTAAGCATATAAATCACACCTACGGTAGCTGGCTGGTCAAAACGCTCACCCGTGCCACCATCATAAAGATATGTCTTACCATAGCGAGGCACGCCGGCTTTATCTGTCCACTCATTGAGATCGTCAAGTGTTGCTCCGTCAAAAATTGGAGTAGAGAACTTTTCGCCAAGTTCACGACCGGCCCAACCGAGTACAGTTTCAAATATCTGACCCAAGTTCATACGAGAAGGCACACCCAGCGGGTTGAGTACAATGTCAACCGGAGTTCCGTCTGCCAAGAATGGCATATCTTCTTGACGCACAATGCGAGATACAATACCCTTGTTCCCGTGGCGACCTGCCATCTTGTCACCGACGCTGATTTTACGCTTTTTAGCCACATATACTTTAGCCATCTGCATAATACCTGAGGGAAGTTCATCTCCTATTGATATATCAAACTTCTTACGACGCAATTCAGCATCTATTTCCTTAGATTTACGCAGATAATTTTGGATTGTAGCTGTAATTAAATCGTTTTTATGGGCATCAGCAGTCCACTTTGACAAATTGATAGTGTCATAATTTATTTCTCTCAGCACAGCTGCAGAGAATTTATTCCCCTTTGGAATAATTTCTGTTCCAATGAAGTCTTTTACACCTTGCGAAGTCTTACCATTTGTCAACGTCATCAACTTACTAACAAGAAGTTCCTTGAGTTGATCTAATTTTTCAGAATATTCTTCGTCAAGTTTTGGCAACTGAGCATTGGCTTTGGTTTTCTTTTTCTTAATCGCACGTGAGAACAAATTGGTGCCAATCACAACGCCCTTCAATGACGGTGATGCTTTCAATGATGCATCTTTGACATCCCCGGCCTTGTCTCCAAATATTGCACGAAGGAGTTTCTCCTCGGGAGTCGGGTCGCTTTCACCTTTTGGTGTAATTTTACCAATCATTATGTCACCGGGAACTACTGGAGCACCAACACGTATTATACCGCGTTCATCCAAATCTTTGGTTGCTTCCTCGCTCACATTTGGAATATCGCTCGTGAGCTCTTCCATACCTCTTTTTGTTTCACGTACTTCGAGTGAATACTCATCGACATGTACAGAGGTAAGAATATCCTCACGCACAACTCGCTCATTAAGCACAATCGCATCCTCATAGTTGTAACCCTTCCAAGGCATAAACGCAACCTTAAGATTACGACCTAAAGCCAACTCTCCATTTTCAGTCGAATAACCTTCAGTCAAAATCTCGCCCTCGACTACCCTTTGACCCTTTTCACAAATAGGACGCAAGTCTATAGTAGTACTTTGATTGGTCTTACGGAACTTAGGAATAACATATTCCTTAACCGCATCTTCAAAAGCGACAAACTCTTCATCCTCAGTGCGGTCATAGCGTATGCGAATAACACGAGCATCAACATACTCAATGACACCGGCTCCTTCTGCTGTAATTTGCGTACGAGAATCTCGTATCAACTGACCTTCCAATCCGGTACCGACAATAGGCATCTCGCTACGTAACAACGGAACAGCTTGACGCATCATGTTAGATCCCATCAATGCGCGGTTGGCATCATCATGTTCAAGGAACGGAATCAAAGATGCAGCAATTGAAGCGATTTGAGTGGGCGAAACGTCCATCAATTCAACATTATCAGGAGCTACGATTGGGAAATCGGCATCAAGACGAGCTTTCACACGATCTCTAACAAATGTTCCATCATTATTTAAAGGAGCATTACCTTGTGCAATCACACGTCCTTCTTCCTCTTCTGCGGCCAGATAAATTACTTCGTCATTATTAATATTTACCTGGGAATTTTCTACCTTGCGATATGGTGTCTCAATAAAGCCCAGATCATTAATTTTTGCATAAACACAGAGAGATGAGATAAGACCGATATTAGGCCCTTCCGGAGTTTCGATAGGACATAGACGGCCATAATGTGTGTAGTGTACGTCACGCACTTCAAATCCGGCACGCTCACGCGACAGACCGCCGGGACCTAAAGCCGACATACGACGTTTGTGTGTCATCTCGGCAAGCGGATTTGTCTGATCCATAAACTGGGACAATGCATTTGTGCCGAAGAATGAATTTATCACCGAGGAAATGGTCTTTGCATTAATCAAATCAATCGGTGTAAAATCTTCATTATCACGTACATTCATACGTTCACGAATAGTACGAGACATACGAGCCAAGCCCACACCAAATTGGTTGTAAAGTTGCTCTCCAACAGTGCGCACTCGACGGTTGCTCAAGTGATCGATATCGTCGACATCAGCTTTCGAATTTATCAATTCGATAAGATACTTGATAATGGCTATAATATCCTCCTTCGTCAACACCTTTACATCAATTGATGTAGTCAAGCCCAACTTTTTGTTGATACGGTAACGACCTACATCTCCTAAATCATAGCGTTTTTCAGAGAAGAACAAATTAGTAATAACCTCGCGTGCCGATGCATCATCCGGTGGCTCCGCATTACGCAACTGGCGATAGATATATTGTATAGCTTCTTTTTCAGAATTGGAAGTATCCTTTTGAAGCGTATTGAATATTATAGAATAATCGCTTGTGTTGACGTTTTCCTTGTGCAAAAGGATATTTGACACGCCTGAATCAAGTATGTCTTGTATATGTTCCTCCTCAAGAACTGTCTCACGGTCGATAATAACATTATTTCGTTCGATAGAAACAACTTCACCCGTATCCTCATCAACAAAATCTTCCACCCACGTCTTCAATACGCGAGCAGCCAATTTGCGACCTATAGCTTTCTTAAGATTTGTTTTATTTACCTTGAGTTCCTCAGCTAGCCCAAATATTTCAATAATATCCTTATCACTTTCTAGCCCTATTGCACGCAACAACGTTGTTACCGGAAGTTTTTTCTTACGGTCGATGTATGCATACATCACATTGTTTATGTCAGTTGCAAATTCAATCCACGATCCCCTAAAAGGAATTATTCGAGCTGAATATAGCTTTGTTCCATTTGCATGAGTACTCTGTCCAAAGAAAACACCGGGAGAACGATGAAGTTGAGAAACGACAACACGTTCTGCTCCATTTATGACAAAAGTACCTTGCTCGGTCATATAAGGGATGGGACCGAGATACACATCTTGAATCACAGTATCAAAATCCTCGTGATCAGGATCTGTACAATATAATTTCAACTTAGCCTTGAGAGGCACGCTATACGTAAGTCCACGCTCAAGACACTCTGCGATAGTGTAACGGGGAGGATCGATATAATAGTCGAGAAACTCTAGCACATAGTTATTGCGAGTATCCACGATAGGGAAGTTCTCCGCAAATACTTTGTATAGGCCCTCATTATTTCTTTTTTCGGGAGGAGTATCTAGTTGCAAAAAGTCTTTAAACGACTTCAATTGAACCTCCAAAAAGTCAGGGTAAGGAAGCGGATTCTTTACCGAGGCAAAATTTACACGGGGTTTAGATGATGTTGTTACTGACATTTAGAAAAAACGTTATTGGAACTCAAATTAAAATATAACACAAAAAGGTTAAGAATCTTCACAATGAGAGGATTCTTAACCTAATTACCTGAGATTCAGGCAATATTATTTAAGTTCAACTTCAGCGCCAGCTTCTTCCAACTGCTTCTTAAGTCCTTCAGCGTCTGCCTTAGCAAGACCTTCCTTAACTACGCTAGGAGCACCGTCTACAAGTTCTTTAGCTTCTTTCAAGCCAAGACCGGTAAGTTCCTTAACAAGTTTAACGATAGCAAGTTTGCTTGCACCTGCGTTCTTGAGTACTACATCAAAAGAAGATTTTTCTTCTTCAGCTGCAGCACCACCGGCTGCTGGGCCAGCTGCTACTGCTACTGCTGCAGCTGCAGGTTCGATACCATATTCTTCCTTAAGGATTTGAGCAAGTTCGTTTACTTCCTTAACTGTAAGGTTAACTAATTGTTCTGCAAAAGCTTTCAAATCTGCCATTTTAGTATGTTTTAATTGTTTATTTTCTAATTTGATTATTATTTGTTGGATAATGTCTCAAGGATACCATGAAGTTTGGTTCCACCGGAAGTAAGAGCCGAAACAACATTTTTGGCCGGAGACTGAAGAAGAGCCACAACGTCGGCGATAAGTTCGTTCTTGCTCTTGATGCTAGCAAGCGTATCGAGCTGATCTTCTCCAACATAAACTGTTTCTTCAACATATGCAGCCTTCAAACGTGGAAGTACGGCATCTTTATTATTCTTACGGATATCCTTTATCAGCTTAGCGGGAGCATTTCCAACGTTAGAGAACATCACCGAAGTAGCGCCCTTCAAGCTTGTGTAGAGTTCAGAATAATCGCCTTCTAACGACTCAAGTGCCTTGTGTAGCAAAGTATTCTTAACAACAAGCAATTTAATATCTGCCTTGTTACATTTGCGACGGAGGTCACTGGTCTTTTCAGCGTTCAATCCTGCAGTTTCAGTCAAGTAAAAACAATTATATTGCTTTACTGTATTTGCAATCTGTTCTATGATTAAAGCTTTATCTTCCTTTTTCATTTTAATAGTCATTTAAAGTTAATCATCGATTGACTTTGAGTCAACCTTGACACCGGGACTCATTGTACTCGAAAGATAAATACTCTTAATATAGGTTCCTTTTGCTGTTGCAGGCTTCAACTTAATAAGAGTGTTGATAAATTCACGAGCATTGTCTTTCATCTGTTCTGGAGTGAAAGAAACCTTGCCTATTGAAGAGTGAACAATACCATTCTTATCGACTTTAAAATCGATTTTACCCTTCTTAACTTCTTCTACAGCCTTAGCAACATCATTAGTTACCGTACCACTTTTGGGGTTTGGCATCAAGCCACGAGGACCAAGCACGCGACCCAAAGCACCAATCTTACCCATGATAGCAGGTTGAGTGATGATTACGTCAACATCTGTCCAACCGCCTTTAATCTTGTCGATATACTCGTCAAGACCTACATAGTCAGCACCGGCGGCTTTTGCAGCACTCTCTGCATCAGCGTTACACAACACAAGCACTTTTACCTGCTTGCCTGTTCCGTGAGGCAAAGTAACAACACCACGCACCATTTGATTAGCCTTACGCGGATCTACGCCAAGACGCACATCAATATCAAGCGACGCATCAAATTTAGTGTAAGTAATCTCTTTCACTTTTTGAGCTGCTTCCGCTAGAGTGTAAGTCTTCCCAGCTTCAATCTTCGCCAAAGCCAACTTTTGATTCTTTGTAAGTTTACTCATGTCAATTGAAGTTTATTAATTATTTTCAGGGAAAGCCCCTTTAACGGTGATACCCATACTTCTGGCTGTACCGGCAACCATACGCATAGCCGATTCCACAGTAAAACAGTTCAAATCAGGCATTTTGTCTTCAGCAATTACCTTCACTTGATCCCATGTGATTTCTGCAACTTTCTTACGATTGGGCTGCGCAGAACCACTTTTCTGCTTGCTCACTTCAAGAAGTTGGATAGCCACTGGCGGGGTCTTTACAACGAAGTCAAAGCTCTTATCAGTGTAGTAAGTAATTACTACCGGAAGAACTTTTCCTGCTTTGTCTTGAGTGCGGGCATTGAATTGCTTGCAAAACTCCATGATATTGATACCCTTAGAACCCAAAGCGGGACCTACTGGCGGCGATGGATTAGCTGCTCCACCTTTAATCTGCAATTTGATCTGTCCAGCAATTTCTTTAGCCATTTTCAATTACGATTTAGATAGTTGTTATTTCGCGAACTTAGACTCGATAGCTCGTAACCGCTACTTTGCCAACTCTCGCTCTACTTGAGATGCCTCCAATTCCAATGGGGTCTTACGACCAAAAATTTTAACCATTACCTTAAGTTTCTTCTTCTCAGCATCGATGTCTTCAATTTCCCCATTAAAACCCGAGAACGGACCATAAGTAACTTTGACAAAATCGCCAATTACATACTCACTAAATCCGTCATCGTTAAGTTCATTGATTTCATCGGCGGTGCCCAACATGCGCATAACCTCACTTTGGCGTAAAGCTTCAGGTTTTGACCCCTTTCCGCGTCCACCCAAGAAGTCAATCACATTGGTAGTGTTGCGCAATACATGCATCACTTCACCTTGAAGATCGGCTTCAACAAACACATACCCAGAATAGAGATTACGTTCTTTGACGACTCTCTTTCCGTTTCGTGTTGTCACCACTTTCTCTGTCGGTATCAGCACCTGAAATACGTAGTTGCCCAAGTCGGTATTCTTGATTTGTGCATCAAGAAGTTCCTTTACTTTAGCTTCTTTTCCGGATATGGCGCGTAGCACATACCAAGCTTTCTTAGATTCAGCCATCAGCTTCTACGCATTTAAAGGTTAAGCACCAAGACCGTAAATAAAGTGCATTAGGTTATCTACCACTTGATCCATAAACAATATCAATAGTGCGATAATAACGGAAGCAATCATCACTATAACACTGCTCTTAATCAATTGTCCTTTGGTAGGCCAAGAAGTCTTATATCGCAACTCGGTATAAGACTCCTCAATATCTGTAAGTAGTTTAAATTTCTTCATTTTCTATATTCTTTGCACGGGACGAGAGACTCGAACTCCCGACACCCGGTTTTGGAGACCGGTGCTCTACCAACTGAGCTAGTCCCGTATAAATCGGCCTTACGATTTAAATAAGGCCGATTAATATGATGTATTACTCAATAATTTCAGTAATTTGACCTGAACCTACAGTACGACCACCTTCACGGATTGCGAAACGGAGACCGAGATCACAAGCTACAGGGTTGATAAGCTCAACATTGATAGCTACGTGGTCACCAGGCATTACCATTTCAACTCCTTCTGGAAGAGTAATTTCACCAGTTACGTCGAGCGTACGGATGTAGAATTGAGGACGATAATGATTGTGGAATGGAGTATGACGTCCACCTTCTTCTTTCTTCAAGATATAAACTTGAGCTTTGAATTTATTGTGAGGTTTAACAACTCCTGGGTGGCAAATTACCATACCACGCTTGATTTCCTTCTTGTCGATACCGCGAAGAAGAAGACCAACATTGTCACCTGCTTCACCTTGATCGAGAAGTTTGCGGAACATTTCCACACCGGTAACAACCGACTTAAGGTCAGCACCAAGACCCATGATTTGAACTTCATCACCCACCTTAACAATACCAGTTTCGATACGGCCAGTAGCTACAGTACCACGACCAGTGATTGAGAACACGTCTTCAACCGGCATCAAGAATGGTTTGTCAATATCACGAGGAGGCAGAGGAATCCATTCGTCTACAGCAGCCATGAGCTCCATAACCTTTTCTACCCATTCAGGTTCTCCATTAAGAGCACCCAAAGCTGAACCACGGATGATAGGAGTATTGTCACCATCATATTCATAAGAAGAAAGGAGGTCACGCATTTCCATTTCAACGAGGTCAAACATTTCCTCATCATCAACCATATCACACTTATTCAAGAACACAACGATACGAGGAACGTTTACTTGGCGAGCAAGAAGAATGTGTTCACGAGTTTGAGGCATAGGACCGTCTGTTGCAGCACAAACGATAATAGCACCGTCCATCTGAGCAGCACCAGTTACCATGTTCTTTACGTAGTCAGCGTGTCCAGGGCAGTCAACGTGAGCATAGTGACGATTTTCAGTTTCGTACTCTACGTGTGAAGTGTTGATAGTAATACCACGTTCCTTTTCTTCAGGAGCGTTGTCGATTTGATCGAACGATTTTAGTTCTGAAAGACCCTTTTCAGCAAGCACCTTAGTGATAGCAGCAGTAAGGGTAGTTTTACCGTGGTCAACGTGGCCAATTGTACCAATGTTAACGTGGGGTTTGGTTCTTTCGAATTTCTCTTTAGCCATAACTATTGTTGTTTTTGTTTTAAAAATGTTTCTTGTTAACGAAAGTGCCACGATAGCAAAAGGCGCAATCGGGGCTTACATTTATAAAAATTCGAGCCGATGGCGGGATTTGAACCCGCGACCTCTTCCTTACCAAGGAAGTGCTCTACCCCTGAGCTACATTGGCAAAACGCACATTTTATTCCTTAGAGCGGAAGACGAGGCTCAAACTCGCGACCCTCAGCTTGGAAGGCTGATGCT
>CAZLUB010000059.1:0-13058 GCA_964562595.1 uncultured Muribaculum sp. | reverse complement strand
TAAATATCAATCATTTCAAAGAACTATTTCGATTTTTTAGTGGACACTAATGATCGACAGTAAAATATTATGGTATAGTAGAACCTACAGCATCATCATATGCATTATTGGGGACATCATCCCTTTTTGCCGTACAAGTAACTTCCGGTTATACAGCAAGTACATTGCCGGTAGACTTGTTCAACAAACATTGTAAATACCATAGATTTATACTAAGCAAAGAGCCTGCTTAACATTTATGTTGTTATACAGGTTCTTTGTTTATTTATGTTGCGGCAAGTAATTATACTTCGTTGGAGGGACTGCAGAAAATATTGAGGTTTACCTCAAATATACAAATATTCGTTCTTCGTCCCGACAGGCTGTTTAATTGTTACAGATAGACGGTTTCCATTAAGATATAACGTTATCATTCCTTTATAAGGATAGAATAGGCAGTGGTCAACATTAAAGCTGGGATTGAAGAAGCCGTGTAGCTGCCTATGAGAGAATTGGACGGTGTTGGTTTCCAAGATTCTCCGTCACATATATTGTGTTTAGTATCGCGGTTCTTCCAACCTTCAGATATGTTGTGTAGATTAAATGCAATAAATTGAGATTGTTGGCAGTCGTCAGTCAGCAATTGCATGTATTGTGCCCATATCGCAGGATATATGCCTTGTTCAAGACTCCCTTGATCGTAAGGCTTGTGATGGTTGTGTGCCCATGGCAGGAGCCCATGCTTCTGCGACATCACGTCGATAGAGTAGTTGGCGGCATCGATAGCATTTTGAAGATATTGCCGGTCTCCGGTTGTCTTGTAGAGTAATGCCGATGCTCCTATATAGGTTGCCTGATTGTAAATGAGTGGATGTCCGCTTGGAGCGTTTCCGTGTCGGTGGTCATGAACCATTCCGGTCTTAGTGTCGACGAGGTTTTTCACGCTCCAATCATATATTTCCTGAGCCATTTCAAGGTATCTTTGTTTGGTCTCGTAGTTGGGACGTGAAAATTCACCATATTGGTTTATCCATTCAACCGGTTTCTCATCGGGTTGGCGGTTTTCGGGAGCAATCTCATATAATAGCATAGCTGCAACAACAGTCGGGAAATTGATGCACGACATCTTTCCATCGCCGGGAGCATTGGCTTTGGGATGTTCGATAGGTTGCCATTGCCAGAACATTCCACCTCCGAGTCCCTTTGAAGGATCGGCATATGACCCGGTATCACCAACCTTAGGAGAACCATACCATACTCGGGCAAAACTTTTTTCAGCAAGTTGGCGGTATTGTTGGTTGCCTGTAGCTTTGTAGGCTTGAGCAAGAGTGATGGTCCACCATTGTATATCGTCATAGATAAACCAACCGCGATTGATGTCGCCATTATCAAAATCAAATTTTAGATAATGAGATATATTGCCTTTGAGCAGATTGTCGAGCAGTTGAGTGTATTTCTCTACTCTCGGTTGATCCCCTGCTAATTTTGCCAATTTTATGGCATTGATTGCCATGTCGACATACATGGGTTGACACCATATTGCAGCTGCTCCATTAAATCGGTCGCGAGCTTTACGGTCGCGATTGGTGTTTTTGTAGATAAATTTTTTGTTGTCGAGATATACAGTATTGAATGATTCGTAAGCAGTCCACACGTCGTCTAATGTTAATGTGTCATGACTGATAGAATCAATGCTGAGCATTGTCGGCTGGTCGGTTGTAATGATGTTATTTTGTTGTGCATAAGTCGCATTAAATGCAAAAATCGTGACAGCAATTGCCGAAAGTAAATTTTTTGTGTTCATCAATGTAAGTGTTTCTATTTTTTACAAAGCTAAGTAATTTCTTGAACTTATGAAAATCATTGTCGCTCAAATGAAAATTTGGCTTGTGGGGAAACATTTTTGTCAAAAATAAGCATTGCTCAATGAAATTATAGCAGTGTTAATTATTAAATATTGTAGATGTAGTTATGTGCTAAAGTGTTGATTTTTAGGGTGGAATTTTGATGTGTATCGTTGGCGTAATGTGTTAAATTACATTTTTGGCACATATGGCTACATGTGTTGTCATAAAAAATTACTATTTTAACATCAAAATTGAAAATATCAACAAAAACAATGGAAAATCAAATTAAAAATTCTGGTATTAAAATGTTGGCTGTGGCAGTGTGTGCAACTATTGCGTTTGGTGCAGTTGCCGATGTTCAACCGGTTGATTATGTCAATACATTGGTCGGTACGCAGTCAAAACATTCACTTTCCACCGGTAACACCTATCCCGTTGTTGCAGTGCCATGGGGTATGAACTTCTGGACACCGCAAACCGGGAAAATGGGTGATGGTTGGGCTTATACTTATGATGCCGACAAGATAAGAGGCATTAAACAAACTCACCAACCAAGTCCGTGGATTAATGACTATGCGCAATTTGCAATAATGCCGGTGACCGGAGAGGTGATTTTTGACGAGGATCGCCGTGCCAGTTGGTTCTCGCATAAGGCAGAGGTTGCAAAACCCTATTACTATCGCACATATCTTGCCGATTGGGATGTAGTTGCTGAAATTACACCCACAGACCGTGCGGCAATGATGCGCTTCACCTTCCCCGAATGTGATATGTCTACTGTTGTAGTAGACCCATTTGATTCAGGTTCATCGGTGACAATCGTTCCGGCTGAAAATAAAATAGTCGGTTACACGACAAAGAACTCAGGTGGTGTTCCTGAAAATTTTAAAAATTATTTTGTAATAGAGTTTGATAAACCGTTTACCTACACAGCAACAGTCGCAGATGGCAAAATAGATGCGTCTTCATTGTCGACTACAGCCAATCATGCCGGTGCGATAATTGGGTTTGCAACGAGCAAGGGCGAAAAAGTACATGCTCGTGTAGCATCGTCATTTATCAGTCCGGAGCAGGCCGAATTAAATCTCAAGGAATTAGACGGAAAGGCATTTGACGAGGTAAAGGAGACCGCCCGTACCCGTTGGAATGAAACACTTGGTCGCATAGAAGTAAATGATGATGACCTCGATCGTAAGCGTACGTTCTATTCATGTTTATATCGTTCGGTATTATTCCCCAGAAGTTTCTTTGAGATCGATGCTAAAGGCAGCGTGATGCACTATAGTCCCTATAATGGACAAGTGTTGCCAGGATATATGTTTACCGATACCGGTTTCTGGGATACGTTTAGAGCGTTGTTCCCACTTCTCAATTTGGTCTATCCGTCAATGAATATCAAGATGCAAGAAGGTCTTGTCAATGCATATAAAGAGAGCGGATTTTTGCCGGAGTGGGCAAGCCCCGGCCATCGTGGATGTATGGTAGGAAACAATTCGGCTTCGGTTGTTGCCGATGCTTATCTGCATGGATTGAGAGGCTATGATGCCGAAAAGTTGTGGGAAGCGGTAGTGCATGGTGCCAATGCGGTGCATCCCAATGTGCCGTCGACGGGACGACTCGGCTTTGAATATTACAACGAACTCGGATATGTGCCATATAATGTGGGTATTAATGAAAATGCGGCTCGTACACTTGAATATGCTTATGATGATTGGTGTATATATAAATTTGGTAAAGCTCTCGGTAAGTCGCAAAAAGAACTTGCTCCTTATGCCAAACGTGCGATGAATTACAGAAATCTTTACGACAAGGAGACTAAGTTGATGAGAGGACGTAATAAGGATGGACAATTCCAATCTCCATTCAATCCTCTAAAATGGGGTGATGCATTTACCGAAGGTAACTCATGGCACTATTCATGGTCAGTGTTTCACGATCCGCAAGGACTAATTGATTTAATGGGAGGAAAAGATACTTTTGTTGAAATGCTTGACTCTGTGTTTACCGTGCCTCCGGTGTTTGACGAAAGTTATTATAATGCTGTTATTCACGAGATACGTGAGATGCAAATAATGAATATGGGTAACTATGCACATGGCAATCAGCCGATACAGCACATGATCTATATGTATAATTATGCTGGTCAGCCGTGGAAAGCACAATATTGGGTGCGTGAGACGATGAATCGTATGTACACGCCCAATCCTGATGGATATTGTGGAGATGAAGACAATGGTCAGACGTCGGCGTGGTATGTATTCTCGGCTCTTGGTTTCTATCCCGTATGTCCCGGTAGTGGTCAATATGTGCTTGGAGCTCCGCTATTTAAGAATGCGACTATAAATCTTGAAAATGGAAAAACAGTGTCGATTCTAGCTCCCGAAAATAGTGATGACAATCGTTATATCGGTAAATTAAATATTAATGGACGAGCATGGGATGCTAATTATCTTAATGCCGCCGATTTGAAAAAAGGTGCTACGCTGATGTTTGTCATGCAAAATGAGCCGTCGACGACGCGTGGTATAGCACCTGAATCAGCTCCTTATTCATTTAGTAACGATAAATAAAAATCTATTATCCTATGTAAAAAACGGTCGGCTTTCATCAGTGATAGCCGACCGTTATAATGTTAAGCGATAGGTTTTTATAGCGAATTAAGCAAGTCGACTTTGCCTTCATTGACAAGTTTAAGAATTAATTCACCAAATAATGTGTTTTGCCATGCAAACCAAGGACGAGTGAAGTTGGATGGGTCATCTTTGTGAAAAGATTCGTGAATAAACCCGGTACCGGCGTCGGTATCCATAAGTGTTTTAACACACCATGCAATTTCAGAGTCGTCTGTACTTGTAAATGCCTTCATCAAAATACTCATTGGCCATATCATGTCATATCCTACGTGAGGGCCACCAATGCCTTCGGCTGCTGTACCGGCAAAGAAATAAGGATTGTATTCACTCCATACAAATCGGCGAGTGTTTTGGTAGATTGGGTCATTTAATTCAGTTCCGCCAAGGTAAGGAATTGACAACAAGCTGGGAGCATTGGAGTCGTCCATCAAGTAATAATTGCCAAATCCATCAACTTCAAATGCGTATATAGTTCCAAACTTGGGATGATTGTAAGTCGCATGCTTTTTCAATGCATCGTTAACTTCATTGGCCAATGCGGTGCATCGAGTGGCTAATTCCTTATTGTTGTTAACGGTTGTCAATATTTCAGCAGCTTTGTTGAGTACTGATACGGCAAAGAAGTTGGATGGAACGAGAAATTGTAAGTTGGTAGCGTCATCAGACGGGCGGAAACTTGATGCAATAAGTCCACATGATTTTACAGGTGAACCAAGTCCGTTATTGCTCAAAGTGTCGAGGGCTCTCTCTGTTTTTCTTTGGAATTTGTAGGGGCCAACACCATCTTTACGTTGTTGTACGGTGAATGTGTCGAGAATCAAAGCTATGGTTTGAAGCCATTCTTCATCAAAAATAGAGTCGTCTCCGGTTGCTTTCCAATAAGCGTAGGCGAGTCTGATAGGGTAGCATAGAGAGTCTATTTCCCATTTGCGTTCATGCAGTTCTGGCTTCATGTCAGTGAGGTCTGTCATCCATTCTCCACCGGTAGGCCCGTCATTGAAAGCGTTGGCATAGGGGTCTATGAGAATACATTTAAATTGGCGGCGAATCACGCCTTCAATCATGTCTTTGAGATGAGAGTCTTCATTGGCAAGTGCTACGTAGGGCCATACTTGCGCTCCGGAGTCACGCAACCACATTGCATGTATGTCTCCTGTATAAACAAATGTGTCGTTTTTCCCATCAGCTCCAATGCGGAAATGTACAGTCGTGTCAATCGTGTTAGGGAAGCAGTTCTCAAACATCCACGCAAGTTTTGCATTTGTGAGAAGTGACTTGATACGTGCGATTTGTTTTTCTACAGCATCGGAATGAAACAAACGGTCCTTTTTATCGGGACGGCATGTTTTGTAGGATGCTGAGGTGTTGTCACTTTGGCATACATTTGCCTCGATTGGCAACTCAGTTGCAAAAACTGATGGCGATGCGGCTAATAAAGCACCGGCAATAGTGAATAATACTTTCTGATTCATGCTATAGGATAATTGGTTTATTATATTTATTGTAAATTAATTTCTTGTTGAGATTGTTCTCGATATACTTTAGGAGTCATGGCAAATCGTTTTTGGAATTCTTTATAGAAATGAGACCGAGAAGAAAATCCACAGCGAAATATGACCTCCTGTGTGGTCAGAGTTGTTGTGCGGAGCAATTTAGCAGCTAACTCTACTCTGCGATTCTTTACGAAATCGTTGGGAGGTAGTAGCTCGAGTTTGGTCATCTTGCGATATAAATTGCGCGGTGATGTAAACAAATGTTCGGCAATGCTATCTACTGACAAATCGGGATTGTCTATGTTGGCATCAACATATTCTGTTATTTTATCGATGAATTCTTTGCTCTCCCGGTCAAGCAATTTACCTCCGGAGTACTCATATATGCTTGCCGATGAGTTGTAATATTCTTTGAGTTTGAGGCTGTTTTCGCTAATTCGCTCAATGACGGCTCGTAAATATTGTAAACTAAACGGTTTGCCTATATAGACATCGGCGCCGGCTTTTATTCCCTCGATTTTTTCTTCATTGGCATTTTTTGCAGACAATATTATGACCGGTATATGCATCATGTATTTGTTGGCTTTTATCTGCTTGGTAAACTCGAGCCCGTTGCTCCCTGGCATCATTACATCGGTGATGATGATGTTGGGCATGGATTCTGTAATCATATTTAGGGCAGTTTGACTATCTGTAGCTGTCGCAACATCATAATCAGACAGACTTTCTGATAACAGGTCTAACATCTCAACATTATCATCAACGATGAGTATGCGTTGTCTATTATGTTTACCCGTATCTGTTGTATTGGATGTCATTGCATGTAACGGTGACGTAACAGATGGGGAGTTAATGATTGATTCGTTGTTATCATCTATTGCGAGTATTGGCAATTCAACAATAAAGCAGGCATAACGATCGACTTCGCTTTCGATTGTAATTGTCCCTTCGAGCAATTCTACCATAGAATGACAAATAGCCATTCCCAAGCCATTTCGCGATGATAGGCCTTTAATGCTGTTTTCTTCGACATTGTCAAGTATGGCATAACGGTTGAAAATCACCGACTTGTCTTCTTCTCTGATACCTTTGCCTGTGTTGTATACTTTTAGCCGTAATTTATCATCAACTTCCTCTAGAAAGACTCTTATAGTACCGTTTGGCGAAGTATATTTGAATGCGTTGGAAAGCAAGTTGCCTACAATTTTGCTCATGCAACGCATGTCGGTGTTCCACACGATGTGTGGTGTAATGTTATTTTCTACAATAATGTCGTTCTTGTCGGCAAGTTCTCCAAACGAAGCAATAGTTTCGTTACAGAGAGCACTTACATCGATTCGGCGCACTTTGCGACTATCATGGCCGGTATTGATGCGTCGGAAGTCAATGATTTCCTGTATCAAGTTGTTGAGACGTTCGGCATTGGACTTAACGATGCCCATGTATTTTTTTGTATGGCTGTCAGTCTTTTCGTTAGTTAGGATGCGTTCGCAAGTACCATAGATCAGCACCAATGGGGTGCAAAATTCATGGGTTATGTTGGTGAAGAATTTTAGTTTTTCTTCATAGATTTCCATTTTATGCCGTTGCTTCATGTCTTCTAACATATTTGTTTGGCGTTGGCGTTGCGTCTTGATTGCATACTTACCTGTTATATAGACGATGCAAATTGCCAATAGACCGTAAAGCAATTTAGAAATTTGTGACAAATACCAAGGCGGACGTATGGAAATCATCATTGAAAACACATTGCTTTCGCATCCGAGTTGGCGGTTGATGTATTTCACGTATAGTTTGTGTTTGCCATGATTCATGTCGGTAAACGATATGTTGCTATTGTTTCCGTTATTGAGCCATTCAGTGCCATCGAGAGAGTATAGATAAGTGCGGTTATAACCATATTTAAAATCAGGTGCGGTAAACGTAATTTCAAAATAATTTTGGTCGTAATTGAGCTCAAGCTGATTGTTTACCGTCGATGTGTAATAATCACTTAAATCAGACCTCCTGCCACCTATCGACAGACCGATGGGATATATCTCAGGGGTTGATTCATAATCAAAATTGGATTTGTTGTCATTTTCGGTCACGATGGCGATTCCGGTTGTACCGCCAAATAGTAATGAACCATTTGAGGCCCGGGTGGAAGCTCCGTCACTGAACTCAAGTATTTCAACTCCAAAATTTTCATCAAAAGTCTGCCAACGGTGGGTGTCGGGAGAAAATCTCACGAGCCCTTGATTAGTAGATAGCCAGATGTTGCCCTCATGCTCTTTGAGTAGCGTGTGGACTGTGCTATTTACCAGCCCATTCTCGCTACCAAAGTATAATTCTTCTCGGTTGGGGGTTTTTCTGACCAGTCCGTGACCTGTACCAAGCCACATAATGGTATCTTCCTTTATTATGGCAAATACATCATTTACGGTGCGAGTGTCAAATTTGTTGTTTAGGCGGAGTTGTTTTAGAGTATCGGCTTTTTCATCTATGATAAAAGCACCGACTCCTCTGTTGCCAAACACCGGTTTGCCATGCTCGTCAACAGCAAGGGTAAAAAAGTAGTTGGAAGATGTTTTCCCATTATCGAGGGTATATTGTTTGATATTAGTCAGTTTTAGTTCGTTTGCGCGAGTCTCAACGATTTTTGCATTGATGACACCTTGTCCTACTGTGGCAAGCCATAGTGACGAGTCATTTTCTTCATATATGCCATGTATCCAGTTGAGCGGAATCTCGGAATCAACCGCGTGTATGCGTTGTGTGGTATAAGAGTAGTAGTTGACACCTTTTTCAGTCCCGATCCATAACAGATTGCGTGATGAGTTGGCAAATGCAAACACCATGTTGTCATATAAAAGACTGTTGGATGATGTATAAAGTTTCTTTTTACCCATTTTAGACGTCGTGGTGTCAAAATTGTCTATTTGTAACAAACCATCGCCTTTGGTGCCTACCCACAATGAGTTGTTGCCATCGACCCATAATGCTCTTACAGGATGGGAGATGAGATTGTCGAGCATGTCAAATGAGATCGAGCGTATGGTGCAGGCATCTTCAGAATAAGAAAATAATCCTTGGCAATCAGACCCAATCCAAACAACATTCTGATCTACCGACCTGCTTAAACAAAACACGCCTACTTTTATATTCAGGTCTACGCTTTCATATTTTTGTGCTTTTGAACAACGTATCGCACCATCAGAGACAAATGAGATGAACAAGTTGCCTTTGGCATCATTTATAATATCGGATACTGCACCACGTTGAGCCATTTCTTTGCTTATAGATGTCAGTCTTTTTGTGTCGAATGTCTTGGTGGAAAATTCTTCAATATAACCGTCATGTGTTATAGTAAAAACCTTGCCGTTTTCGTGTGATGCAAAAATCAATGGTGCCTTTGATATGATCACTCGACTTGAAGCATTATAACTGCCGTCGTCGTCCGCCATCATACGATAAGCACCAATCCCCGATTTGGAGAAGACGATGAGCGTATTGTCGTTAAAAGCCATTTCAAGAACATCTTCATGGTTGAGCTCGATATTTTTAATTTTAACAAATTCATCGTTTTTGCTTATGTCAAATGTGTAGAGAGTGTTGTCTTCATCAAGCAGAAACAGCCGTTTGCTACTATCTATTGCAATCAATTCCCGGCCTTGAAATTTCGGAAATGTATTAAGTGTCCCGTCTTTTAATATCACACGATTGAGACCAAGATTTGTTTTAATCCACATTTCTCCTGGAGATGATTCTATCATTCCTTCTATAATGTTTCCTGAAATAGACTTAGACGGCAAAAGAGATGATAGTGGATATATAGTGGCTCCGTCGTATATGTCGACTCCGTCACATGTACCAATCCATAGCAGTCCGTTGCTGTCTTGGCATAGCGATAAAATTGCGCTATTGGCAAGCCCCTCTTCATTGGACATGTTGCGCATATTGTATGCCGATACTCTTCCAATCGAGCAAACGCAAAAGACAATCGTGGCAATAAAGGCTATTGTTTTGTTTAATGGTTGGTGCATGTATATCTTTATAGTTGATAAAGGGCGCATGGAGAAATAATCCGATGCGCCCCCTGATCAATTTTGAATTTGTTGTTTATTTTACTTATGAATAAATTTATGAACAGTGCCGTCTGAATCAATGGCAATGTTTACACCCGGCACTGGGGAGTCGAGGCGTATGCCCATCAGATTGTAGTATATGCGCTCGCCGGTGCCATTAACGAAAGGGGCGTCTTCTACGCCGGCAATTTCTGCCCCATATAGAGATGTTAGTTTTTGTATAGATTCTCTAATCTTTTCTTCATCAAATTTTATGATTTCGCGGTCATAAGTCATGATTCCGTTTACTTCTGTTTCCACGTCGGTGGTCTGAGTGTACACGGCAGCTGCGTATGAAATCTTATTGCCATTGCTTTCGTAGCCTTGAGCAATTGAGTGAATTTGATTAGCAAGTGTCACAAACGCGTTTGTGATGTCATTTTCTCCGGAATATGTATTATATGTCTGAGAGTTGCGGTCATACCAGCGATGGTCGGGAATGTTGCGCCCGAGACCGCCATATTCACCAAGAACGTATGGGCGAGTGGGGTCGAATATGCCTTCAAATACGCGGATTGGCTGGTCGTAAGTGTGTTGGTCGACAAATGTGCCTTCTCCAAGTTTGTAGTGGTTGCCACCACTTGCCGGATTGACCAATCTTGTGTTGTCGAGTGATTGTGTGAATTCTACGATTTCGGCAGTTTTGAACTGTCCCCAGCGTTCGTTAAACGGAGTCCATACAACG
This sequence comes from uncultured Muribaculum sp., assembly GCA_964562595.1. Classification (GTDB taxonomy): domain Bacteria; phylum Bacteroidota; class Bacteroidia; order Bacteroidales; family Muribaculaceae; genus Muribaculum. The sequence continues at coordinate 2,315 of CAZLUB010000059.1, read as the reverse complement.
ATGCTCGGGTGAGAGTATAGTTGGTCGATTATTTCATTCCATTCTTCCTTAAAATATTTTTCTAAGGTCGAATTTTGTACACAATTATGATCTGGATACCAAGACTCGGTCACCCAAGATTCGTCGGTCTTGAACGTCGATGGCATATCTTGCCATACAAGCATGCCGAGTCGGTCGCAGTGGTAGTACCAACGGGCAGGTTCAACTTTCATGTGTTTGCGAATCATGTTGAAGCCCCATTCTTTAGTCTTCTTGATGTCGTAGAGCAATGCTTCATCGGTAGGGGCGGTCATTAATCCATCAGGCCAATAACCTTGATCTAATGGGCCAAATTGAAATAAATCGCTGTTGTTGAGTTGAAGTCGCCAATAGCCGTTTTCGTCCTGTCGATAGGAAATTTTGCGCATGGCGGCGTAACTGTCTACCACGTCAGTCCCTTCAGCTGTCGTAAAACTTAAAGTGACGTCATAAAGAAATGGTGTTACAGTGCTCCATAATTTGGGTGAAGCAATGTCAAATGTTATTGATGCTTCTCCGTTGGCTGTTACCGTCTGTTCGGCAACAATATCTTCTCCATCTTTCAACGTTACTTTAAGTTGTCCGGCTTCAGTGGTTCCCGATATTTTGACATCAAATGTCAGCTGGTTATTGTCGATGTCGGGAGTGGCTTTAATGTTGGAAATGTAAGCTTTTTCTACTGCTTCCATCCACACAGTTTGCCAAATGCCGGATGTCGAGGTGTAGAAAATGTCTCCGCCTCCATTGGGATAGCGTCGTTGTTTCCCTACGGGTTGAGCATTCTCGTCGGTATTATCGATAACTTTAACATATAATGTGGCTGCGCCGTCTTTGAGTTTGTCGGTAATGTCGACTGAGAATGATGAGTGCCCGCCGATGTGGCTTGCGATTTTATATCTCCCGGTTGTACCTCCTATAAACACATCGGCTTGATAGTCTACAGCACCAAAATGCAAAATGACTTTCTTGTCTGCCCAATCTTCCGGAACTGTAATTTCGCGTTTATACCAAAGTGCCTTGTTGGGTTCAAGTGGGCGCATTACTCCCGATAGACTTGATTCAATGGCAAATGGAACGAGTATTTGTCCGTCAAATTCATCGCCGGGAATACTGTTTGAACCGGTAATGGCATAGTCCCAAAGCCCGTTAAGGTTTTGCCATAGGTCACGCTTCATCAATGGACGAGGATATTCCGGTAGTGGATTGTTAGGATCAACTTCTGCAGCCCATCGAGTCTTGATGTGGTTGCCCTGAGGCGCCCAACTGTTATCTTCTACAACCGGTTTTTCACGATCCATAAACACTTTCATCCACAGCCCACCGATTACAGAGCGTGCACTGAAGTTGCATGATACTCCTGTATGAGCCCAGAAGTAGTCGCTTAACGGTATTCGCGAAGTCGTTTCGTTGACATAGTCATACTGCTTGTCTGCAAATTTTAAGAATGTTTCGGTATCAGGCGACATTGATGCAGTCCACATGATCCAGTCGCTCTTGGTCTGCAAGTCGCGGCTGTCGAGTGGTAGACCGTATTTTTCTTGTTTTGACAAGTAGAAGTTGATTTCACGATCCAAAACTTGAGGTGGGAATATGTTTAATCCCCAGTGCTTATCCCAAATGAGGTTGTATTTTTGACTCCAAGTGCCCGACTTGTGGAATTCCATGCGGTAGTGGTTGCCATCGCGTGCGTCAGCTTCCCACAATAGCGCCATGTCTTGTGCATATTTTTTGAAACGCTCTACGTCGCGAGAGTTACCTCCAATGTAGGGTACCAATTCAGAATAAGCAGCTACGGCAATAATGGCTTTGATTGATAAGTTGGTGTTTTGCTCGCTAGGACCTTTAAAGTCGTCGGTGCAAAGCTGGTTGCCGGGATTCTGGCCTTCGCTACGGCAGTAGTTGGCCCATGTTTTCAATACATTACGATATGGTTTTAACCATTCACCATCGCCGGTCACACGACAAATGGCATTGGCAAGAATAAGTATGTTGGCTGATTCTTCAAGGGGCATGGAGTCGCCATAAACTTGTCCATTTGCCAATGGATATTGACCAAGGTCGTGAGCGGCACAGGTCTTCCCTTTACGCTCGTCACTTAAAGCATATTCGAGAATCGAGAGAATCATACCTTTTTGCAGGGTAGGATTGTAAAGTAGATAAAGCGGGCTTTCGGGATAGGTGAGGTCGACGGTGTTTACGCAACCGTTTGATTTGTTTTCCTTAGAGAAATACAGAATGTGTCCTTTGTCATCTTGAAATAGCTTGTGGGCGGCCATTACGTGGCGATAGCAGCCTGA
>CAZLUB010000058.1:0-13642 GCA_964562595.1 uncultured Muribaculum sp. | reverse complement strand
GTGCCATCTATCAGGAGATTCACCTTTTCCCTCCTTTGTATATGCCATTGGGGATATTCCTCCAGATATTCATCAAACCAGCGGTAGAGCTGACGTTCACTGCATCCGCTTATCTGCGATATCTGTTGAACTGTCTGTTTCCTGAGTATCCACCATTCAAACCATACGAATCTGTTAACCTTGCTTATATCCTTTCTGCGGAAGGTAAATAAAGTATTACAATTCTTGCATTTATATCTTTGATGACCGCATTGTTTACCCCATTTGATTACATCCAGAAAGCCGCAGTGAGGACATCTTTCTCGTCTTGTTTTTGGCATAAAAAAATAACTTTGATGAAACTGATTTCTTCAAAGCTATTCTATCTATTTGTTGGTTAGATTATTATATGGTGTTTCACCAACTGTTTTTGGCAACATTACCGGTAACTAAGTAAATGAAAAAGCCGATGGACATTGTCCATCGGCTTTTGTCACAACGAATGTTGTGTGATGATTATTCAGCAGTTTCTTCTGCGGGAGCTTCAGCAGGTGCTTCTTCTGCAACTGCAGCGGCTTCTGCTTCAGCCTTGGCAGCAGCAAGTTCAGCTTTCTTCTTTGCCACAACTTCAGCTTTGGCTTTGTTTTTAGCCACTTCTTCTTCTTGACGCTTCTTGGCGTCTGCTTCCTTCTTGCTGTTCATCGAAGCCTTAACTGCATCAACGGCAGCTTGCTTCTGGCTCTTCCATGCATCGAAACGACGCTGAGCTTCTTCTTCGTTGAATGCGCCCTTCTTGACACCACCTTGGAGGTGCTTCATCAACAATACTCCTTCGTTAGAAAGAATTGTACGAACTGTGTCGGTAGGTTGTGCGCCTACATTAACCCAATACAAAGCCCGCTCGAAGTTTAAAGTTACTGTAGCAGGATTAGTGTTCGGATTATAAGAACCTATCCTTTCAATAAATTTACCATCTCGTGGTGCCCTGCTATCGGCGATAACAATTGGATAGAACGCATAGTTCTTACGACCATGACGTTGTAATCTGATTTTTGTTGCCATTTAATTTGATAATTTAATTAAGTTGGTTTTGTATTGCTTTAAGCGACTGCAAAGATACGCATTTTTTGTTTGATTGACAAAACTAATACTATATTATTTTGAATATGATTAGCAATTAATTGTATGAAGTAAGTTTGAATTCAAATGTGAATTTAGTGGCATTGGAAAATGATACTGCATTCTTATAATATTGAAACTTATGGTCTCGGTCAAAACTTGATATCTTAACCTGTTTTGATAAGCCCGGCGCAATATCTATTTTTAAGTTTATTTCTTTATATGTTATATCTGTACCATTCATTGTTTTATATATAATAGTTCCTTTGATTCTTTGAACGTGTTCGTCGGTATTGTTTTTAAATGTAATATATTCATAAGTGTCAATCCATTCTTTACTGAATTGAGTTATAACAATATCTTTGGGATTAACGGTCTTTATTGGTGTCGTTTTGGCTGGTTGCGGTTGGGAGATCTGTGTCTTTGTGTTATTGTCGGCCTTCGGTTGTGTGTCCTGTTTGTCTTTAGTTGCGTTGTTTGGTGTTTTTGCAACTTTGTTTTTTTGTAATGATTTTGTTGTCGCTTTTGGAACTTGTTTGAGCTTGTTTTGTTCTTACATCTTTTGCTAATACTTGAATCTCTGCAATAAGGGTGCTATCTAAATGGACATTGTTCTTTTCGATTTTTTCAGCAAGGATGTTAATCTTTTTATTGCATTCAATAGCTTCATTTAAAGTAAACCAGCATACTACAAATACAAAAAATATGCTGACGAGGGTAATGATTTCTTTTATATTCATGATTGTTTAGATTAGAATTTTTAATATTTAATTAAATTCAATTTCGGCAGTTGCAAGAGATTCCGGTTTGCCGATGTCGTGCCATTGATAATTTTGTATCGGTGTGTAACCTCTGATTGCAAGCTGATTGCACATGCTTAGGTAATACGGAATTATCGAAAACTTGTTGCAATTGTTTATGGCATAATCTTGTAAAGATGAGAATATGCTTGGAGATATGATGTGAATTCCGCCAAATGCCAATGGTTTGAAATCTCTTAAATCGGTGACATTTTTCGGCTTAACTTCTCCGGTGGTGATGTTGGTCCAGGCTTTTAATTTATTATCGGAGTCAAACATCAAATATCTAGATGTTTTACGCTCTTTCACAAGCATGGTGACATCGGATGATTGTGTGATATGATGATTGAACATGTCGGCTAGGTCGAGATCTGTGAGAATGTCAACATTATGAACGAGAAATGGCTCACTGCCATCAAGCCATTGTCGAGCATATAAAATTCCTCCGCCGGTGTCGAGAAGGCAATCCTGCTCATCGCTAATATGCCATCTTGCACCAAAGCCATTATTGGCTTTAAGGAAGTTGACAATTTGATTGCCATAATGGTGAACATTAACAACGATGTCATCATAGCCACATTCAATGACATGTCGCATTACTCTTTCCAACATGGGCACGCCGTTGACTGGTATCAACGCTTTGGGCTTATTGTCGGTAAGCGGTCGTAGCCGAGTGCCGAGTCCGGCAGCAAATATCATGGCTTTCATTTTTCGGTTAATATTTCGTGAATACCTTGCTCTCTGTGTATAAGCTCAACCTTAACGTTAAACTTTTTGTTGAGGTGTTGCGCCATCTGTTCTGCACTATAAACCGACCGATGTTGACCACCTGTACAGCCAAAACACACCATTAAGTTAGTGAATCCTCGCAATAAGTAGTTTGTTACAGCAACATCAACCATCGAGTATGCATCATTAAGAAAGTGCAATATGCCTCCATCGTCTTCAAGGAACTTGATTACATCACTATCACGACCTGTAGATTGTTGATATTGCTTATAGCGTCCCGGATTGTTTAGGGCTCGGCAATCAAACACGAATCCACCACCGTTTCCGCTATCGTCATCGGGTATGCCGCGACGATAAGAAAAACTCATGACACGAACTGTCAATTTGCCATCGCTTGCAATTTCTTTGCTGGGGCGTGCATAATGTTCACTGAGTTGACGTGCAATTGAGTGTAAATAAGGATATTCGGTTGATAGTTGGTCATCAAGCAATTCCGTTATGTTTCTTATTGCATAGGGTATGCTGTCTATAAAATGTTGTTTCTTCTCATAAAGCCCTCTAAATCCGTATGCTCCAAGCACTTGCATTGTTCTGAATAAGGCGAAATGTTGTAACTCCTCGCAAAAACGTAATGTGTCAACGGCATGAAACTCTTCTAAAGCATCAAGATATTCATTGATGAGTTCGTTGCGCAAATCATTAGGGATATTAGCTTTTGCTTGCCATAAAAATGAGACTACATCATAATGCAACGGCCCTTTGCGACCTCCTTGAAAATCAATCAAGTGAGGTTCCCCTTCGACAATCATCACATTGCGCGACTGAAAATCGCGATACATAAAATAATTGCAGTCGCATTTGAGCAAACGATTGGCAAGCCTATCAAAATCGTCTTCAAGCAGATTCTCTTGAACATCAATTCCTGATAGTTTTAAAAAATTATATTTGAAATAGTTCAAATCCCATCTGATAGAGCGTTTATTGAATAAAATCGGTGGATGGCATTTTGAAAAATCTAATCCGATAGCTCCTTCAATTTGCACTTTAGGTAATAAACGTATAGTCTTGATCAATAGGGATTTCTCTTCGTTAGAGAATGCGCCGTTTGCGCGTCCAAGTCTAATTATGTCAAATAAAGCAATATCTCCATAATCATCTTGCACATAGGCAATCCCATCATCGCTGACTGCATGTATGCGAGGCATTGGCAGTCCTTTTGAAGTGAAATGCTTTGACAGGTATATAAAAGCATTATTTTCCATTATATTAGTACCTATCACTCCAATCAATGAAACGTCGCCCGACAGACGAAAATATTGTCGATTGGAGCCTGATCCGACTAAAGGAGTTATTGATGTCGGATGTTTACCGATTGCTTGAAAATATAGGTCGCAAAGAATTGTTGTGTTCATATCACTGAAATATACTACAAACTTAGCGAAAATATCAATTGGGGGACAAATATGTGGCTGAAAATTGTTATCTTCGCACTAAATTTATAAATATATGTCTGATAATTCCCTACTCTCACGCCTTGATGGTATTGAAGCCCGTTTTGAGGAGGTGAGTACATTGATAACCGACCCGTTGGTAATTGCCGACATGAAACGCTACGTGCGTTTAACCAAGGAGTATAAAGACCTTGAAAAATTGACTGCCGCTACTCGTTTATATCGCAACTTGCTCGACAATATACAAGAGGCTAAAGACGTACTTGATGTAGAGACAGATGAGGAGATGCGTCAAATGGCAAAGGACGAACTTGATGTTGCAACATCAAGATTGCCACAATTGGAGGAAGAAATAAAATTGCTACTTATCCCAGCAGATCCCGAAGACGGTAAAAATGCAATTGTAGAAATACGAGGTGGAACCGGAGGTGACGAGGCTGCAATTTTTGCCGGTGATTTATATAAAATGTATAATAAATACTGCGAATCAAAAGGTTGGAATGTGGCAGTGACAAGTTTTAATGAGGGAACTGCCGGTGGTTTCAAAGAAATCGTCTTTTCGGTTACCGGTGAAGGCGTATATGGTATATTGAAATATGAGAGCGGTGTTCACCGTGTACAGCGAGTGCCTGCAACTGAAACACAAGGACGTGTACACACTTCGGCTGCTACTGTGGCAGTGTTGCCGGAGGCCGAAGAATTTGATGTTGAAATCAATGAAGGCGAAATTAAGTGGGATACTTTTCGCTCAGGAGGTGCCGGAGGGCAGAATGTTAATAAGGTGGAATCGGGTGTGCGTCTTCGCTATATGTGGAAGAATCCTAATACCGGTGAATCAGAGGAAATTTTGATTGAATGTACTGAAACTCGTGACCAGCCCAAAAATAAAGAGAGAGCTTTGAGCCGTTTGCGTACATTTATATACGACAAGGAGCATCAGAAATATATTGACGACATTGCTTCCCGACGTAAGACAATGGTGTCTACCGGTGACCGTTCGGCTAAGATACGCACATACAACTATCCACAAGGACGAATTACCGACCATCGCATCAATTATACAATATATAATCTGCAAGCTTTTGTAGATGGAGATATACAAGATTGTATTGACAAACTGATTGTTGCTGAAAATGCCGAAAAACTTAAGGCCAGCGAATTGTAACCTCTAAACAATAATATAACGTAATAATAGGTATGAAAAGAAGCGAATTAGTAGAAAATATACGTCGCAAAGGCTCTTTCCTTTGTGTAGGACTTGACACTGACATCAAGAAAATTCCTGAGCATCTGTTGAGTGAGGAATGCCCTATTTTTTCATTTAATAAAGCTATTATAGATGCAACTGCTGATTACTGCGTAGCATACAAACCCAATTTGGCTTTTTACGAAAGTCTTGGAGTAGAAGGATGGGTGGCATTGGAAAAAACCATCAAATATTTGAAAACAAATTATCCCGACCAGTTTATTATCGCAGATGCTAAGCGAGGTGACATAGGAAATACGTCGATGCTCTACGCTCGCAGTTTCTTTGATCATCTTGATGTCGATTCGATTACGGTTGCGCCTTATATGGGTGAAGATAGTGTAACTCCATTTCTCGGATATGAAGGGAAATGGGTTATATTGTTGGCATTGACATCCAATAAAGGGTCACATGATTTCCAATTGATCAACGATTGTGATGGCAAACGCTTGTTTGAGCACGTTATTGAAACTTCCCAAAAGTGGGCAACCGATGAAGAAATGATGTATGTAGTCGGAGCAACACAAGGCGAAATGTTTAAAGATATAAGAGCTGTAGCTCCCAATAGTTTCTTGCTTGTGCCGGGAGTGGGCGCTCAAGGAGGAAGTCTTGAGGAAGTTGCAAAATATGGCATGATTAAAGATTGCGGATTGCTTGTAAATTCATCACGAGGCATCATATATGCATCAAAAGGTGTTGACTTTGCTGAAGTAGCCGGTAGTGAGGCAGCGAAGTTACGCGATGCAATGACGACGTTGCTCAAAGATGCCGGTATTATTTAATTGAAATAATAGTAGTTCAATTCGGAAATTTCGCTTAAATTTGTCAATTAAATAACAGATTATTAATATAACCACTATAAAAATTAACAGAAATGACTATCGACAATTACAAGTTTGCCGGAAAAAAGGCAATTGTCAGAGTGGACTTTAATGTGCCCCTCGATGAAAATGGTAAAATTACTGATGATACTCGCATACGCGGTGCTCTCCCTACTCTCAAGAAAATCCTAGCTGATGGAGGTAGCCTTATCATCATGTCGCACATGGGCAAACCCAAAGGAAAAGTAAACCCGAAGTTCTCTCTTGGTCAAATCAAAGATGCAGTAGCCGCAGCTCTTGATACTGAGGTTGTATTTGCTCCCGATTGCGCTAAAGCCGCAGAAGCTGCTGCCGCGCTTAAACCGGGCGAAGTGCTTTTGTTGGAGAACCTCCGCTTCTATCCTGAAGAAGAAGGCAAGCCGGTAGGTATTGATAAAGAAGATCCGGCTTATGAAGATGCAAAGAAAGCTATGAAGGCAAGTCAAAAAGAATTTGCTAAAACATTGGCAAGCTATGCTGACTGCTATGTAAATGATGCATTTGGTACTGCACACCGCAAGCACGCTTCTACTGCAGTTGTTGCTGATTATTTTGATGCTGACAACAAGATGCTTGGATACCTTATGGAAAAGGAAGTTAATGCAGTTGACAACATCCTTAGTGACATCAAACGCCCATTTACTGCAATTATGGGAGGTTCAAAGGTTTCAACCAAGATTGGTATAATTGAAAATCTCATGGATAAAGTTGACAACTTGATTCTTTGCGGTGGTATGACTTATACATTTGCAAAAGCTCAAGGAGGAAATGTCGGCAATTCTATAGTCGAAAACGATAAATTGGAGCTCGCTCTCGACATCATGAAGAAAGCACAAGAAAAGGGTGTAAACCTTGTGTTGGGAGTTGACTGCGTGTGTGGAGATGACTTTAGCAACGATGCAAACACTCAAGTGGTTTCGGTAATGGATATTCCGGAAGGTTGGGAAGGTCTTGATGCCGGACCTGAAACCCGAGTTAAATTTGCAAATGCGATTAAAGGAGCTAAGACTATTTTGTGGAATGGCCCGCCCGGAGTATTCGAATTTGACAATTTTGCGGCAGGTTCGCGTGCAATTGCCGATGCAATTGTTGAAGCTACCAAAAATGGTGCTTTCTCGCTCGTTGGCGGTGGTGACTCTGTAGCTTGTGTTAACAAGTTCGGTTTGGCCGATCAGGTTTCATATGTTTCGACCGGTGGTGGCGCTCTTCTTGAAGCTATTGAAGGCAAAGTGCTCCCCGGCATTGCTGCTATCAAAGGATAATCCATAAAAATTTATACAAACGGGAGGAGGCAACCTCAAATCGAGGTCGCCTCCTCCCGTTTTATTATATCAGAATTCTGCAACGCAATATTGAACTCACATTAAATGACCATGTTAGATGCATATAATTTTATTAAGAGACACCCTCATTTCATTTTGCGGATTTATGATTTTGTGCTAAGTTTGTAGAATGGAAGTCAGGAATGAATTTTGGCAATGGATAGATGAGCATCGTAATGAAGATCCCATTAAGTTGCGCCTTAAGTGGCATGGTAAATATAATTGGATTGATGAAGCAATTCTGCAGATAGAGTGTCGCAACCGTACACAACGCAAATTACATAAAACATTGCAGAATAAAAGATTTTTATTCCCTACTCTTTTATCGACCGAACAATGTACGAGCGATGATATAGCTGAGCTACATACTGAATTGACGGGTCGACAACGGAGAAAAATTCTCGACATGACTTGTGGACTCGGAATAGATGCTTTACACTTTGCGACAGCCGGCCATGAAGTAACGGCAATTGAACTTGTTGAAGAAGTAGCTGAGGCGGCACACTATAATGCGTCGCTGGTCGATAGTATGGTGCCGATAAGAGTGATACATGGGGATAGTTGCGACTACCTACAGAGCACAAATGAAAAGTTTGATGATATATTTATAGATCCGGCTCGACGTGGAGATGTCGGGCAACGAATGTTTGCTTTAAGAGATTGTCAACCTGATGTGACATCATTGTTGCCGTTGATGAGGCAACGAGCTTCGAGGTTGTTAGTTAAGGCTTCCCCAATGTTAGATGTAACGCAAACAATAAAGGAACTTCCTGGAACAACCGACATTTATGTCATTGGCAACCGCCGAGAATGTAAAGAGTTGGTAGCTATTGTTGACTTGAAGATGGATTCGTCCGATTCTGTTGTCGTTCATGCATGGGGCGATGGCATAGATTATTCTTTCAGACTTGATGATGAAACCGATGCTATAGCCGAATATATGATGCCCGAGGAGGGAGGTTTACTATATGAGCCCATGCCATCGGTAATGAAAGCCGGGCCATTCAAACTATTGTCACAACAATTTGGTGTAAAAAAAATGAGCCAACACACACATTTGTATTATTCAGATACGCTTGTTCCAGAGTTTCCCGGAGTGGCTCGGCGAATTAAACAGGTAATACCGTTTGCCTCGAAAGAAATAAAGAAATTTGTTAGAGAGTTTGACCGACTTGATGTGGCCACACGTAATTTTGGAATGACATCAGAACAACTACGTATGAAGCTAAGAGTCAAGGAAGGTGGCAATTATAGGTTGGTGGGAGCAAAAGTCGTAAATGACCAAAAATACTTATTTTTGCTGGAGCATTAAGTCGGTGATTATTTTTCAAATAATCGAGCCATTGATCGTTTGTCTTCTCGCTCTTTTATGCTTTGGCGTTTGTCATATTCCTTTTTACCGCGCCCAACCCCAATAACGAGCTTGGCTAACCCCCGTTCATTAATAAATAGTCGCATTGGGATAATTGAGAATCCAGTCTCTTTCCCATTCTTGCTTATTTTATCAATCTCTTTTTTATTTAATAATAGTTTTCGGTCTCTACGTTCGGCATGATTATTATAAGTGCCATAGAAATATTCGGCAATGTACATGTTTTTAACCCATACTTCACCGTTGCTTACATAGCAGAATGTATCTACCAAACTCGCTTTTCCTAAGCGTATTGACTTGATTTCAGTTCCGGTCAAAACTATTCCGGCAGTGTAGGTGTCGGTGATGGCGTAGTCAAATGTCGCCCGTTTGTTTTTTATGTTGATATGTTTTGCTTCCATTAATAAAGGTCGTGTGTTTATTAAAGTATAAAGTTAAATAGATAATGTAGCAGATACGGGGGAATTAGGATTGATAGTATGCTGATAGCAGTAAATTGTACTAATTTATCTTTGTTGACAGAAATATATCTTGCTCCGGTCCACATAGTAATAACTACTAATAATGGTAGAAATTGAATAAGAGACAACTCAAATGGTAAACAATTGTTTATGATTGATATAATTGTCAAAATACCAATGTTGTAAATGATAAATGTGCAATATTTTTTTTCATTAGGCTTCCCATCTACTACTTTAATTAAAGTCAAAGACATGACAAACGATGCTATGAAGTAAGTTAAAAAGAAGCGAATAAACTCTATTAAAGCTTGTTGGACAAGGCTGGTAATTGTCAGATCTATGAAAATTAATCGAGCAAATACTGAGCAGGCTGCAATCCCAAGCAATGGATATAGACCTTGACGAGTAAGGTTGTTGGGATCATCACCTCTCGAGCTAATATCTTCCCATCCCTTGTTTGGAGAAATAATAAGTTGTAATAAATGTCCTATAAAAGATAGCATGTTGTGTTATTTTGGATAACAAAGGTAGTAATATCTCGGGAAAAAAAGCTAATTTTGTACTTGCGAATTAAATTAAATATACTTTATAAATAAAAGTAACATCATGTTAAAGACAATTTTGGCAATCTCAGGAAAGCCCGGCCTTTTTAAGCTAGTGAGTCAAGGTAAAAATATGCTTATTGTTGAATCGCTATTGAATGGGAAGCGTACTCCGGCTTATGCTCATGACAAAGTGATATCTCTCGGCGACATAGCGATATATACAGTAGAAGAAGATATACCGCTTGGAAAAGTAATGGAGTCTTTAAAGGAGAAAACTGATTGTAAAGTCGTCGATGTGAAGGCTCTTGGTGATGATAGCGCAATACGAGCATATTTTAAGGAAGTATTACCTCAATTTGATGAAGAACGTGTATATACCAATGATATTAAGAAAGTATTTGCGTGGTATAACATACTGATTAATGCCGGCATCACAGAATTTGTGGAAAAAGAAAGTGAAGAAGTCTCGGTTGAAGAATAACTATCAAAAAATATTTTAACTATTTAATAATAAAGGCGATGGAGATTAATTAATCTCCATCGCCTTTATTATGCCTTACAAGATTATTGCGTTATCTACTTTTTCGGGCAAAACTGCAATGTCGACCACTTCCATTACGGTGTCTACATAGTGAAATGTAAGTCCCCGTAGATATATATCGTCGATGTCGTTGATGTCTTTTCTATTGTCATTTGACAAAATGATATCTGTTATCCCGGCTCGCTTTGCTGCAAGAATCTTCTCCTTTATACCCCCTACCGGCAATACCTTACCTCTTAATGTTATTTCTCCTGTCATGGCAACGCGCTCACGTATTTTACGTTGGGTAAACACCGAAATTATAGATGTTGCCATCGTGATTCCTGCCGATGGGCCGTCTTTAGGGATTGCTCCTTCCGGAACATGTATGTGAAGTTGATATTTCTCAAACAGACTATCATCAATACCGAGTTCGGCAGAATGGCTTTTGACGTATTGTAACGCGATTACGGCCGACTCCTTCATTACATCGCCGAGATTGCCTGTAAGTGTAAGTTTTTCGCCTTTAGCCTTTGACAGAGATGATTCGATAAACAGGATTTCTCCTCCTACGGCTGTCCATGCCAATCCGGTTACAACTCCGGCAAATTCATTGCCTTCATATCGGTCTTTGTTAAACATCTCTACGCCAAGATATTCGTGTAAGTGTTTGGGTAATATCTTGTGAGGATGTTTTTGATTGCTCATCCGAGCCAATACAATTTTTCTTGCAATTTGAGAAATGCGCTTTTCCAATTGTCTGACACCGCTTTCCGATGTGTATTTTTCGATTATGGCAGTGATGGCTTCGGGCGTAAATGACAAATGAGATTTGCGCAAATTGTGTTCTTTCAATATACGTGGAATTATGTGCCTATTGGCAATTTCGACTTTTTCCTCAAGAAGATACCCTGAAATCTCAATTATCTCCATGCGGTCGAGTAACGGTTGAGATAATGTTGAGAGAGTGTTGGCTGTGGCTATGAATAGAACTTTCGACAAGTCATAATCCAAGTCGATGTAGTTATCGTGGAAGTGACAGTTTTGCTCGGGATCAAGTACTTCCAACAGAGCTGCCGATGGGTCGCCTTTAAAGTCTCGGCCAATCTTATCAACCTCGTCAAGCAACAAGACCGGATTGGCCTCCCCTGCTCTTTTCATCGCATTCATGATGCGTCCCGGCATGGCTCCGATATATGTACGACGATGTCCCCTGATTTCTGCTTCATCGTGTAACCCTCCAAGTGATACGCGTTGATACTTACGTCCGAGTGCATGGGCGATTGACTGTCCGAGAGATGTTTTGCCCACCCCAGGAGGCCCTACAAGACATAAGATCGGTGCATTGCCTTCGGGGGTATTCATTAGCACAGCAATTTGTTCAAGAATACGTTCTTTAACTTTCTCTAAGGCATAGTGGTCGTCATTGAGTATCTTTGAAGCCAAATCAAAGTCAGTGTTAAGTGGAGAGAAGGTCCAAGGAAGGTCAAGAAGCGCTTCCAGATATGAGAATTGTACTGAATAATCAGGACTTTGTGGATTTAGACGTGATAATTTGTCTAACTCTTTTTCAAAAACTTTTTCAACATGCTTTGGAAATGGCGTTTTGGCAGCTCTTGCTTCAAGTAGTGAACGGTCATCATCGGCCTCGCCGTATAGTTCCTGACGAATAGTCTCCATCTGTTGATGGAGAAATGCGTTGCGTTGTTGTTGATCGAAACTTTGTCGCGCTTGTGATTGTATTTCTTCGGCAACTTTCAACATCTGTTCTTGGCGAGTTAGCTCGGAAAGCAGTGTTGTTGCACGCTCTTTAATGCTATCTTGCGACAATAATTCAATTTTATGCTCAACATCAAATGGCGATTGAGTGCAAATCATGTTGACAAGCATCGGTGATATTGGAAAGTTTTGCACATTCATGAAAAACTCTTGCATACCCTCGATGTTTTTCAGCAACTTCAATGCGGTTTCTTTAATTGCTTTGACTATTGCGATGAAGTCTTTGTCGTTTTTACGTGGCATTACTTCATTGCAATCAATTGCTTTTGCTATTAGGTCATATGATTGTCCGTTGTGTGTCAGCGATTTTCCTTCGATAATGATGCGATTGCGTGACTTGACAATGGCTGTATGTGAACCATCAGGCAAGTCAAATATCTTAATAATATCGGCTATTACTCCATATTTGTGGAGTTGCATTACATCGGGTTTTTCATCATTTGGATTGAGTTGGCATACGATTCCAACAGGAGTCCCTGCTTCATAGGCTTTTTTTGCCAAGTGAAGTGAATTTTTCCTCACGAGGGAAATAGGTATTGTCACGTCAGGAAACAATACTAAGTTTTGAGTTGCTAAAATTGGCAGATTATTATAATCGGGTTCGGCATTGAATTTTGAAGAATCAATGTCGATTTGGCCAATAGATATGATTTTGGGATTGTCGTTGTCAGAATTATTCATTAAATATAAAGTTATGTTGCAATTGCTCTACTGCAAATAGAGTGCCAAAGTGTGTGGCCTGCAAACTTATTGGTTAAATAATAATTTATAGTCACGTTCTGAGGCCGGAATAACCAAATCATCAGGGACAAATTTCCAATTGTTTAGAGGTTTCGGGGAGAGTTGTCTGTGCTCGATTATATATTGCATTAAATAGAATCTCAGATCCTTGTCGGTAGAAAATACAATACGTTTGTTCAATTCCGATTTGGGAATACCGGCACCTTTTGTTAGCAATTCGCCTCCACCATTACCACGATAAGAATTAAGGGCAACACGATAAGTTTTTGTTAGGTCAAATTTATCGCCATTGGCCATGCTTGTAATATGGACTTTGTTTCCACGAGGTTTAGTGACATCTACAGTGTAATTTAACCCTGCGGCAGAGTCAAAATTATAGCTTGGATTTACAAACATTGCACGGCTCTTGTCATCGCCTGTTGGTACTTCTTTGAGCAATAGCAGATGGTCAGAGGCTTTTGTCATTTGGTTTGTCCAAATCGAGTAAGACTCTTCGAGATAATCTTTGACTTCTTGCCCGGTAAGTTCCATTACATAGAGCATGTTTTCATACTTGTATAGGTTGAACATGTCGCTCATTAATATATTGCCGGCATTAATCGTTGCATCAAACGACAATGGCGCAGCAAAAGAAATATCGGCATTGGAAATGTCAAGTTGCATAGTGTGAATGAAATCGACAAATGCAGATGATCCAAAATAGGCATGGTGCGTAGAT
>CAZLUB010000057.1:0-13692 GCA_964562595.1 uncultured Muribaculum sp. | reverse complement strand
TACGCATAAAATAAACCCCAAAGTTTTTTTGTCCAAACTTTGGGGTTCACTTCAAACTAATACGTCCTTTGTTTTCTCAATTTATTTAACCTATTATTTTTTATCTCTGACAAAAACAATAACTTTGTCTATCTTCAAAACAAACATTTAGACATGGCACAAATAGGAGACATCGTGCGCTACCTCAATGCTGTAGGCGGAGGACGCATCACTAGGATAGAAGGTAATATTGCATACGTCGATGAAGATGGATTTGAGACACCGATTTTAATTAAAGAATGTGTAGTTGTAACTCCGGCGGCATCTAAGGTAAAAACCGAAAGCAAATATATTGCCCCTACCACCATCAATGAGCAACCCAAAGCTACAAAAATCGACGAAGTTGAAGAAACATCCTCCGGTGAAATGCTCAATATCGTTTTAGCTTTTGAACCGGCCGAGTTGAAGCATCTCAACACGACAACCTATGATACATATCTTGTAAACGATTCCAACTACTACTTATACTTCACTTACCTCACTCGCTCCGACTCGGGACTATGGTCAACGCGATATGCCGGTATAGTAGAACCAAACATACAGATACTTCTGGGAGAAGTATCTCATAACGACCTTCCCGAGATGGATAGAATAGCCATCCAATATATCGCATTCAAGCGCGACAAGGAATTTGCGTTAAAGGCTCCGGTTGCTGTAGAATACAGGCTTGACACCACTAAATTCTTCAAACTACACTGCTTCCATGATAACGAATATTTCGACAAGCCTGTAATAGCTTTCGAAATTGTCAAAAACGACATTCCCCAACGTTCAATGGTCATAGACAGCAGTATGCTTGAAGATGCAATGAAAGCCAAGCGATATGCCGACAGACCAACTCGCCGACCGGTAGAAAAAAAACATAAGAGACCCGATGTCATCGAGGTTGACTTACACATTAACCAGCTACTCGACTCGACAGCTGGGATGTCCCACTCCGACATGCTTAATGTACAAATTGATGAGTTTCGCAAAGTAATGGATGCCAACATCAACAAGAAAGGGCAGAAAATAGTGTTTATCCACGGGAAAGGCGAAGGAGTTCTACGCAATGCCTTGTCCAAAGAACTCAGCTATCGCTATAAGCATTGCGACGTACAAGATGCTTCATTTCGAGAATACGGCTTCGGCGCAACTCAAGTCACTATAAAATGATCATTTGTTTCAGCGGGACCGGTAATAGTCGTCACATAGCCAACTTATTATCGCTATACACACACGACACCAACATCGTCGACATCGATGACAAGTTGCTCGATTCAAATGACGAAATCGATGTCGGGTCAGCACCTCGTATACTATGGGTCTTTCCAATATATGCATGGGGTGTTCCTTCATTAGTGCTTGATTTCATTGCAAAAGCCAAGCTCATCGGAGCCGACAACATAAACCACTTTATGATTGCGACCTGCGGTGATGACTTAGGCTTGTCACATAAGCAATGGCGCAAAGCTATTTCCCTAAGAGGATGGACTGCTATCGCCACCTATTCCATACTGATGCCCAACATTTATACATTATTGCCCGGATTTGACGTCGACCCCAAACATATCGAAATCGTCAAACTACATTCCGCGAAATCTCGGGTTGAAATCATCTCAAAATCAATAATATCTAACAAACAATGTGATGACGTAATTACCGGCTCTTGGAAATGGCTTAAAAGCCGATTGATACGACCTCTCTTTGAACGATATCTCATGTCGCCCAAACCATTTCATGTCGTTAAAGATAGATGTGTATCTTGTGGCAAATGCGCCAAAATGTGTCCAATGCACAATGTTTCTCTCAACAAAGACGGTCACCCTCAATGGAACAATCGCTGCGCCATGTGTCTCGCTTGCTACCATTGTTGTCCTCAGCATGCTATTGAATATGGCAACCGTACTAAAAATAAAGGACAATACTTCCTTAAAGGAAATAAGACATTACATCAAGACTGCACATCTTCAAGTTAAATGCGATTGTAATAATCAATTAAACATAAACTATATGCGTAAAAATTTTGGACCTAAGAGTTGGCTCTATCCTATGCCTGTGCTGATTGTCGCCGCGTATGACGACGACGGAATCCCCAATGTAATGAATGCTGCTTGGGGTGGCATTTTCACAGATGAAACTATTGGTATCTGCCTGTCTGAAGGACACAAAACGACTAAAAACATCCTTAAAACCGGAGCTTTCACAGTAAGCATAGCCACTGCCGACACTGTAGTTGCTTGTGACTATGTCGGCATCGTATCGGGCAACAAAGAGCATGATAAGTTTGCAAAAGCCGGATTTACCGCTCTAAAATCCAATGTAGTCAACGCCCCGATAATCAAAGAGTTGCCAATGACATTAGAATGCGAGTTTCTTTCCTACGACAACGAAAGCAACCACCTTGTAGGTCGCATCTTAAATGTAAGTGCTGATGAACGCATCATCACAAACGGCAAAATTGACATTTCAATATTGCGTCCCATAACCTATGACCCGATTAACCACACTTACATCGAATTGGGCGCAAAGATTGGCAACGCCTTCAGCGATGGTAAAAAGTTAAAATAATTCCTCATCACCCTATTATTCATCATCAGACATTAATAGATATCTATTTCATCAATAAAAAAACTTTAAGACTTATGACAAAACGCTTTTTCATATCTATTATCTCTATTATCTCCTGCATGATGTTAAATGCAGGTAGTGGTACCATCGAAATTAAAGATTTAGAACATAATGTGATGCACAATGGACAAAAATGCCTCGGCATTCACTTAAAAGTGACAACGTCAGGTTATAAAGGCGATGATTTTAAATGTGTTGCTTATGTAGAGCATCCCAAAGGAATCGGAGTCAAGGATCTTAATGACAGCTATTGCACAACCGATGGTAACGTATCCACATCCACTAAAATTA
Organism: uncultured Muribaculum sp.; assembly: GCA_964562595.1. Lineage (GTDB taxonomy): Bacteria > Bacteroidota > Bacteroidia > Bacteroidales > Muribaculaceae > Muribaculum. The sequence continues at coordinate 10,752 of CAZLUB010000057.1, read as the reverse complement.
ATGCTACCTACGAAAATTCTGTGTGGGAAGACTTGGTTTTATATCTGCCAAATAGCGAAATACACCCAATGAGTGGAAAACGGACATATTATATACAAGCATATTTATGGCGAAACAACACGTATGTTGCGACAAGCAATTACGTCACATTTGACATGACCGGTAGCGACAATAGCAATGTTAACAACAATTACGACAACAACCAATACAACTCCAAAATCGGTACTGTAGAACGTCAAGACATGCCTAACGGAGGATTTACTGAAACTCGCTACAACGAAGACGGCTCCATGACAATCACTACCGGCATACCATGCATGGTATGTTCACGCACCGGCATCTGTGGCATCTATGGTGGTAGAGGCGGTATAATTTCTGCAGGATACGGCAATTTTATATTTTGCGTTGCATGTGGTGGCACAGGCTCATGTGGCACATGCCATGGCTTAAAAATGACAACCATGACACAAACAATCAACCCCAACAATATGGGAAACAATGGAGGATATTATGGAGGCAACAACTATTCCGGCAATGGATACTCCGGAAATAACTACAATTACGATTCAGGAGGAAGCTCTACATCAAACAAACGCACATGCCCCGGGTGTAACGGAACCGGAAAAGGTGCTGACGAAATAACTTATGCGCCCAATTACACCGGAGACAATTCTGAATATTGCAGTATTTGCGGAAAAGTTACATCTGCCCACTCCCATCGCCAACCAATGTGCCGAGTTTGCTATGGAAAAGGTTACGTTGACTAAATAATTATATTCCCATCAAAAAACGCAGATTGAAATCTGCGTTTTTTTGATACTTACTCTTCTATCATTGAGGCTAATTCAGCCATTGCATCAACCGCCGATTGGTCAGGTCGGGCAGGCACCACCGAAGCATACCCTCGATCGGTCCAATACAAATCAGTTTCCGGATTATCAGGCTCGACATTGTGAAAACGCCCCGTAAGCCAATAAAACGTGCGTCCGGTCGGGTCTACATAATCTTTATACTCCTCTGTCCAATACCCACGAGCCGCACGCACTACTTTATATCCCTTTACTTTATCACAAACAGGGATGTTGACATTCAAACAAATATCTGTTGGCAATCCGTTATCAATAACATGGCGCGTAATCGAACGTATCACATCATTACAAGCATCGAGACTTGCTTTTCGGCTATGAGTGTGGTAGGAATACCCGACAGAGGGTACTCCAATCATACACCCCTCCAATACAGCTCCCATCGTGCCTGAATATATTATTGAATTACCTGAATTTGAGCCATGATTTATTCCCGAAAGTATCAAATCGGGACGCCGGCCAAGCACTGCATGGATTCCCAACTTCACACAATCGACAGGCGTACCGGTTATAGAATAGACCTGTACACCATTATAATCGTCATGGCGCACAACTCGCAACGGCCGGTCAACTGTTATTGCCGACGACTGGCCCGAGTTGGCTCCGTCAGGTGCTATTGCCACTATATCTCCCATATCGGCAACGCAATCAATCAATTTTTTCAGCCCGGGAGCTTGCACTCCGTCATCATTTGTTATTAATATCAATGGTTTCTTATTCATAATTGCATCTGATTTTTTCATTTCTTACAAATTTAGCAAATAATAATGTACATTTTTAATTCCGCAATCACAAAATTTGTAAGAAACTCTCCATCATTGATTATGGGGTGAGCATCTTGAAGACATCACAAAACCGACCGGCGGCCTGACTTAGTGAGACAAGCGCAACGACAAAATTCGCTTTTTTTGACACGTTCTTACATAACAGAAGATAAACAACTACTCATCATCGGCAGATTCATCCTTTTCTGACTCATCTTTGGTTGATTCGTCCTTGGTTGATTTATTCTTAATCAACTCCTCTTTCTTGGCATCAACATCTTCGATTATCTCCCATACACCATTGTGGATATACAGACCCACCTTGAGGTGCTTGTCCACATCATAGCCCAACGCCACGATATAGCTATACGAGGTATCCATACCGGGGTAGCTTGCGATAAGACTCTTCATTGCCTCACGCCACGCTGTTTCGGCAACATCGTTGAGCCCCGGCTCGGTCACTGAACGTATCTCGGCATCAGAATCAAAAGTTGCATAATAGCTGTTGTCGAGCAACATTGCCTCAAGTTGTGCCCAGCCCGTAGCTCCGTCAGCCGTGCCATCGGTGTAGAAGCAGAATGGATTATAGTCCTTGAAATAGCGTGCCACAACGGGCATAGTCTGCGTTGGGAACGTATAGTTGTGGCTGACCAACTCTTTGTAATGGTCGCCACAATCTTCACGGATTATGTTCTCACTCTCAATCTCAGCACGTGCCAGCTCATGGTATGTCTTGAAATTGATGTTATAGTTTACATATACTGGACTCTCAGCCAACGACTTACTATCTCTCACGCCAAACGATACCGCCTGCTCGGTGATGCAGTCGCTGTATGTCACTTGGGGAGGAGTGTTGAAATCGGGATTTGTGCCCCAATGCACGTCGTGCAACTCCCAATCGGTCTGGTATCTCCACGTGATAGCATTGTGGTTTGGGGTATAGAACAGAGGCATCTCCTTTTGGGGAGTTGTAACACTTGTCGAGGGGAGGGTGAAACTAAATCCAAACGAGCCGGAGACGCTGCCAGACAAGCCCGACGAGCTCAACGAAGCGCCACCAATAACACCTCCGTTGAATGATGTAGTTGCCGGATTGTGAGTTACCGTATAACTATCAGCCGTGGGTATTGGAGCAGGCTCATAAATGTCGGTATTGTCGTGGAACGAGAATGTATTATTTGTGTCGCCACCAATGCTTATATCTATCGTAGGTCCGTAGTAATAACCTCCCGAATAACGCCAATTATAAGCCAAATGCTCGTGAATTAAGTAGTTCTCAATATGTGTATTTTCCGCGTTAAATTCTTGTGTAAGGAATAGGTCGTAGATATCCGACTCTATCGTCTCGCTATAGCCTGCGACAGCATCTATTCTAACCATTGCCTCGGTTGTGGTTGCGGGCGGAACTTCGTCGAGCGTACACCAATAATGGTCATAGCAAATGCTGTGGCTCACAGCTACGGTCGTATATATTGTGCGTATTACACGATTGCCCGCATAAGGGTCGTCAGAGTTGCTTCTGAACATCAGATTCCGTGGCGTCGCAGAAAGGTCGGCATTGGCATTGCACCACTCACTCGCACGCTCGGCGATACGACCCACCTCATAGTCGGTAGGCAAATAAGCTAAATCGTACTGCTTATCAGTCGAGTTTATATCCGCCTCGTCATTCTCATTGTTCGTTTTGCTGACAACCGTTGTCAGAAGTTTATGTTGCTTAGATATTCGGTTGTACACCATCTCATTACCATCAGCCTTTGTAATATACAGGTGTACATCAGCAAACGACTCAACTACACTTTGGGGTAATTTTTGATACGAAGTTCCCAACATTGCAGCGCGTAACTGTGCAATAAGATTTAGCGCATTGGCTCCCGGATTTACGAACACAAAGGCCCTATTACTATTCCATAACCCGGAAATTACATTCATCTTCTCGGCATCAGCGGTTATCTGCGCAACACTGCCCTCATCCAACAAGACGACTTGTGCCTCGTTGTCCAATTCAGTTGTAGTGTTTATAAACCGCTTGCTTAGATATGAGGTCAATTCATTAGAGCCTGACATCAGAGCGGTCCTGCCATTGTAGGTACTAACCACTACATCAACAATATTGTCTACATTGTCGGATGCGGGAGGATTATTGCCGGGGGCGATGTTATCATCGTCCGAGCATGCGAATCCAAAGGTTGCAAATAGGAGTAAGGAAAGTAGCTTTGCTTTCATAATCGTTTAATAAAGTTTACAAATACAAAAGGGAGGTTCTATAAATTAAGTTTATCATTAGCGAGCCGCCAGAACCTCATTAAAGCTACCGCTAATATTATTCAGTTTTTACAAATTTAGCAAAACATTTTCTGATTTTTACGCAAATTCTACCAGTTTTTCTTAGGGGAGGGAGGGGAATAATCTGAATATCAATACTATAAATCTAATTATTACATAAACATTCACTCCTTACGGTATCTACAAATTTGTGTCAATAGTGCTATGATGTAGGTTAGGAAAACTTTGTCTTACGGCATACTTTTGCGTGATTTTAATAGCCGTAAAAGATATCGCCTCCCCTCTTTGTCCAACGAACATCAATATCTTTGCGGCACTTCTTGCGAGGTTTGTCGTTTCATAAACTATCTACCTCTCCTTGTTTTAATAGTCTTGTTCTCCTCTCGAGTATTGCGTTGGTGAGGTGATACAACAAAACTTGCATCTATTATCTTTCCCTTGCTGACAATCACACCAAGACTCTGCAAGTGTGTACAGAACTGCTTAGATAACTCATCATATGCTCCGCATCGTGCGAGTTCTTCTCTATACTTCCATATTGTATGAGCATCAGAAACATCATCGATTGTGAAACTTCTCTCTATAAATCGACAGTTATCAACAAAAAGTGCTATTTATCAACATTTAACTCATTTTGAACACAATAGGCGCTCGGTCATTGTATAAAATTTAATTACCTTTGCATCCGTAATTGAAATATTATGCTTATGGGTAAAATCATTGCAATTGCCAACCAAAAAGGAGGAGTGGGTAAAACCACAACCACAATCAACCTCGCCGCTTCACTTGCTTCACAAGGCAAGCGTGTGCTTATCGTAGACGCAGATCCTCAAGCCAATGCCACTTCAGGCTACGGCATAGACCCCAAAAACATGTCATCATCAATCTACGAGTGCCTCGTTGATGAATATCCTATTGATGGCTCTCAGGTACAAACATGCGTCGAAGGACTCGAGCTTATTGGCTCACGCATAGACTTGGCAGGAGCCGAGTTGGAACTCGTCAGCAAACCCAACCGCGAAAAAGTATTGAGCAACGCCCTCTCATCGGTTATCGACAAATATGACTACATCCTCATCGACTGCTCTCCTTCATTAGGATTAATAACAGTCAATGCTCTCACAGCAGCCAATTCGGTAATTATTCCTGTCCAAGCCGAATATTTTGCACTTGAAGGCATAAGCAAGTTGCTCAACACCATACGCATCATCAAGTCAAAGCTCAATCCATCACTCGAGATCGAAGGATTTCTGCTCACAATGTATGACGCTCGACTCCGATTGGCCAATCAGATATATGAAGAACTAAAAGGTCACTTTGGCGACATGGTGTTTAACACCGTAATACCTCGCAACATACGATTAAGCGAAGCCCCATCTCACGGATTGCCGGCTCTGCTATATGATCCGGAAAGTCGTGGTGCCACAAGCCATAATATGCTTGCCAAAGAAATCATTGCAAAGCACAATAAACCCGGGAAGTAATCAACAATAGTCCATAAATAAACAAAATAACATCTCTCAACAAACCTACCATGTCAGCAAAGCAACGCAATGCACTCGGTCGTGGACTCGACTCGCTTATATCAATGGACGACGTCCCTGCTCGCGGTTCTTCGGCAATCAACGACATCGACCTTGACCAAATATCTCCAAACCCCGACCAACCTCGCACCACTTTTGACGAAGAAGCCCTTGACGAGCTAGCATCATCCATTAAAGAACTTGGCATAATACAACCTTTGTCTCTACGCAAAGTCGGTATAAACTCCTACCAGATTATCGCCGGTGAACGACGCTACCGCGCAGCATTACGAGCCGGATTGTCATCAGTGCCCGCATATATCCGCACAGCCAACGACAGTGAACTCACCGAGATGGCTTTGATCGAAAATATCCAGCGCGAAGACCTAAATGCCATTGAAATAGCATTGACATTCAAGAAACTGATTGATCAATACAATCTGACTCAAGAACGTCTGAGTGAACGCATCGGAAAAAAAAGAGCCACAATCGCCAATTTCCTTCGCCTGCTCAAACTACCTGCCGAGGTGCAATTAGGGCTGAGAGACAAACGCGTAGACATGGGACATGCTCGAGCATTACTTTCCATAGAAAAACCGTCACTGCAGCTAAAACTATATAACGAAATCCTCAAACACGGACTTTCGGTAAGAAAAGTTGAAGAACTTGCAAAGGCATACCAAAACGCCGATGAAAGAGCAAGTAAAGACAGCCACGCACGGCCTCGTTACACCAATAAGGACTTCGACATCCTAAAAAAGCACCTTAGCGCATCGTTTCACATTCCGGTACAATTTACATGCAACCCCAAAGGTCAAGGAAAAATTTCATTTCCATTCAAAAATGAAGATGAACTTGAGCAATTAATTGCTATCTTTGACACGATAAAACATTCCGAGAGTTAAGATACTCACTCATTATTAGGCGTCTCGCACACCGAGTTGCCTGATATTTCTTTGAGTATCATCACTATAAGTAATGAAGCGCAGTTTTAACCATTATTTCATTCAACAACAGGCATTGACATCACAAGCATTGATTTTATCACTGTTTTTTGTGTTGGCAACACCTTTTAACATTTTTTCAGCCAACTACAAGCCCGACCGTAAACCGGCATCGCGACTTGGAGAGCAACAACACAGACACACATCCGACTCCTTGCGAAACGATGTCTCGTTTGCTGAAATTTTAGACAGTTTAAATAATGCTCGTTCACAAGACGCACCCATCCTCATTACAGAAACCGAAGACATTCCCGACAGTACAATAGCATCACTCAAACCGGTCCCAATCGATATAGAGCCTACCGATTCGGCAGAGACAGCCGTTGCAAAACCGTTTGCTCTTACCGACACAATGAACATCGATCGGGACGAGCAAATACGCATTTTCACCCCCGATCCGACAAGAGCGGTATGGCTTTCTGCCCTATGTCCCGGATTAGGACAACTCTACAATCGACGCTATTGGAAACTCCCCATCATCGTGGGAGGATACATGGGATTAATTTATGCCACCAATTGGAACAGTCGCATGCTCGATGACTATACTCAAGGCTATCGCGACTTAATGGATAGCGACCCAACCACCAAGAGCTACATGGATTTCTATCCACCCAACACCAAAGAAGAAAACCTCAACAAAACGTGGCTTGAGAAAACATTCAAGTCTCGTAAAGACTATTTCAGACGTAACCGCGATTTATGCATCATAGCCATGATTGGCGTTTACGCATTAGCCATGATTGACGCATATGTCGATGCATCACTGTCACAATTTGACATATCGCCCGACGTATCAATGCAAGTCACCCCGGCTCTGATCCGTGACTCTCACAATACCAACCCAAGCATTGGCATGCACTGGGCAATCAACTTTTAGCAAAACATTATCACCTCATAATTCTGCAACAAACATTAATGAAAAGGAATATAATCACATCGCTTATAGTTTTTATCACCACTACAGCTTTGGCATCCACGTCTATTCTCAATCTCAAGGAATCGATAACCGACACCGCCATAGTTTTCCCTGAAAGTTTTGAGACCGACACTCATAAGTTGATGGACAACTGGTACATGCAGAATTACATAGTGCTCAACGACCAACACAATGAAGATAAACCATTATCACTTTCCGATGAAGTAATCATCAAGCGACTGAGTGAAATGCCTACGACGATTGAGATGCCTTACAACCAAGTAGTTCGCTCCTACATCGAGGCTTACGTCTCCAAGCGACGTTCACTTGTAGAGCGCATGCTCGGGATGAGCCTTTATTATCTACCGATATTTGAAGAAGCGCTCGAACGTGAAGAGCTCCCTCTTGAGTTACGATATCTCCCAATAATAGAGTCAGCGCTCAATCCCAACGCTGTCTCACGCGTTGGTGCTACGGGATTATGGCAATTTATGTTGGCTACTGCACGAGGACTCGGGATGGAAATCACATCATTGGTTGACGAACGCCGCGACCCTTACCGCGCATCAGAAGCCGCAGCAAAATACCTTAAGCAACTATATGGCATCTACAACGATTGGTCATTGGCCATCGCTGCTTACAATTGTGGACCGGGCAACATCAACAAGGCCTTACGCCGTGCCGGAGAAGGCAAGCACGACTTTTGGAGCATTTATTACTTTCTTCCTGCTGAAACTCGCGGCTACGTACCGGCATTCATTGCCGCAAACTATGTAATGACCTATTACAACATGCACGACATCAGCCCGGCTCTTGCCAAACGACCCATCGTAACCGATTCAATACACGTAACCAAGCGTGTACATTTCAAGCAAATAGCCGAAGTGCTCGACATCCCTTTGGAAGAAATACGCATCCTCAATCCTCAATTTCGCAAGGACATCATTCCCGGCAACATAAAGCCCTACGCATTGGTGTTGCCATCGATGCAAGTCTATAGCTACATAATGAGTGAAGACAGCATTATCAATCACGATGCATCAACCTACGGACGAAGATTAGTCGTTGAGCCAGCACAATCTACCGATGGCAATTCTGAATATGTCAGCGAACTTGTAACTAAGTATCACACCGTAAAAAAAGGCGAAAATCTATCTAAAATAGCAAAAAAATATGGTGTTACTATAAACAACATAAAGAAGTGGAACAAACTCAAAAAGAACTCTATACGCCGTGGACAGCGACTTAAAATAAGCAGCTACGAACTCGTTGCCGTTCCAAAGAAGAAAAAAGCAACACCCCCACAAACAACAAGCGCAAATTCTTTACCAACCGACTCGCTCTCCAACGATTCTATAGTTAATGACTCAATAGTATCCGATTCTTTAACAATAAAACAGCAGATTGACAACCTTAAGGTTGACTCTGTCAAAGTCTCCTCAACCGACATCGACACGTCTAAAAAGTCAACCAAAGAAAACAAGCCTAAATACATCACCCATAAAGTGCGCCGAGGCGAGACTCTATCCAAGATAGCTCAAAAATACCGAGGCGTGACAATAGCCGACATCAAAAAAGCCAACAATTTAACAGGTAGCAAAATAACTGTTGGACAGCGATTAAAGATACCTCAAAAATAAGGTTCTTACGACAAGAGTGCAGTTGTCATCATGCATTGCTAAGATTTTTGAGAGCAATGAGTTGCCGATGGCTATATCTGGATGCTTGCCCATTACATCGTCTTTCACTCTGTTGAGATATGATGCTTCATTTACCGGTTAATTGTTGTGCATTAAGCTTTGCAAAGACAAACATGCGGCTTACCTCTTGGTGGAAATAATCATAAATGTCACGGCAAACATTGCTATAAGTATGCCGATTATGATGTTGTCTGTAAGAGTCTCTCCAAAGACAAGTGTGCCAACAACAATTGCTGTTATTGGCTCGAAAACGCCCAACACAGATGCCTTTGTAGCACCTATATTTCTCGTGGCAACAGCAAGTGTCGCTGTTGATATGATTGTTGGCAGTATAGCAAGACCAACCAGATTAAACCAATCAAGATTACTGTCTATCCCTGCCATTATTTCGCTACCGGTGATTGCTATTCTCACGAAAAATATAACCGCACCCACCGATAAAGCGTAGAATGTCAACAGCGAACTGGATATATTATTAATCGTCTTGTTTCTGTTTATAATGACAATAAACAGAGCATAGACCAACGCCGAGCCAAGAGATAGTATCACGCCAATGGGATTTATCTCTTGTGACGCGTCGCTCTGCGTCATAACGACAACTCCGACAAATGTTGCCATGATAGCCAGCCACACTTGCCATGATGGCACAACCCGCAGAAACACCATTATCAACGCAACAAGCACCGGATAGAGAAATATAAGCGTTGTTGCCAACCCTGATGGGATATATTTGTATACCTCAAAAAGAAAGATACTGCTTAATGTATATAGCACCCCCCAACACAAGTAACACGCCTGTCTGCTTCCTTGACATTTTAAAACTTTGCCTGTCTAATAAAAGCAAAATTCCAAGTATCATCACAGCAATACCATAACGGAAGAATAGTATCGAATCAACTGACACACCTTTGTCCATCAACGGTATACCAAACAATGGATTCAATCCGTAGGTGATTCCCGTAATTATACCTGCGGGATAGCCTATCAACGCATTTTTACTTAAACGTTTCATTTTACTGTTTTTACTATCTTTTTCACATCACCCGACGACTTTTACCCGACTCCTCGGCGTCAATCTTATGCGGTCAGAGCCAACAAAGGTACTCAAAATTATGCCAATCAATATGATGTAGCAAAAGTAAAATTCTTAGGCCCTCTTATTTCATAAAAAAAACTGCGCCCCATAAAATGGAGCGCAGTAAAGAAGATATGATAACTCTTGATTATTTTACTGTTGCATTTGCAATATTTGAAGTTACAAGAGTTGAAAGATTGTCAGCTGTCAAAGCCACACCATTCAAAGTACAATTTTCGAATGTTACAGCTGCACGCGGATCAATCTCATAACCTGCCTCAAACTCACAACCTACAAATGCTGTAGGAGCGTAAGGACGACAGAATGCATAGCCCTGACCCTCGCCGAAGTAGCAATTTGTGAAGAGAACATCACCAATTGTTCCTGCGTAGCTTGTCCAACCATTTAATGTAGAGTTTGTAGCCTCCAAGCCTTTGTTTGTACCCTGGTCGCAAGAGATAGTATAAACTGTACCATCGATAACTACATTTTCAAGGTAAACCTTGCTTGCATTTGAGCTGTTGTGGTTCACAAAGATACCACGCATACCCTTGTTAATTGTGATATTCTTTATAAGGCCACCGGTTGTGCTTATAGCAGAATCCCAAGTACCCCATG
>CAZLUB010000056.1:0-14309 GCA_964562595.1 uncultured Muribaculum sp. | reverse complement strand
TCAAACACTTTAGCCTTTTTTATTTACGTTATCTTTTACTTGCGAAACTTAAATTTACTAAATGACGGTATTCATTGGCAAGTCCGTAATTAACCGTATATTTATCATAATTTGCTAATGGCTCTGTTGTATGTTGATTTTCTTCTGCTTCACACCAAGCATCAGCATCAATATAAGTCGAACGAGATACTTTAAACAATTCGCCACACTTTTGCTTAAATTCTGCCATCTCAACTTTTCCATTACGATCAATAAATGTAATTTTTGTCTTTCGCTTGCGATAATTAGGAAAATGCGCGATATGAGCGGCTTGGAGAGCCATAGCTTCACCCATTTGTGACATTCCTATGATAATAAGATGAACAAACTTATCACTTTCACGAGAGGTTATCGGTATATAATCAAGTGGCTTGTAGTTTATATTCTCTTCTTTGCTAAATCTTGCTACCAATACTTTACGAGCCCAAAAGTCATAAAAATTAAACGGATGAAATTCAATATAATCGGTAATTTGTGATGGCAAATCAGCATATTGAAATATATGGTATGTCGTTTTATAGTTAAACAACACATTACATGGTAATCCTTTACGCCCGTTTTTCTCGCACAATTTAGCAATAATTGTTAAACATTTGACATTAAGCGAATCGTGTATATTCTCTATTTCATCAAATTCACTTGTGTCACCCAATATATATACTTCCTTTGCAAAAGCTACATTTATTAAGGCATAATATTTTTCCGAATCTCTCTGACCATAATTTATTATGATGCGTTTTTGATAACTATCTTCTTTTAAAGTAGCATAAAGGGAGTTTCTCATATGCTCTACATCTGTCGATGTCATTACAACAATCTGAGACGTAGTGTTTTCACACAACTGATTTACCAATCCATAAACCATTTGATCCGAACCAATAATTACTATATGATCTTTTAATTTGTAATACGAAAAACCGGATTGCCATCTATCAGCCCTTCTTTCAAAAACATTTGTAATTGTGGAAATAAGCAGACCCGATAAAAATATCGAACCTAATGTGCTTATAATCAATCCAATCCATCGTGACGAGTCATTAACCCAGTCTCCCGACATTTGATTACCAGGATCTGCAAAGAAATAATATAATAGCCACAACTTAGACGAATGAACTTGCTCATCAGCATCATGAATACCAATATAATCCCCAAAACAAAGGATAAACAATGGTGCGAAAATAAAAAAAACAAATACCGAAAGGAATATAACTGCAATAATCTGACTCCACGAGCCATTAAACATCCAGCGATCAATATGTTGACGAAGTGGTAATTTGCACCTATTTTTCATATGCTAATTCTAAATTTACTCTTAACACTATTTGCTACTGAGCCCTAAACTGCGCTCTTTTCTCTCAACCCACCGAAATAAGAATCGCACCCCAAACGTTTTGTTTTAGGCGCGCTTCGCTGTCGCTTATCCTTCTGACAAACGAATTATATAATTTGAAAACTTCGCTCTTAACTTTCACGGTAAAAAGAGTGTTTTGGTGCAGTTATACCAAAGGACTATCATACTTCTGCGAAAGTAGTAAAAATAGCTTAAAGAATGGCAAAAAACGGCAATTATTTTAATCTCATTAGAAATCATTTAATCGTTATAAATAAATTTACATTCAATAATTTATGAGTATATTCCGACTGAGAATAGCAACACTTTTATATCTGCGACTGCCTTTGAGTTTGCATTCAAGAAAAAGATTAATATAACAGCGATTTTACGTAATTACCAATACGATTAAAATTGCCATGCCAAAATTTTAAAAACCTAAAAAGTAGATTAATTATTATATGAGCACACAATTTTTGACTACATTTGCATAAACAAATAAATTCTATTATTTACACAACATTAAAAACAATAGTTATGGAACTCAAAGGTAGTAAGACCGAAAAAAATTTGCAGGAAGCATTTGCCGGTGAATCAATGGCTCGCAACAAATACACCTACTATGCATCAAAAGCTCGTAAAGATGGTTTCGTACAAATAGCAAACATATTTGAAGAAACTGCCAACAACGAAAAAGAGCATGCCAAAATATGGTTTAAACTTCTTCACAATGAAGACATACCTACTACAGCAGAGAATCTTCTTGATGCTGCACAAGGTGAAAACTATGAATGGACCGACATGTACTCTCGATTTGCCCAGGAAGCACGTGAAGAAGGCTTCACCAAAATTGCGGCTTTGTTTGACATGGTAGCAAAAATCGAAAAAGAGCACGAAGAACGTTATCGCAAACTTCTTGCCAACGTTGAAGGTCAATTGGTGTTCTCTCGCGATGGAGACATGGTATGGGAATGCTCTAACTGCGGTCACATTGTAATTGGCAAGAAAGCTCCTGAATTGTGCCCTGTTTGCAAGCACGCCAAGGCTTATTTCCAAATCAAAGCCAACAATTATTAATCATAATTCATAATACAACGAGGGCGGTGTCTGATTGAACTGACACCGCCCTGTTTTTTTGTCCATATTGTTTTTATTGCTTAAAGATTTCTTTGATAGAGCCTATCGAGCCAAGAATGCCCGATGCTTCATAAGGGACATATACAGTCTTGTTATCTTTACCAGAAACCATTTCATTGAGTGTTTCGATATACTTCATTGCCAGCATATAAGTTGCCGGATCGGTATTTGATGATTTTATAGCCTCGGCAACACGACGAATTGCTTCAGCCTCTGCCTCTGCTTGTAACACTTTTGCACGTGATTCACCCTCCGCCCGAAGAATCTCAGCTTGCTTAACCGCCTCAGCCTGATTAATTTGCGATTGTTTTTCACCCTCAGAACGTAAAATCAAAGATTTTTTCTCTCCTTCGGCATTAAGTATCTCAGCACGACGATTTCGCTCGGCACGCATCTGCTTTTCCATAGCCTCGCGCACGCTTTCGGGAGGGGTAATATCTTGCAATTCAACTCTATTTACTTTTACGCCCCACTTGTTTGTCGCCTCATCGAGTATGGATTGTAATCTTGAGTTGATTGTATCGCGCGATGTCAATGTTTCATCAAGATCAAGCTCTCCAATCACATTACGCAACGACGTCTGCGTCAACTTTTCAATAGCATTAGGCAGATTGTCAATTTCATAAACTGATTTTTTTGGATCAACAATCTGGAAATACAACAAAGCGTTTATTTCTGTCGTCACATTATCCTTGGTAATAACCTGTTGTGATGGGAAATCATATACTTGTTCACGCAAGTCGATAACACACGTTGACACAACACGTGCATGCTGCCGACCTCCCATGATATTTTCTACTCGACGTGTATATATCATTTTAGGCTTGTCGATAAACGGCCATATTATATTAAGGCCTGGGGGCAATACACTATGAAATCTGCCGAGTCGCTCTATCACACGCGTTTCGGACTGAGGAACCACTTTAACACCTGCCGACACAAGTAATATTACAATTACCGCTATCAACATCAACAAAATAATAGTTGTATCCATGACAAATTATTGATTAATTATTTAATTACTTCTACTTCAAGTATTATACTTTCAAACCCTACTATTTTAACTCGCTCTCCCTCAGCGACGGCACTTCCATCAACTGTTCTAGCTTGCCATCTGTCGCCATCCACTTTTACCCTGCCTAAACCGCCGTTGCCCAGAATAGCCTCTATGACCGGGACTTCACGACCTATAAGAGCATCCATGTTGCTCAATGCACGATCGTCATTATCTGCTCGGTCATGCAATCTCCATCGCTTAATCATTGGAGCAAAAGCCACAAAAGCCACTACAGTCCCCATTGCAAGACCTATCAACTGGGCATCCAGCCCCACGCCTAATAGCGACAATAGCATGGCCACAAGACAGCCTACCGCCAAGCAAAATGTAGCCACCAAACCGGTCAACAACTCCACAATTATCAGTAGTGCTGTGATTATCAGCCACATAATCCATCCTTGAATCATAAACACTTCCATAATCTTTACTTGTTTCTTACCATATACAAATATAATAAAACCGATTTATAAAAACAAGCTTATTTCAAATATTATTGCATGAAAATGACTCTGTTATATGAATTTGACAATGGTGCTTTTATGCTTTCACTTTTTTTCGTATCTTTGCGCGTCTATTAATATTTCAGTATTGAATTTTATCAAACATATCTTTATATAAACATTTTATGGCAACAACAGCTGATTTTAAAAACGGAATGTGCCTCGATATCGATGGCAACTATTTCTTTATTGTAGAGTTTCTCCATGTAAAGCCTGGTAAAGGACCGGCTTTCGTTCGTACCAAACTCAAAAATGTAAAGACAGGTCGCATACTCGATAAGACTTGGAACTCGGGAGTAAAAGTCGAAGAAGTGCGCATCGAACGTCGCCCTTATCAATACCTTTACAAAGACGACATGGGCTACAACTTCATGCACATGGAGACTTTTGAACAAGTTGCCATACCGGGAGAAAGCATCGATGGCGTTCAATTCTTGAAAGAAGGCGACATTTGTGAAGCCATGGTTCACGCTGCATCTGAAACTATATTAACCTGCGAAATGCCAACAAGCGTAGTCCTCGAAATCACCTATACCGAGCCGGGCATCAAAGGAGACACCGCGACCAACACCCTTAAGCCGGCTACTGTTGAGACCGGTGCTGAAGTGCGCGTACCTTTGTTCTGTGAAACAGGAGACAAAGTACGCATCGACACACGTGATGGATCATATGTTGAGCGCGTAGAACGTGCAAAATCTTAATTCATAAGAAAAATTCAGTATATAACTCGGGCTGTGTCTGATTTTTTTGGCACAGCCTTTTTACAATATAAATTCGGAACATTCCATTTATTATCAGTCTTGGTCGTCGATATTTTGCTTAATATATCCACGACTATGATACATTAAAGATAATAAACCTCCATTTTTTACACTTTTCAAAATGCTAATGAAACGCATTGTCTTTCTCGACTACATTCGCGTGTTTGCATGTTTTCTTGTAATACTTGTTCATGCCAGCGAAAATTTTTACGGAGCTATCGGAGCTTCTGACATGGCCGGCCCTCAATCCTATTTAGCCAACGAAGCCGACCGCCTATGGGTATCGATTTATGATGGTTTTTCTCGAATGGCAGTACCATTATTCATGATTGTGTCGGCATTTCTATTAGTGCCCATGAAAGAGGAGGAAACATCATGGCAATTTTATAAAAAACGTTTCCTACGAATCTTGCCTCCATTCTTCATTTTCATGATATTATATAGCACATTACCAATGCTATGGGGACAAATCGATGGAGCAACATCATGCACCGATCTGTTTCGTATTTTGCTCAATTTCCCCTCTCTGGCAGGTCATCTGTGGTTTATGTATCCGCTTATCAGTCTATATTTGTTCATACCGATCATTTCACCATGGTTGCGTAAAGCATCGGCTCGAGAGGAGCGCTTTTTCATCATTTTATTCATGATATCTACATGCATGCCCTACCTCAACCGATGGTGTGGAGAAGTATGGGGACAATGTTTCTGGAACGAATACCACATGCTATGGTATTTCTCAGGATATCTTGGATATCTTGTCCTTGCCCATTACATTCGCGTACACCTCACATGGAGTCGCAACACTCGCTTATTAATCGGCGGTATAGCTATGATAATAGGAGCAATTACAACCATTGGCTCATTCTATGTTCAAGCCGTTCCGGGAGTCACCCACGTCACCCCCGTTATTGAAATCGGTTGGGCATTCTGTACCATCAATTGTGTCCTATTAACAGCCGGCACATTCCTACTTTTCTCTTGCATAAACACCGACAAGGCACCTCGCCTCATTACCGACTTATCAAAATTGAGCTATGGCATATATCTGATACATATTTTCTGGCTCGGTTTATGGGTAAGTATATTTAAATACGACTTGGCACTTCCCACAGTTGCAGCCATTCCTTGTATTGCAATATCTACATTTATTTGCTGCTATATATCCACAAAAATCATTTCACTCATACCCGGCAGCAAATGGATTATTGGTTGATGTTCCAAGCAACGACATAGCATGCCTATCATTGAAATATCATCATTGTCTCATCAGGGAGTTGAAATATTCAGCTCCCTGACTGAGGCTCAACTACGCAACCGTCTTGAACCCGACAAAGGGATATTCATCGCCGAGAGTCCTAAAGTCATTACGGTTGCATTAAATGCCGGATATACACCCATAGCCATGCTATGTGAACGCCGGCACATCACCGGTGATGCGCAAGACATCATCAACCGTTGCGGAGACATTACTGTATACACCGGCGACCGCCAACTCCTTGCCTCACTCACCGGATACACCCTCACACGAGGCGTGCTGTGTGCCATGCGTCGCCCGGCCATCAAAAGCGTCAATGAAATATGCAATGATGCACGACGCATAGCAGTTATAGACGGAGTGGTCGATACGACAAATATCGGAGCAATCTTCCGTTCAGCAGCCGCGCTTGGCATAGATGCCGTATTACTCACGCCTTCATCGTGCGACCCCCTCAATCGACGAGCAATCAGAGTGTCAATGGGCTCTGTGTTTTTAGTTCCTTGGACATGGATTGACAACTCGTTTCAAGAATTACACAAATTAGGCTTCAAAACAGTAGCAATGGCATTGTCTGACAACTCAGTACCTATTGACGACCCAACACTATCAAGTGAGCCACGTCTTGCAATAATATTAGGCACCGAAGGCGACGGACTTGCAAAAAATGTCATCAAAGAAGCCGATTTTGTAGCACGCATACCTATGTCACATAACGTTGACTCTCTAAACGTAGCCGCGGCTTCAGCAGTTGCATTCTGGCAACTGCGTTCAAAATAAATACACTTACGTCAAGATCGCAGTGCCACAATCGGGCGCGCCGGCGTTAATACAATACGCAGTGTTCGCGACTGGCATCCATAGTTTTTTCAAACGTCAATTAGCCATGACCGTAATACGTTATTACCAAAAGTTAGCTAACTTTGCATTAGGTAATAACTCATTATCATGACCCGACAAAGTAATCGCATATATTTAGGACATTGTGCCTGCTTCATTGCTTACGCTATTTTTGGAATCAACATTGTTGTATGTAAGGACATCACCGCAAGCCACCATATTTCGCCAATAGCACTATTCTGCCTACGCTCCATCGGTGCAGGAGCATTATTTTGGATTATATCGTTGTTTTTGCCTAACGAAAAGGTTGACGGTCGCGACTATTTAAAAATCTTTGCAGCATCGATTTTAGGATTTTTCCTTACTCAGATTACATTTCTAATGGCCATTGCCGACATCACCCCCATGGATTGTTCGATTGCTAGTTCTCTTTCTCCCGTTTACACTATGCTGATAGCGGCAATTGTATTGAAAGAACCTATTACTTTAAAAAAGGCCGGAGGTGTAGCCATCAGTTTATGCGGCATACTTTACTTAATCACCAACAGCGTGAGCACAACATCCACAATCAGCCATTCACGTCCCATCGGATGGGTATTGATTATACTAAATAGTCTATGCTTCTCGCTTTATCTCGGCATATTCCGACCGGTCATAATCAAATACTCCGCCATAACCTTCATGAAGTGGATATTTTTGTTCTCCACATTGATGTCTCTTCCTCTTGCCGGACATGAGCTGATTGACATTAATTACGCAACCTTGCCCGGAAGTTTTCTGTCAGAGTTGGCATTTCTCATTGTTTGCGCCACATTCATAACATATTTACTAATCCCCATCGGGCAAAAGCATATACGACCGACCCTTGTAAGCATGTATTCTTATGTACAACCCATTATAGCCATCGCAATCAGCATTGCCATAGGCTTGGATAGTTTAAGTTGGAATAAAACATTGGCGGCAATAATGGTTTTTGCCGGTGTCGTACTTGTCAATCATAGTCGCAGTGCCACAAATCAGCAACAGCGTTCTTGATTATTGTTTATTAGCACGCTTGCGTTCCAATTCGTCAAGAATGATTTTACGAAGGCGCAAATGATTGGGAGTTACTTCAACATACTCATCCTCCTTTATATACTCAAGTGCTTCTTCAAGAGAAAATACAACGGGAGGTATGATACGAGCCTTATCGTCGGCACCTGAAGCTCGCATATTAGTAAGCTTTTTTGATTTTGTCACATTTACAACGATGTCATTGTCTTTGGCATTCTCTCCGACCACCTGACCGGCATATACTTCTTCTTGAGGGAAGATAAAGAAGCGACCACGATCTTGAAGCTTATCTATCGCATAGGCATAAGCCGTACCCGACTCCATAGCAATTAGCGAACCGTTGGTACGGCGTTCGATGTCTCCCTTCCACGGTTGATATTCAAGAAAACGATGAGCCATAATAGCTTCACCGGCCGATGCCGTAAGAACATTATTACGCAATCCTATAATGCCACGCGATGGGATATGAAACTCTATGTGAATACGATCGTTCTGAGTTGTCATCGTAACCATGTCGCCTCTACGACGAGTCACCATGTCAATGATTTTGCTCGAATACTCCTCCGGCACGTTTATCGTCAACAATTCCACCGGCTCACATTTCACACCATCAATTTCTTTAATGATAACCTGCGGTTGACCTACTTGCAACTCATAACCTTCGCGACGCATAGTCTCAATCAGCACCGATAAGTGCAAAACACCACGACCAAAGACAGTCCACACATCTTCATGATCAGCTTTAGATACTCGTAGTGCAAGGTTTCGATCAAGTTCCTTTGTCAAACGGTCGCCAATGTGACGAGAAGTAACATATTTACCATCGCGTCCAAAAAATGGAGAATCATTTATTGTAAATGTCATTGACATCGTTGGCTCATCGATAGCGATACGGGGAAGCGGCTCGGGATTATTGACATCCGATATAGTGTCACCAATTTCAAAACCTTCGATTCCAACAAGAGCACAAATATCTCCCGAATTGACTTCAGGCACCTTTTTACGCGCCATGCCTTCAAATGTGTGCAACTCTTTTATGCGTTGCTTAACCACACTGCCATCTCGTTTACACAATGCGATTTCCATGCCTTCACGCAATGTTCCTCTATGCACTCTTCCTACAGCTATACGTCCAACATAGTTGGAAAAATCAAGCGAAGTAATCAACATTTGAGCATCACCTTCCAACGTTGTCGGAGCAGGTATATATTGTATAATTGCATCAAGCACTGGCACTATGCTGTCGGTGGGCTTATTCCAATCAGTCGACATCCACCCTTGCTTAGCCGAACCATATATCGTAGGAAAATCAAGTTGCTCCTCTGTTGCATCAAGGTTAAACATCAAGTCAAACACCATTTCTTGCACTTCATCCGGACGGCAATTGGGCTTGTCTACCTTATTTACGACCACAACCGGCTTCAATCCCATCTGAATTGCTTTTTGCAACACAAAACGTGTTTGTGGCATAGGCCCTTCAAATGCATCAACAAGCAAGAGACATCCATCGGCCATATTCAGCACTCGCTCTACTTCACCTCCAAAATCGGCGTGTCCCGGAGTATCTATTATGTTTATCTTGTATCCTTTATAATCAATAGATACATTCTTGGAAAGAATCGTTATACCACGTTCTCGCTCAAGATCATTATTATCAAGTATTAATTCACCCGTATTTTGATTATCTCGAAAAAGGTGGCCGGCAAGCAACATCTTATCCACCAAAGTTGTTTTGCCATGGTCAACGTGAGCGATGATGGCAACATTTCTGATATTTTGCATAATTCGATTCTATTTCGATTGCAAAATTACAATGTTATAAAACATAAAACAAAAATAATCTTTAAAATTTTAAACCTTCAAACTATATCCACCCCAATCCGGCAAGAAAGACCAATGCAATTGCCACAGGTGCTACATAACGCAAAGAAAAGACTATCAGAATTAATGTCCGGCTCTTCAATTCTCCCCGGCCACTTAGTTCCTCTTTGACTATATGCCTATCGATAACCCAACCAACAAATATCGAAAACAACATACCTCCAAGAGGCAACAATACATTACTTGAGACGAAGTCAAATAAATCAAAGATTGTTTTTCCCATTATAGTCATATCGCCCAATGGGCCAAATGAAAGGGCGCATAATGTTCCCAAAAATATGGCGATAACTGCATTTACAATGACGGCCTTGTTTCTTGACATGCCTAATTGCTCACAGAAAAAAGCTACACACAATTCACTCATCGAAATTGTCGACGTCAACGATGCTAAAAACAACAACAAGAAAAACAACGTAGACCACACGATACCGGCCGGCAAATTGTCAAAAATGGCCGGCAATACTTCAAAGACCAATTTTGGTCCGGCTGCCGGCTCTACACCAAAAGTAAAAACTGCCGGGAAAATGACAATTCCAGCCAATATGGCGACAAGAGTATCTAACGATGCCGTAGTAACGGCACTTTTTACCAATGGCGTCTTTTCATTAAAATAGCTTGCATAAGTCATCATCGTGCCAAGACCTATCGACAACGAGAAAAAGGCTTGCCCCATTGCTCCAATAAGCATCGATGGATTAACTTTTGTGAAATCAGGATTAAACAGAAAATTCAATCCAGTCAATGCCTCCGGCATCATTAATGAATTAACACAAAACACGACCAGAATGACAAAAAGCAATGGCATCATGATATTGGACATTCTCTCAATGCCTTTCTTTACTCCTCGCAATAACACACCGGCATTTATAATCAGAAATATGATTGTCCACATTAATGGATGCCAACTTGATGTCGAAAACTCTGCAAAACGCCGACTGAGCTGTTCAACCGTTTGATTACTTAACGCACCACTGACCGATTGAAACATATATTCAAGAGTCCATCCGGCAACAACCGAATAGAACGATAGTATCAATATCGATGACAATATACCGATATAGCCAACTCGCGCCCACATCTTGGATTTATGCAACTTTGCAAACGCTCCAAAAATATTGCGTTGCGTATGCCGTCCCATCAAAAATTCCGCACAAATCACAGGCACACCTATCCCAAATACAAAAAACAAATAGACCAATAAAAAAGCGCCTCCACCATGTTCTCCGGCCTCATAAGGGAATCGCCATATATTTCCTAATCCGACAGCAGAACCTACTGTTGTTGCTATAACACCCAAACGTGTTGCAAATTGCACTCTCTTCTCTTTCATTATACTACTACAAATTAGACAATAATATAAACGCAATCAACACCGGGGCAACATATCGTACTATCACATAAAACAGAGGGAAAAATCTTGATTTTATATTGCCTTGATTGGTAACTTCATTTTTGAAATAACCTCGTGGTATTATCCACCCGACATATATGCATGTAAATATTGCCACTATTGGCAACATAATGTTGGTCGCCGTATTATCTAGGAAGTCAAACAAATTCATTCCGGCTATCTTAAACCACCCAAATGAGCCTTGTGACAACGAACAAAGTGTACTCAAGATAAATAGCGGCAAAACAACTACAAAAGAAGCTGTTGTACGACGCATTCTAAAGTTATCCTGTAAAAATGCAATCGCAACTTCAGCAAGTGAAATTGTTGACGTTAATGCGGCAACTACTAGCAACAAGAAAAACAATATAGACCACAACTGAGTGCCGGGCATCTGAGCAAACACCTCAGGCAACGTTACAAACACCAACGTTGCTCCACTCATGCTTTGACCTTCAAGTCCAAATGACATTACCGCCGGGAAAATAATCACTCCCATCATCACGGCAACTGATAAATCCAATAATGACACAGTAATTGCCGTACGAGCCAGATTTGTAGTTTTGGGATAATAACTTGAGTAAGTTATCAATATACCCATGCCCAACGACAATGAAAAAAATGCTTGGCCCAATGCCCGCACAACAACCGATGGGGTAATCTTAGAAAAATCGGGATTCAAAAAAAACTCAATACCCTCGGCAGCTTTAGGAAATGTCAATGCAACACCCCCAAATACCAACAACAACACAAACAATAGTGGCATCAAGATATTGCTCATCTTTTCAATCCCTTTTTGCACCCCCATCAACAGCACCACCAGATTAATTACAATCATCACATAAGTCATTACCAATGGCCGAGCATCTTGCACTATAAACTCTTGCATTTTTGCATTAAACTGAATATCAAGCGCTTCTAATCCCGAAACTCCAGAGACTCCGGCTACCGGCTCATATAGATAACCGGTTATTGATTGCCACATATATTCAAACGTCCATCCTGACACAACCATATAAAATGACAATATCAAATATGATGCTAAAATAGCCATTGCACCGACAATCCACCATTTTTTACCGGGTGTGAGTTTCTTAAATACGCCTATCGAATCTGCCTGCGTTCCTCGTCCAAGAGAAAATTCAGCAAGCATAACAGGTATGCCAAATAAAAACACACAGGCAATATAAACCAGCAAAAATGCCGCACCCCCATTTGCTTGCGTCTCGGCTGGAAATCTCCATACATTACCCAATCCAACAGCGCTACCTACAGTAGCTGCAATAAGCCCTATTTTTGTTGTAAATTTTACTTTTTCCGACATTTTAAAAATAATTTTACACAAAATTAAGCATTTAAACTTTTAATTTAATATAAATATAGAATTTTTTATTTATTATTTTTTCAAAAGAACATCTATCCGACATCATCCTAATCAAAACATTACTATAAACTCATTTGTTTTATACACCACATTGATACAAATTAAAAACAGTTTCTTAATTTTGCAACAAACAATAATCGACATGCATTTTAAAAATTATATTTTACGACTCCCTCCTTACACCTTCACCATAGCAGCTACAATAATTGCAACTTATTTATTCCTTTCCCAACGACCACTCGCCGACTTTGACTATTCATTCTTTTCTGGTTCAGACAAAATTGCTCATATAATTTTCATGACCGGCATCATGCTGATATTAAGCATAGATTACTTACGCAAAAAACGGCATTCTGCCAATAAAAACAGAATACCGTTACTTGTATCATTATCTTTTTTCTTATTATCCTCTCTTTACGGAATCTTAATTGAATTGCTACAATACTTTATGAATGTCGGTCGCAACTTTGATATTTATGACCTTGTGGCCAACATAATCGGTTCGTCAATCGGTCTTATGATAATCCATATATTTGGAGGTAAGATGTCACACTTCCTTACTCGACCTCGGCATTAAGCGAAATTGCATTCTTGACCGCCTCACGCAATGAATCGCCATGAATTCCGCGAGCCAAGATTGTTCCATCTGGAGCTATCAACATAATATGCGGTATTCCCACTATTCCATATAATTCAGTCGGAACATATTTTGCATCAAGAATCTGAGGCCAGGGCAATTGTAATTGTTCTATAGCTTTAAGTGAATCTTCTTTCTTGTCCCACACTGCAACGCCTAATACATCAAGCCCTTTATCATGATATGACTCATAAACTTCTTTTATTACCGGCATTTCACGACGACAAGGGCCACACCAACTTGCCCAAAAGTCAACAAGCACATATCGTCCCTTGCCAACATAATCACTTAACTTCTGCAACGAGTCTCCTTTTACTTCAAAGTCAACATATTTCTTTCCAATACTTGTAGCTTCAGCATTTCCCTTTGCCTTAACCAAATCATTGATGCGTTTATAATTTCCAAGCACCGGTTTTTCGATGATAAGACTATCCAGTTGAGACTTTGACATACCATATGCCTTTTCAAGCAAAAGCATGTATCCTATCGGATTATCTATATTTTTCTCAAGAGTTGCTTCAAGCAAATGCGTAATCTCATCATCTCTTAACTTAGCGACAGAATCGGAGACGTTCTCAGTTGAATATAACGCATATATTGAATCACATGCTTTATTAAAAGCCGACAATCGGTCGTTGAGTTCCGCCCCCGTTGCCAATCTTGTATTTCCATCAACTATAATCTCGCCTCCTTCCACAATTAAAGTACCTCTTCGCATATTGCCAACAAGCACCCTTGCTAGCAGCGGTTTATCAACAGTTCCTTTAAAAACTACTTTTGCAGAATCAACTATAGAACTATCTAATTTTTCTCCATTATCGTAATTGACCAAATAAGCCATCCTACCATTATCAGACTCTTCGACATTCACCAAAATAGAATATCGGGAGTCAGTTACAACCTGACTACATGCCGCTAATGCCACTAGCACAGCACACATAACACCATTTTTTATATTCATAATTACATCAATATTTAATTATACAAATTTAGAAGCTGTTTGAAAATTATTCAAATATTTTGTTAAGCATCAATTTGCAGC
>CAZLUB010000055.1:0-14438 GCA_964562595.1 uncultured Muribaculum sp. | reverse complement strand
TCTTTGCCAATAAAATTTATTATTAATCCGTCCAACTTTTTGGGGTCAGATCACAGAACGTCCCCTTTGTTTGTACGCAATTTTACGGCTCGTCACTTTATATTAAGCACCGACTTATTGTCGAGCACGCATCGTTGAGCCACCTGCTGGAGGTATTCGGCCACATCGCTATCAAAACCTGCGGTATAATCGGTTTGGTAGGGTCGGCAGAAAATAGTTGTATAAATAACATTGGCGGCCAAATACGACCCCAACTTAGACGGGTGTGAACAGTCGGCATTATACAGCTGATAGTCGGGACGTTGTTGACGCACCAACTGCCAAGCCATCCCTACGGGCGCACAACGAGCGTTGGTGAGATAGGTCATCTCAAGATAGCTCGTTTTTATGCGTTCTTGCATGCCCTCATAGGTATAAGCAAGTGGGTAGTTGTCAATCTTATGGGTAGTGCCATACTTGTGCCCCCATGTCATATAAAATATTGTCTTTGCCTCGGGCGAGCCCACATGGATAAGGCTGTCGAGCGACTTAGCCGCCGGATATGACTCAGCGATTACCACTTCGGTCTGCTTTGCCGGAGTGCTGCTCTGCTCTTGGAGCACAACAAAGTCCCACTTTTGAGTAGTGAGCATATCGCGCAGCTTTTTGTTTTTAAGATGTCCCGACAGTCTCTCTCCGCCTTTTGTCACACTCTCAACCGACAGTTTTTTGTTTTTACTTTTTGCGATGTCATAAACCATTTGAGGCAAGTCATTAAAAAACGTATAGCTGTTGCCGATAAACAACAATCTGAGAGAATCGCCGTTCTCTTTTTGTGCCATTACAAGGCAAGGCGCTACAACAAGCAGTAGTAATAAAATGCGTTTCATGATATAATAAATTAGAAGTTGTTTAAATTTTATTTCGAGATTATTTTTAAGAGATATTTTGGAATGTTATACAAAGATAGCAACAATTAATCAAAATAAAAAACACCCTGCATTTTTAAGTAAATATACAACCACGACAGCCATTGTCACACATTATTATCATCAAAAACGGCCATCAGACCACTTTACAAATCAAATTAGTCGCTTAAAATTTGGGCAAATGAGGAATATGGATTAATTTTGCAAATTGTAATAGAGCAGTTTCGCTCCAAGCAAAACACAATATAGAGAAATAATTATTACACAATGGCAAATATCGACCAAAAACCAGAAAACGTTGGGCAAGAAGCCAACGAACAAGCCGAAGTATTTAAAGGGCAAAAAGCTCTCACTTGGGCATTGCTTGCTATCGCAGCCATAGCAGTAATCGTAGTAGTTTACATCTATGCTTTCCGCAATCCGGGAGTGCAATCGGCCAATGAGGCTATCGCTCAAGCCGACATCACCTTGGCTCAAGGCAACGACTCGTTGGCATTGGTGCAATACCAACAAGTTGCTGACAACGAAGGCTATGATGCAGCCAACCGTGCAGCTCTTCAGGCCGCCATTCTCCTTTATGACAAAAAAGATTACAACGGAGCTCTCGAATATTTGAACAAGTTCAGTGCAAACGAATCGCTCGTTGGTGCAGCTGCCAAGTCATTAGAAGGCGACTGCTATGTCAACCTACAGCAATATGACAATGCTGTTTCTTGCTTTGACAAAGCTGTTTCGATCAGCGACGACAACGCCCTATACACTCCTTTGTTCTTGATGAAGAAGGCAACTGTGCTTCGCGAGCTTAAAAACTACGCCGGCGAAGCCGCTACTTATGAACGCATCAAAAACGATTATCCTGAATATATCACAGCTTACCGTATCGACATCAACAAATATATCGAACGCGCAAAAGCTCAGAAATAATTCCGATCCAACATTATCACTCATACACATGCAATGTGATGACAGCCATTTAGCCCGACGGCTCAAATGGCTGTCGTATTTTATCAAACACCCACACGTAGCAAAGCCGTATATCGATTTACAATATTCAACAAAATCACATTTTCTACTGGAATATTGACAACTATATTGCATAAATCTTGCATTTTGCGGTTGAATTAATTATTTTTGCACCCAAAATTAAACTACTTTATTTATGAAAAGAAATTTAACCTTTTTAGTCACAATTCTGTCTGTATTATTTGTTGCGGCTCAAAATGGGAATTCAGTATTTTCTTATGATTTTACTACTACCAACGAGTTAAATGAATGGGTCGTCATTGACAATAATGACGATGGACAAACTTGGCAATCCATGCCCGGAATTAAAGGCGTAGCCTACAATGGCAACACCACCTCGGAGGCCGGCAACGATTGGCTGATATCACCTGCATTTGAGGTCGTAGCCGGAAATCATTATGTAATAGAATACACCTTGGCTCAACGAGGAGCGTTTGGTGAAGATGTAGTCAACATCCACTACGGTCCCGAAGTGACACCATCATCACAAGAGACTTTATTAGTTGCAGAAAAGTATAATCACCATGCCGGCATGGTGACTCGCCGATGCCATATCACGGCACAACAAAGCGGAAAAGTAAAATTAGGATTTAACATCACATCTCCTGCTTCTAATGGTGTTGTGTCAATAAAATCTGTATCTGTCGTTGAAAGCGCACCTCAACAACCGGCAAAGGTGCCTGCGATGACAGCGTCTTCTGATTTCAGCAAAAAGACAGTCACCATCAAATGGATAAATCCGCAACGCGATGTCCAAGACATCATCATCACCCAACCAATGACTGCCACCATATATGCCAACGGCGATATAGTGACAACATTAAATGACATGAAAGCAGGCCAACATGCCGAATATACTTACACTCCTACAAACTTTACCGGCATGGTGACCTACGGAGTGACAATGTCACTTAATGGTGCCGAATCAGAAAGCGTCGAGAAAGAAATCAATCTTGACGACTTCCAAGGGACCATCACCACGATTGCGACAATACCGCTAAGCAAATCCTCTGACTTCACATCATGGAAAGTTGAAAATATCGATGGTGGTGCCAAGTGGGCATATGAATATAAATCAGTGGGATTTTCAGGCACCGCTAGTAAACCTGTCGATGATTGGTTGTTCACACCCGGTGTGGCTCTCGAGAGTGGCAAACGATATATCGTCAACTACAAATTAAAGACTTCATCGATGTATTATGCCGACCTTGACGTAACAATCGGCAACAAGCAGGCTTCAACCGCCCACACTCAAGTTGTTGCAAGCCACAAAGAATTGTATCAAAACGGATTTGGCGACTATCAGTCGACACAATTTACCGTTGCCGAATCCGGAAATTACTACATAGGATTTCACACTACATTTGTAGCCAACTTTCTCGAGCTCAAAGACGTAACAATCAGCCACATAGAGCAATCTGAAGGTAGCAGTACCGAAGAAGTTCTCGAAGCCGATGAATTTAACGAGACCGTACTCTCTGATGACAACAATGGCGATCTATCTTACACATCCGACTACTTCAACCGTCTTGCGTTGGAAGGAGTAGAACTATACGGAGCTTTCTCTCAGGCTCAAGTCGACGAATACACCTTAGCCCCTGCCGGCGTATTCGCAATGCCTTATGAAAAACAATTCACACCCGACCTCGAACACCCCGACTTGACCGCCGAAATAGCAGGTGGCGTAACCTACCACGACGGTAAGATTTATTGCAACATCTACAACTATCGCAACAACATCCAAGAAGAGATTCCTTCTTGGCGCATATATGATGCTAACACATTTGAATTGATTTCAGAAAATGCCCTAAATGGCAATTGCGAGAACACCACAATCGCGTTGGCCTACGATGCATCTACCGACAAAATCTATGGATTGGTCAAAGACTACGTAGACACTTGGCTGGTGGAAGTAGAACCGGCTACCGGCAACATGACTCGCATCGCCGACCGCCTCGACTACACTAAGCGATTCCTCACACTCGGATGTAACGATAAGGGCGAACTCTATTGCGTGTATATGACCGAAGACAACGTCACCGGAGACCAAACCCACTATCTCGGACGCATCAACAAAGTAGATGGAGCAATAGCTGAAGTCGGCAAAATGCAAATCGCAAATTTCATGGGAGAAGACATTCTTTACAATATGAAATATCGTCAAGCTTTATTCTTTGACAATGCATCGGATACCATGTATTGGATGTTCTGCAGTTCAAGTTTGGCATTGGGATCTCAATATGCAGCTATCACCGAGATTAATCGATATAATGCAGTTGCAACACTTCGCGCTTATCAGACCGATATTTACGCCATCAGTGGAGCATATTTCAAAGAGCCATCAATGGCAGCACCTTCGATTATCAGCGACGTTGAGTTTATTGCCGATGACAATGGTGCAAATAGCGGCACTTTAAAGTTCCGTCTGCCGGCAACAACCTACAATGGTAAGTCCCTTGAATCGACAGTAAACTACACAGTTTACTCCGGTGAGGCATTTAATTACACCGGCAGCGGAGCCGCCGGCGAAGAAATCAGCATCAAGATTGAAGCCGCCAACGGTTCTTATATTACAACCTTAGTCGCATCCAACAGTCACGGTAGCGGCCCGGCAATCAAACATGAAATCTTGATTGGCTACGACCGTCCTGAAGCTCCTAAAAACATTGTCCTCACCAATAATGGGCTTGAAACGACATTGACTTGGGATGCTCCTGAAACCGGAGTCTATGGCAAGCCTTTCGACACAAGTAAACTCACCTACACTATTGTCAGATATCCCGGATTGGAAGAAATCGCCACCGGACTCACCGAGCGCGTATTTGTTGAGACACACGGACCGGAAATGACTCGCTACACTTATGCTGTTTACTCATGTATCGACGGAGAACGCAGCGAAGGAGCGTTATCAAACAACCTCATCGTAGGCACTCCGTTAAATACTCCTTACGGAGGTATTTTCAACACCGTATACGACATGTATAACTACTATACAATCATCGATGCTAACAACGATAAGTATTCATGGATCTATGATGAATCTACCGGTGCTGCCGTATATAAATACAATTGGCAAAACGGTGCCGACGATTGGTTGATATCTCCGGCCATCAATTTCAGAAAAGATGCTGTTTATACATTGACATTTGGTGCATTCTCATCTCAAGAACAATATTTAGAGTCGCTGATGGTAACCTTTGGCAAAGGGGTAAGCCCACAATCTCAAAACGAGATTCTCATAGACATTCCCGAACTTCCGGCAATCGATGAAGACGGTAACTATTCGGTATATCAAATCGACATTACAGTTCCCGAGGATGGTGTATATCATTATGGATTTAAAGCCTATTCCGAAGCATACCAAGATTACCTCTATCTCTATGACATCAAGATTTCATCGGACAAAGACTCCGGTATTGACATGACCGTCGCCGACAACAACGCAACCGTATTGGCTGTTACCGACGGCAACATACTGAAGATATACAATCCCGAAAATCAACATGTCACAATATTCAACACATCAGGAATATTGATAAACACGACCAACAGCAATTATTTCGAGACGGAGCTATCAGCCGGCATGTATATCGTAAACCATAACAATGGGTCTAAAAAAGTGATTATCAAATAATATAAAGAAACAACACCGCTCTTTGCAAATAGGCGTTGCGAATTATTTACGGTTTGGCGAGGATTGGCGTTTCTGCCTACTTCAACACATAAGCCGATACATCCCCCATCTCCACATGACAAACAACACTTCACCTCTCATAGGACTTTTTTACCAATAAGTTCTAATAACTACAACAGAGGCAAGCAAAACCAGAATAAACGATTTTGTCCAAAAACAAACCGACTTGACAGTGCCAACCACTTTAGTTTTTTCTTTAGCATCTGCCTTATCAATTCCTATATAAAGACTTGGCTCATACTGAAATAATGTAATTATTGCATATATAAATATCGACATCATCAACACAACCACATTTATAAAAACGATCGCCGCTCCCAAACGCATATCAATCGCCATGACGATAGATATCAGCATAACAACCAAGGCCATTATTGGCAACACCTCTCTATTAATTTTTTGTATAGCATAAATTCAGAACTCTAAATCTTGCACAAGATACGTATTTTGTTGTAAAGATTTAAACCTACTTTCACTTAATTAAGCTCGGTTGTCGATATTTTTGGGTAACTTTGCATATTATATAATCGCATAACCAAATATGAGATACTTCATCGTAGCAGGAGAGGCATCAGGCGACATTCATGCCGCGGAGTTGATTTCAGCATTATCTAATGCCGACAATTGTTCCCATTTTGATTTTTTGGGAGGAGACTTAATGGCTGCAGCGGCCGGACACGCTCCGTTAATCCACTACCGAGACATGGCGTTTATGGGATTTAGTGAAGTGTTGCGACATCTTCCTCGTGTGTTGGGCAATCTCAACAGAGCAAAACAAGAAATTCGCAATGCTCGTCCCGACGCCTTAATACTAATAGACTATCCAAGTTTCAACCTCAAGCTGGCCGCTTTTGCCCACAAACTTGGGATTCCTGTTTACTACTATATTTCTCCAAAGGTTTGGGCTTGGAAAGAGCATCGGGTAAAAGACATCAAACGATATGTCAGGCGCATGTTTTCGATACTTCCATTTGAGGTTAATTTCTACAAAACACGTCATAACTACGATGTCACATACGTAGGCAATCCATCGGTTGAAGAAATCGAACGCAGAGCGTCATCATTACCTTCGCGCGAGGAATTTATACATCGACACAACCTTTCCGACCGGCCAATCATTGCGCTTGTACCCGGCAGC
Source organism: uncultured Muribaculum sp. (assembly GCA_964562595.1). GTDB lineage: Bacteria > Bacteroidota > Bacteroidia > Bacteroidales > Muribaculaceae > Muribaculum. The sequence goes on along the minus strand of CAZLUB010000055.1, from coordinate 7,675 downwards.
AGAAAAAGTGAAATCAAAAACAATCTGGCTATAATGCAAGCAGCATCGGCTCGCTATACCGACCACCAGATTGTAGTAGCGGCAGCACCGGGAATCGAGCTGGAATATTATGGCTATTTCATTAAGCCCGGAACGCCAATCGTATCGGGAGTCACTTTTGAGTTAATGAAACATGCCGACGCTGCTCTCGTCACTTCAGGAACAGCTACGCTCGAATGTGCTCTGCTCGGCACGCCTCAAGTCGTCTGTTATAGAGCTAACGGAGTGAAACTTTCATATCAAATAATGGAGAAAATTTTAAAAATCCCATTTGTTTCACTTCCCAATTTAATAGCCAACGAAGCTATTGTACCCGAAATGTTGGTTCATAAATGCACTCCTCAACTTGTCGAACGCGAACTTGGCAAGATATTGCCGGGAAGACCGGGACACGACTGCCAACTCAAAGGTTACAAACTCATGCGCGACATTCTTGGACAAAGAAATGCCGCCATGACTACAGCCAATGCAATATTTAACGACTTAACTACTCTGACAAAACACAATGATTATCAATAACATCAATCTTCCTCACATACCTGATAAAGAAAAGGGGCCCATCAAGGTACTGTTTGTTTGCTTGGGCAATATCTGCCGCTCTCCGGCAGCCGATGGCATAATGCAAAGCATAATCACCGAGGAAGGAGCCAATCAAGATTGGGTTATTGATTCTGCCGGGACCTATGGAGGACATGCCGGAAATCTCCCTGACAGTCGCATGAGAGCACATGCGCGACATCGAGGTCTGACATTGACTCACCGCGCACGTAGATTCTCATCGTCTGACTTTGATAACTTCGACTTGATTATTCCAATGGACGCATCAAACGAGCATACCCTACGCTCCTTGGCCTCAACACTCGACCAAGAGGCAAAGATAGTGCCCATGATAAACTTTGTGACGTTATCCACTCGATACGACCACATACCCGACCCTTACTATGAAGGCGCTGAGGGTTTTGAGCTTGTACTTGACTTGCTACAAAACGGATGCGCCAATCTTTATGACATAATCACGCGCCAACGCAACCATAAATGAACAACCAACACAAACTCAAAGAACTTGCCACACGCCCCATCGGACGATTGTTGTGGGAATATAGCCTGCCGGCCGTTGTTGGAATGGTTGTCATGTCGCTATATAACGTCATCGACCGTATTTTTATTGGTCGAGGCGTCGGCGCCGACGCCATAGCCGGACTAGCCATAACATTTCCTGTCATGAATCTCTCAGCGGCCATCGGCGTGCTCATCGGAGCCGGTGCAGCTGCCAGAATGTCAATCATGTTAGGGCAAAAAGACATGCGTGGAGCCGAGAAGGTGCTTGGCAACTCTGTTGTCTTGACCCTACTAAATGCCGGAGTGTACCTCACGATATTCGGCATTTTCATTGACGACATATTGACAATGTTTGGTGCATCGCCAACTTCTCTACCCTATGCCCGCGATTTTATGCTCTACATACTGCCGGGAATGTTGTTAACCAACATCACCTACAATCTCAACAGCATAATGCGAGCATCGGGCTACCCGACTCGTGCCATGGTGACTATGTTTATTGGAGCCGGATGCAATGTGATTCTCGCACCAATATTTATTTTTGGGTTGGGATGGGGCATCAAGGGAGCTGCCATAGCAACAGACTTGTCCATGTTTATCGGCATGCTGTTTGTGCTCGCTCATTTTTTCAGTCATAAAAGTGTAATACGATTCAAGCCCAAAATCTACAGCCTCGAGTGGAAAATAGTGTGGGGAGTAATCTCAATTGGCGCGGCCCCTTCTATAGTAAACCTTGCAGGATCCTTGATAAACGGCATAATCAACAATTCGCTTTATAGTTATGGCGGGGACTCCGCCGTTGCCGCAGTAGGCATTTTGATGACCTACACCTCCCTTTTATGCACTATCGTAGTAGGCATCTGTCAAGGTCTACAGCCCATCATTGGCTACAACTATGGAGCCGGCTTGTTACACCGTTTAAAACGTGTATTTTGGCTGTCTGTCGCTGCCGGGTCGGCAATCACCGTTATCGGTGGAATAATAGGCATTGCCTTCCCTCATTGGATAGCCTCAGCATTTACCATCGACCCACAACTCATTGCCGCAACAAACAACGGCATACCTATTGCAATGTTTTTCTTTTTCCCGGTAGGATTCCAGATTGTATCTACCACCCTCTTCCAATCTATAGGCAAAGCTGGGAAGTCGATATTTCTCAGTTTAATACGACAAATGATATTTCTCATTCCATTATTGTTGATATTGCCGCCAATGTTTGGCCTCAATGGAGTGTGGGCAGCATTTCCGGTATCTGATCTCCTGGCAACATTTGTATCACTGGCCATGGTTACATGGCAACTCAGACGCATATCTCAGGCTCAAAACAATCTCTAATCAGCATATACTGTCGACAACATATCTATATTGTCGAAGAAAATTACTAATTTTGCAGTCAATTGTACATCAAGGGACTTGTAGCAAATTGGAGTATCGACAACATCTCACTCAATAACACACTACAAGGTGTTTACCAATGTATTAGTCGCATATAAAAACATAAAACTATAAATAATGGACAAAAACACCCTTTCGGGCTTGCTCCTTATGGGCGCAGTCATACTCGGGTTCATGTGGCTTAACCAGCCCGACCCAAACACCATGCGCACATCTGGCGAAAACAAAGAAAATATACAAGCCAACGACTATTCTGCCGAAGACCTGTTACTATCATCACTCGACACCATTTCCAATACCGAAATGGCTCTGCTTGCTACAGCTATCGAGCAGTATGGGACACGCGACACAACCTCAACCAACACATGGTATATTTCCAACCAATTGGTTGATTTGCGCTCTTCCAACACTACCGTAAGAGGCACAGTCGCAGCCACCGACACCATAGTTGACATTACTGCTCTTTCAAGTAACCGCATAAAGGAATTGCCCGCAAAAGTTGCAAAAGAGGCTGTCGCCAATGTCAAGAAAACCATTACAGAATTGACACGCTACCGTGGATTTGCTCGTTATCTGCAAGGTGATAGTGCTACCGTAAAACTACAAAACAACCTACTATCACTCGACATTTCCAACAAAGGAGGGGTTATTGCTCGCGCTGAGCTCAGCAAATACCCATCTTTTAAAGGAGGAAATGTTGTCATTTGCCAAGGAGACAACAACAATTACTCATTTACCCTCAACTCAACCGACCGCCGATTTGACACCCGCGACTTCTATTTTACCCCGATTGTCGAATCAGACTCAACTGTGCTAATGCAACTCGACTTGGGTCAAGGTGCTGCATTCGGGATTCGTTATACTTTGCGCAACGACTCTTATGTCGTAGATATGGACATAGTGCAACGCGGTATGGACGCTGTAATTCCGTCAAGTGTAGCAACAATGGACTTCTCTTGGAAACAAGAACTTGCTCGCCAAGAAGAAGGGCGCATGTTTGAGGAACGCAACTCGGCACTCTACTACAAATATGCCGGAGGCGATGTCGAATACCTGTCAGAATCAAGCGATGATGACGATCAAATAGACGAACGCATTAAGTGGATTGGCTACAAAAACCAATTCTTCTCAATGGTATTCATAGCCAAAAACAACTTCAATAGCGGAGACTTTTCGTCTAAAGTTTACCCAAAATCCAACCAAGACTACCTGAAATCGTTTGACACCTATGCAACCCTTGATTACAATGCGACAAACCACAATCCGGCATCATTCAGCATCTTCATCGGGCCCAACAGCTATCCGCTCCTCTCTGATTTGCAAAATGAAATATGCCCCGACGACAATCTTGAGTTGACCCGTCTCATTCCACTTGGATGGGCGCTATTCCGTTGGATTAACACTATTATTGTAATTCCGGTATTTGATTTCTTAGGACACTGGTTTACAAATTATGGTGTAATAATTTTACTCCTAACGCTATTTATCAAACTCATCATTTTTCCATTCACCTACAAGAGCTACATGTCACAAGCTCGAATGCGTCTGCTCAATCCCGAGATAAAAGCCATCAACGAGAAATATCCCGGACAAGAAAATGCCATGGTACGTCAACAGAAAATGATGGAGCTATACTCTAAAGCCGGAGCAAACCCTATGGCCGGATGTTTGCCAATGTTGTTGCAAATGCCTGTGCTGATTGCAATGTTTACATTTTTCCCATCATGTATCGAACTTAGAGGCGAATCATTCCTTTGGGCCAAAGACTTGTCAGCCCCTGACGCAATATGGACATGGACAACCAACATTCCATTCATTTCGGAATACTTTGGCAACCACTTGTCGCTATTCTGCTTACTGATGACCGTTACCAACATCGTTTACACCTATATCACCATGCAAAATCAGCCATCAAGCAGTCAAATGCCTGGCATGAAGTGGATGATGTATTTGATGCCGATAATGTTCCTTGTATTCTTTAACAACTACGCATCGGGGTTGTCTTATTATTATTTCTTGTCATTGCTGATTACCATCATACAGACCTATGTGTTCCGCCACGTTGTAAGTGAGGAAAAAATGCGAGCAAAAATGGCTGAAGCGGCTAAGAAGCCTCGTAAAAAATCAGGATTCATGGCTCGTCTTGAAGAGGCTCAACGCCAACAACAAGCCATGTTGCGCGAACAACAAAAGAAAAACAACAACAGCAAAGGTCGTCGCTAACCGCCACAACGATATCATCTACAACAAGGTGTCGCACTTAACAGTTCGACACCTTGCTTATTTTTCTAATAATACTTTGTTTTTTAACCAAGATTGTTGCTTTTCGGGAGCAAACATCGTAACTTTGCAATAATTAACAACGCCAAACAGCCAATGATAGAACGCATCGTCATTATCGACTCGGTCGACCCTGTCAGTTTTTACGGAATTAATAATTGCAATATGCAATTAATCAGGAATCTGTTTCCAAAGCTACGCATGGCCGCCCGCGGACAGATTATAAAAGTGATTGGCGATGAGCAAGAGACATCTGAATTTGAACAAAAAATAAAAGAGCTTGAAAAGTATTGCGCTAAATACAACAAATTATCCGAAGATGTCATCCTTGACGTCGTTAAAGGAAATGAGCCAAGGCAGGTCAAGCTCGACGATGTCATAATTTATGGCGTCAACGGCAAGCCAATATCCGGTCGCACGCCCAACCAGCAATTGTTGGTTGAAACATTTCTAAAAAATGACCTTACTTTTGCTCTCGGCCCGGCCGGAACAGGAAAAACTTACGTAGCCATAGCTTTAGCCGTAAGAGCATTAAAAAACAGAGAGGTGCGTAAAATCATTTTGTCACGTCCGGCTGTAGAAGCCGGAGAAAAACTCGGATTCCTTCCCGGAGACATGAAAGACAAAATAGACCCTTATCTACAACCTTTGTATGACGCCTTAGAAGACATGATTCCACCAGTCAAGCTAAAGGAATATATGGAAAGTAATGTCATACAGATTGCTCCATTAGCATTTATGCGCGGACGCACCCTCAGTGACGCCATCATTGTGCTTGACGAAGCACAAAACACAACAACCCATCAGATTAAGATGTTTCTCACTCGCTTAGGCACTAATGCAAAAATGATTATAACCGGCGACGTGACACAAATCGACCTGCCACGTTCCACGCAATCTGGATTAGTGCAAGCTTTACGCATCCTACACAACATACCCGGCATTGGCAGAGTGGAATTTGGTAAAAAAGATATTGTACGGCATCAACTTGTGCAACGCATAGTCGACGCATACGAACGCTACCACAACGAAAACTCTACTGACAACAAATCAGAACAATAACAAGTTCATAATACAACCAACCAAAATGGCAAAGACTCTCACTAACACCGATTTCAATTTTCCAGGACAAAAGAGTGTATACCACGGAAAAGTCCGCGACGTATACGACATCAATGACGACTTGATGGTAATGGTTGCCACCGACCGCATCTCAGCATTTGATGTAATCCTCCCCAAGGGTATTCCTTTCAAAGGTCAAGTACTTAATCAGATTGCCGCAAAATTTCTTGATGCAACAGCCGATATTGTTCCAAACTGGAAATTAGCGACTCCCGACCCCATGGTTACAGTAGGCTTAAAATGTGAAGGTTTCAGAGTTGAAATGATTATCCGTGGTTATCTGACAGGTAGCGCTTGGCGCGAATACCAAGCCGGATGCCGCGAACTTTGCGGAGTGAAACTGCCCGACGGCATGAAGGAAAACCAACGTTTCCCCGAGCCAATAATTACTCCCACCACAAAAGCAGATGCCGGACATGATGAAAATATCTCTCGCGAAGAAATCATTGCTCAAGGCATTGTTGACAAAGACGATTACGAACTGATGGAACAATACACCCGGGCTTTGTTTAAGCGTGGTAGTGAAATTGCCGCAGAGAAAGGACTGATACTTGTCGACACCAAATATGAATTTGGCAAACGCGATGGCAAAGTATACCTCATTGACGAGATACACACTCCCGACTCATCACGCTACTTCTATGCCGATGGATATGAGGAGCGTTTTAATAATGGAGAACCTCAGCGACAGCTATCAAAAGAATTTGTACGCCAATGGCTTATCGAAAATAATTTCATGGGCAAGTCAGGACAACGCGTTCCTGACATGACCGATGAATATTGCGACAGCGTATCTGACCGCTACATTGAGCTTTATGAACACATCACCGGTGATCAATTCACACCTGCCGATGACACAGATCTCAATGCGCGCATCGAAGCCAATGTAAAAGCGTACCTTGCCACACGATAATCACAACAGCAGGCAGGAGCAGACATCGTTCCTGCCTGTTTATTTAAACAATTAAGACATGGACATTAAAGCCGAGCACATAAACCCCTACGACAACATGCGAAGCAAAACGGAGCAAGTCAAAGAAATGTTTGATAGCATTGCTCCGGCCTATGACTTCATGAACCGCATGATGACATTTGGCATTGACAAGCTATGGCGTGCCAAAGCTGTAAAAATGCTACGCCGGCTGTCCCCCCAATCTATTCTTGATGTCGCCACCGGCACCGGCGACTTGGCCATGCTTCTGCACCGCAAATTGTCGCCAATGCGATTGACCGGCATCGACTTGAGTGAAGGCATGCTGTCGATTGCCCGACAAAAAGCCAAAGAAGCCGGGATTGACAAATCCGTCACTTTTCAAGTTGCCGACTGTTTAAATCTACCTTTCCCCGATAGTGAATTTGATTGCGTAACCGTAGCCTATGGAGTAAGAAATTTTGAGCACATCGACCAAGGTTACCGCGAAATGCACCGAGTGATACGTCCCGGTGGCACACTATGCGTAATCGAATTGTCAACTCCCACATCTCCTATCATATACTCTATATACAAGGCTTACACGCGATGGATTATCCCGACCATCGGACGCATCGTTTCAAAAGATGTAAGAGCCTACTCCTATCTGCCCGAAAGCATCGCTGCAGTGCCACAAGGCAACGACATGTTACAATTAATGCGTAACGCCGGATTTGCTCGATGCTCCTACCTCCCACTCACATTTGGGACTTGCACCATTTATATTGCCACTCGTTAATTGCATAACCTGCTAATTTAACGTGAGTTCGATGAAATATAAGTAGTTGAAAATTTGGTGATTAGCGATAA
>CAZLUB010000054.1:0-14565 GCA_964562595.1 uncultured Muribaculum sp. | reverse complement strand
CACGCCCCAATCTGCATTGGTATGGACTACAATGCCAATATCAACTGGATTGTGGCAGGACAGCCCAACGGCAGACGATTGAACATCATCAAGTCGTTCTATGTCAAATTCGAGCGGAAAATCCCTGCTCTCATTGAGGATTTCTGCCGTTATTACGCCAATCATCAAAACAAGACTGTGGTCTATTATTACGACACTACCGCACTCGGTGCAAACTATGCCGTCAACGACCAAGACTTTCATTGGGTGGTGTGCCACGAGTTTGAGCGTCATGGGTGGCAAGTGGAAGATGTCTATCTCGGCAACCCTATGCGACACGATGAAAAATACCTTTTGATAAATCAAGGTTTTGCCGGGAAGCAAAGGCTAATGCCATTTTTCAACCGTCAGAACAACGATGACCTTATCCTCGCTGTGCAGTCTGCCGGTGTGACTCGTGGTCGCAATGGTTTTCGCAAAGACAAAGGTGGCGAAAAACTTGCCGAGACTGAAGAAGACTTGCTCCAGCATCGCACCGACGGAACGGACGCGTTTGATACGCTATACATCGGTTGCGAAAAGTTCCCATTCAAAGAACTCATGCCATATACAGCCGGTGGGGTGTTATAGATAAATGTTAAAAATGTTAAAATGCAAGCGTTTTTCGTTTAAATTGTTTGGATAATTCTAAACAATTCTTTACGTTTGCAACGTAATGTTTGGATTTTTTACTAAAATGCCTGTAGAAGTCCAAATAAGTACCATAAAGCGACAATTTAAGAAATCAATATAAAAACTCCACAATATGAAGAAGTTAATTAATTGTTGCATTATTGTTCTGCTATGTATTTTGGTTAAGGCTTATGCCCAAGACCGAAATCCGGGTGGAGTGTCAGGTACGGAAGCATGGTTTACAACCGAATCAAATTCATTCGATCCTCAAGGAAATTATCATTGGCAAGATAAATCAGGAGATTCCATATTATTACAGATACGAAGTAATAATGACACAACAGAATTTCTTCAAAGCAGAAATAATATCAGGACTTTTAATTTTAATCCTGCCATATACATATATGGTGGAGATTCATTAAAACAGGCTACCTTAACCAAGAATAACCTGACTCAAAGTACCGTCATCGGAGTATTTGCTCCTAAAAAGCATGGCGATAACAGACCGTTGTATAGTATACATGGGCGTGAAAACGATAGTATTATCGTTACAGACAGAAATGTAACGTATGGAATCAATAAGTTGGAATATACGCCCAATCTGTCAACATCTTCTGAAAATTATAATGAAGAAACAGCATTGAAAATATTGACACGTTTTCATGTAGTACAGCCGAAATTTAGTATATGGGGAGAACCACACAATTCGACAATTACTTTAGGCAGAATAGATTCGACTTCATTGGGTAAAGAATATTTTGCAAAAACCACTATTAACAGTTTTAACGGATATTGTCCTGAATTATTGGTGTATGGCAGAATCTTGACACCTTTTGAAAAGAGGCGAGCCGAATCATATCTTGCAATGAAATATGGAATCTCTTACGACCAATCATATTTCAGCAGTCAAGGAGAATTGCTTTGGGATATAGATGACAATAAAAACTTCAACAATCGTATAACAGCAGTAATACGCGACGATGCAAGTGGATTATATCAACCCTTATCAACCACCTCATATGAGGAAGTACCAAATCTGACTTGTTTGAACTACAACGATTCCGTTGATTCATATTTCGACAACAAGTCAATAAATATGCCTACATCAAAACGACTTATAGTAATGGGTAGAGAATATGCAAACTCAATGCCCGATTTAAGTTATATGATATGGGGAGATAATGATTTGTCTGCAACAATGTTGGATAATAAGAATATTTTGGGACGTCGGTGGTTGCTAAAAACGAATTTACATTCTGCTACAGAAGAAACTCCCGAATGGATTACTAATGGAGTGAATGTATTACATCATAACAATATGGATTATCTTGTAAAAGACACTACCGATATTGCATATGCTATTACACCTCAATTTGAAGAAGATAAAGGTTATATATCTTTCAGATATTTCAGAAATAATGGTAATTTGATAATCGGATTTATTGAAGATTCAGAAAATATCAATTACACCAACAGTTACATTATAGTTTCCAATGGTAATGTTACAAGAGTACAAGGTGGTAAAACTTTAGATCCGATTCCCGATAACACAATCGTCAGATTGTACAAAGACAGGAATAAAATACTTCTTCAATACGGCAATAAGGGTGTTGATGTAATGGAATTACCTGAAGATATTTCACTTAATCATGGTATTTTTGCGTTCCCACAAAGCGATAATAAGTATAGCATTGACGAAGTTCGTATCGGTGGAGCGTATGATACTGGAAATCAATTGGAACTAGGCCTTATTAAAGAGGGGCACATATGCCACCCGGATAGTAATAAAATATATCTTGCGATAGACAGAACCGGTACCGGCGAATTTGAAGACGAATCGACGGACTATATCAAAGCAACCGGATATGATGAAGAAAGGCAGAAACTTATCTTCAATAATATATTCTGGGACACAGACGGCTCTGGCTCGGATATCTTTTCGTTTAAATCGTTGGGTTGTATTGAGGCGAAAATCATTCCTCAAAACGACACATCTACAGGTGATACTCCTAATAATGATGGAAAAATAGATATTGAAATAAAAATCGGAGAGCCTGCTTTTTATTTCAAATTGATGCAAGAGAATGTAGAGGTTAAAGAAACACAATTCTTTACAAAAAACATGTCAATCACAGACTTAGCCCCCGGAGAGTATCTTTTGGAGATACATAAACATGCAGGATATAATCTGTTTGGAATAGCTTCCGACAATGGCAATAACCGATATGCAACCAATAATATTGCATTTGACAATGGAACTATCAGTTGGATTCATGATAACACGATTGGTAATGGAGAATATATAGTCGGGTTAGGAACAAATAATGTTGTGGAATATGGAATTAGAGTTAAAAACAATATCGCGTACAAAGTAGATCCAAGTGGAGAAACTATATTGTACACCATTGACAGACCTCGACAAGTTTCATTATCATATTCTTCAAATGATGCTAAAGTAAGATACAATATTACGGAATCATCAGACCTGACAACCTCAGGTGTTACAGGATATTATAAAGGAATTGTTCAGTTTATATCAGGTCAAAATGAAATATACAGTCTGAATATTCCTTTAGCCGATGATTTGACAACATCTCCGGGTATGTATAGTGAATACTTCGGCTCGTGCAATATTGTCAAAGATATTATTATTGGTGGAGTTGAGCCAATTGTTGAAATGCGGCAGCTTTCAGTGACTTCAGCTGATATTGTTGAATTGGCTGCTACATCTCAATTAATGGTATATCCTGTGGATTCTGGTAATCGTTTTATAGCGGAATTATCTCTGACTGAACCGACTCCTGCAACTTTACTAGTTTATGATGTGACAGGAAGATTAATCCACACATCGGATTTCAAAGGATATGATAGTATTCGGAAAGAAACATTTGAAGTCCCAACGGTCGGTGTGTATGTAGTCAAAGCAATTACAAACGAAAACGAATTTACGCAAAAAATAATTTCTAAATAATAACCTTAAAACCACCTTATCATGAAACGACATAAACTTACATGGCTTGTGCCGGTTGCATTATTATCGGTGATTTTAATAGCAATAAATATAACCGGACGCGAAAGCATCAATTCTAAAGGTAATATTATACCTAAAAGAATTGAAAACAAACGCTATTCTTTGTTAAACTCTTCGTCTAAAGTCGGAGTGTCAGAACATACGATTGTTCCTGCAAACTCAAAAGAGTCGGATAACGGAACTTCTAAGTCCGCAGTTGTTATTGCAACGAGATACACTGCTGTACCTCAATTGGGGCATATCGGATTTTCTGAAAATGCAGAGACAGATAATCCGGGTGATAATATATTTGAATTTGAAATCAATGAACTAAGCAAATCCTCTAACAAAGTATGGTTGACATACGAAATAAAAGGGATAGCAGATGCCTATGGAATAAGCAAGAGCATAAACGACCGGTCATCTTATGGGGGATATGTTTGTGATGTTAATGATGGTTGGACTTCCGTAAAAGAAGAAATAAGTTCTCAATGGTTGAATATCGGAAGAAACCGTATTACTTTTACTAAAACACATAACGGACAAAACTATTCAATCCGAAATCTTCAAGTTGTTGTCGAAAGCTCAACTCCACAAAATTTGACACTTTCTTCTCCTGCTGTAATTACAGATAATGGAGTTTATTTGCATGGATTTATTTCTGATAATATCAAAAGCATTATTGCCAATGGTGAAATATTAACAACGATAGATAACGAGTTTGAAAGTTTCATCGATAAAAAAGATGTAGTAAATATTACATTAGTAACGCAAAACAATGATGAACTGAAGCAAGTAATCAAACCAATATCAAAAGAGGATGTTAATTTAATTGCGTTTAATCGTGATATTAAGCACACTGACAAGAAATTTATCAGAGGCAATAATGATTCGATTTTATTTGCCGGTGCTGAATTGAAAATTGATTCACTAAATATTTCTCGAAACCTCAATCTTTCAATTACATCATTGCGTGACAATGATATTCCACCATTAAACTATGGCATGTCAAATGTTACGGCTGAAGATGCAGGTTATAGATTCTTACCTCATGGTACACACTTTGAAAATGACGGTGCTTCTATCAGTCTTAAGTATGACCGTACCAAAATACCTAGTGGCTATACGGAAGATGATATTAGAACATTCTATTTTGATACAGACAAGAAGCTATGGATTGCTCTCGATAGAATTGATGTTGATACAGAAAACTTGTGTGTGGTTTCAAAAACAACCCATTTTACCGATATGATAAACGGAGTGATACAAGCTCCTGAGTCTCCGGAAACAGAGGGTTTCACTCCAACAATGATGAATGACATCAAAATCGCCGACCCTGCAGCAGGATTAAATATAATCGCTCCGCCGACAGCGAACAATAGAGGCTCGGCAAATCTGAATTATCCTATAGAAACTCCTCCTGCAAGAAATGGCATGGCACCAAATTTGGCAATATCTTATAATAGTGATATTGCCGATGGTTGGCTCGGTGAAGGCTGGGATATACAAATACCTTCAATCACTGTTGACACCCGTTGGGGTGTGCCAAGATACAACAAAAGCATTGAAACGGAAACATATCTTTTAAATGGTATGATGCTATGTACCGACGATAACGACGGATCAATGAGTGTTGCTCATTGGGGTGAGCAAATTGACAGAATAAATAATCGTCAATTCCATACTCGTATTGCAGGCGACTTTAGCCGAATAATCCGTAAAGGTGATTCTCCGTCAAACTATTATTGGGAAGTAACTGATAAAAACGGAACGATGTATATCTATGGGCAAGATGGTGCGTTTGTTAAGGGATATGCTTCTCATGCCACAGACTCTGTTATTGCAGAATGGAAACTATCCAAGATTATTGAGCCTCACGGTGATTATATTCTATATAAATATTCTTCAGTTTCTGAAACTGCGATTTCTTCCCTAAAATCTAAAGCTATATATTTGAATGAAGTTCAAGCATATCATAAAGATATGGGTGATTCTCCTCATACAGTTATAAAGTTTATTCGGGGAAAAAATAAATCAATAAAGACTAATAATGCAAGATACGGATTTATAACAACACACGGACAACTTCTTGACAGTATCGCTGTCGTTTTTAGAGGAGACCTGTTCAGAGGATATAAATTTACTTATGAATCCGGCGTATTCAATAAGGATTTACTTGTGCGATTATCCGAGTACGATATAGATGGTAACGAAGCAGCTTATCACCGATTTGACTATGCTAATGATATTGCTTCGGGTTTGTATTTGGAAGAAAAAACATATGAAGTTCAAAATGACAATTTAAACACTATATTAGATGGTATTGGTATCAGTTCAACGACTGCTTTGGGTGGAAGTAAAAATGTAACTGCAGGAGGTTCATTTTATTCCGGTATAGGCCCGATAGATGGTTCTCCTTCGAAAAGTAGTACCGGTGGTGTCTCTGTCGGATATTCTCATAATAGTATGACTGGAATATCTACTTTAATGGATATAGATGGTGACGGACTTTTGGATAAAGTTTTCAAAAGTGGAAGCAACATATTTTATCGAAAACAACTGCAAGATGATGATAATAACTTATTTGGGGATGCAATTCTTATTAATGGAATTAATGACATATCTAAATCTTCAAGTTCTACTTTATCCGGTGGATTAAAGGCTAATGTTGGTTGGGGATATGCCGTGGTTACTGCAGGCGTTGATGCCTCTAGGACAACAACGAAAACAACCGGATATTTTTCTGATGTTAATGGAGATGGTCTTCCTGATTATATAAATAACGGTAAGGTGAATTTTAACTTCCTAAAGTCAGAAAATGGTATTTACAAACCATCATTTTCACTAAATAGTGCGTTTACTTCTAACCCGATTTATTATTCAGGGGATTTATTGTTTGCTGATGCTTTAAATGACTCTACAGAAAAAGAACAATCGGAGCTAATTATGAACTCTCCTTTAGTTGATGCTGTAAAAGTTTGGGTTGCGCCAAAGTCCGGAAATATTGTTATTTTCGGATCTGCAGGCCTTTTACAACCAAATAGTGGTGCTGATGTCGATGAAATTGCTAAAGCCGACGGTGTTATATTATCGATTGAAGCAAATGCTGAAAAAATTTGGACTCAGAATATATCGGCCAATGATTTCGACGATAAATCATTTATGAAATTTATCACAATATCAAAGGGTGAAAAAATCTTTTTCCGCGTTCAATCAGGTAATACTGAAACATCTAATGGCAATTTTGACCAAGTCAAATTTAAGCCTACAATTTATTATACAAGTTATATTCCGTCTATTATAGGTCCGATTGTTCCTGAACCGTTGCCTTTTGAACCAATCTTGTCTGACGATGCACAAGGAGATTCCGAGACTACCGGACTAACAACTCCTATACTGCCAGATTTAGGCCCATACAATCGTTATCCGTTGCTTTCACGGGTTATTTCGCCTAATGGTGACTACGTAAATCAATATACTATTGATGAAAGTGCTATATATAGTTCTGAATCACTGATTAGATTAAAAGATTCGTTAAACACTCAATTTAATCTGAGAGGAAATATAATTAAACCGGTCGTTACTGATAGCGTTACTTTTAGAATTGTGGGATATTCCGATGATGAAGACTCTGCAACAATCAGACATATCTTATGGGAAAGAGAAACCTCTCCGACAGATGATTTAGCAATAGATATAGATAGCGTTATCTCGAATCCATTATCTTTGCTCAATCTTAGGTTTGAGATATCTTCTCCTTCAAATGTTCGTTGGCAAGATGTTAAATGGAACCCGGTTATTACATATCAGATTGAAAATAATTCTGATACGATAAATGCTCCTGTTAAATATGAAGTTTTCGCAGAACAGATTTTACATGGTACGAATGTTACATTAATTAATCCTACCGTTCAAGTTTCAGGTCCGGTTATAGGCCCTATTGGTGGGTTAAACGCAGAAGAAGGTTCGGCTGATGTTAATGACTTCGGTCCTGTACAACCAGGTATAATTTCTCCTAAAATTAAAGTTCGCCCTTCATTGTATCTTGCAGATAACAGCTATAATGGAACTGTTACGATGAAGATAAAATCATTGAATAAACTTCATGGAACAGCGACTTATACAATTGTTGATGGTGTACCTCAAGATATGGAAAGTTTTAAAAGTTTCAATATACCTTATAACTTTACGGAATCTCCCGACACTATGCAAATATGGTGTGAATTTTTCTCTAATCAATATTTGCTTGTCGACTCGCTAAAATTTGAAGCATATCTTCAACCTTTTAATACTGCAATACCTGACAGCCTTTGGAGTCATGGCAAAGGCAACTTTTATGCTAAATCCGAGGAGCAACGTTTTGGATCTCTATATCGTGGTTGGGGAGCTTTTGCTTATAACTCCGGAAATGGCAGACAGGAGCAGCTGATTGATGTTGAGTCGTTCGGTCCGGAATATCATGCTGAAAAATATGAAGAAAGTCGTAACGGTGTCACTGATGAAGACTCCATAACTTACCATATGACTTTAGATGAAACTCCTGTTTTTGCAGTTGATGTCGATAAAAACAATCGTAATTGTTGGATTGGTCCTCATTCTAATGTATTTATAGCTGATACTATTATGTCTTCGGGTAGATTACTTGCACAGGATGTTGTTGTAGAGAATCCTCTTGCA
Organism: uncultured Muribaculum sp.; assembly: GCA_964562595.1. Lineage (GTDB taxonomy): Bacteria > Bacteroidota > Bacteroidia > Bacteroidales > Muribaculaceae > Muribaculum. The sequence goes on along the minus strand of CAZLUB010000054.1, from coordinate 6,227 downwards.
AGTATGATTGACTATGCTTCATCTTTAAATGGTTCTGTACTTGGAGCTCCTGGCATCTCGATTAAGACAAAAAGTGATGGAAATACTATAATGGCAGGGGTTAGTATTATTTCCAGGTCGGATTCTGAGTCTGATGGTGTTATTGAATCTTCTTCGTTAGACCTTAATGGAGATGGTTATCCGGATATTATTACTGTTAATAATGTACAATACACTAATCATTTAGGTGGTTTGAGTAATGAAACGGCTAACTTAACAGTAAAACAAGCTTCTGCTGCATCTTCTGAATCTTATGGTTCCGGTGGTAATCCGGTTACCGCTTATACAGCTGGCTCCGGTTTTATAAAAAGCTTGTGTAACATAAAAGAATCTAACACATCTGACGCCAATTCAAAAGGATTTAATCCGAATGTCAATGGAAGTGTCGGCACGAATGAAGATATTACATTATCGAGTTTTGTTGATATAAATGGTGATGGACTTCCCGATATATTGGCTAAGCAATCCAATTCATTGTATGCACAAATTAATCTTGGCTATGGCTTTTCTAATAGTGTGTATGTTGGCAGTGATGTTATTCATAATTCTACAAGTCAATCTTTCAATATCGGTGCAGGACTTGGATTTGACTTGGGTGCAAAAAGTATCTCAGGAGGTATTGGCGCGGCAAAGACAATTACGCGAACAAGTCACAAGTTGGCAGATGTAAATGGTGATGGACTGACCGATGTCTTGTTTGTTGATAATGGTAAAATTTATGTGAAACTTAACAACGGAAGTGGTCTTTCTTCAGCTATCGTTTGGTATAATTCTAATGCTATTGACAAATCAACATCTTATTCTGTAAACGCAGATGTGTCGTTTACTGCTGTTGTGCCGATTATCTTTTTAAAGATGGCATTTACCCCGGGCGTAAGCGTCGGAACAGGTATTTCAAGTTCTGAATTTGAAATTCGCGATATAGACGGTGATGGTTTTGCTGATATACTTTCTTCTGATAGTGAAACTTCTTTGAATGTTACCAAATCAGCAATCGGACGGTCAAATAAGTTGTTATCGGTAAGCAATTCTCTTGGCGGAAAATTCCACATTGACTATAAACATACAGGAGCCTCTACTGATTTCCCTGGTGGTAAGTGGGTAATGTCTTCTCTCGTGGTTGATGACGGTATTCACGATGACGGCTCTTTAATAATGAACTCGTTTGAGTATGCGAATGGGCGTAAAGACCGTCATGAGCGTGAGTTCTTAGGATTTGGGAAAGTTACTACGAACAATCTTGATACTGATAACGACAACGATATTTATCGTAAGGTAGTTCAAGAATTCAATACATCAAACTATTACGCTCAAGGAAATCTTCTATCATCTTATGTTTCCGATGCATCTGATAAACTGTATAGCAAAGAAACAAACGAATATTATTCTTATGGTGTAACTGCATCAGGAAATCAATATAACTTTGAAACTTTGTCTGCCTCTCATAATAGTGCATATACTCCGTTGAAATACAAAAAAAAGGAGTCTTTTGAGGGTGGTAATTCTGGTATTATATTGACCGAATCTTGGTATGGCTACAATGTAACAGGTAGTGGGCTTAAGTTTGGAGAGTTGACAACATTCAAGTTTAGTGATAAAGGTAATCTTGGTAATAATGGTTCAGGAACTTATGATTATCAAACTTCTATAGGATATTACAATATTATATCTAATGACAAATATATTTGGGGGTTACCAAATTTGGTTACTGTTAATAGTAACAGCAACACTCTTTTACGAAAAACTTCTGCTTCATACAATAATAAAGGTGAAATTATATCACTTACACAGTATCTTAATAATGGCAATGCTGTAACAAACTTTGAATACGATACTTATGGTAATATTACTAAACGAACTTTGCCTGCTAATAATACCGGTCAGAGAATGTGTTATACATATACTTATGAAACAGATATGGATATGTATGTCTCCTCTATTGCCGATGCTTATGGCTATAATAGTACTCTGACGAATTACGATTATCGTTATGGCATACCATTAAAGCATATAGACATTAATGGTAGAGAAACAACATATACTATCGACAATTTAGGACGAATCACATCTGTATTATCTCCTATTGACAAACCTGATGTTGAAATAGATGGGTATTCACCTTATACTATAAAATTTGAGTATTCAAATGCTCTAATTAACGATAATGGAACAATTAGCGAGCCTGCAAAAGCATTAACCTATCATTTCAATAAGTTTTCTGACAATACTGAAGATTATGACATTATGACGGTTGCTTTCTGCGATGGCTTCGGTCGTAATATCCAAGTTCAGAAAGAAGCGATTGTTGGCAATACAACCGGGCAATCGGCTCATGCAATGATAGTAAGCGGAAGGACAAAATATGATGCATTTGGACGAGTAATTGAGTCATATTATCCAACTACCGTAAATTATAATGATAATTTTAATTTCATTTCTACATTTGATAATATTACTCCTACTATTTCGGAATATGATATTTTGGATAGAACAACACAAAATATTTTACCCGATAATACCATTACATCATACGGCTACAATATCGATTCATCTACACAGTCTATTGTAACAACAATAACTGATGCAAATGATAATATCAGTAAAACATATACAAATGGCAGTGGGAAGACTGTTAAAACAGAGCAGTTTGTAACACAAAATTCTCCCATACCCACAGCCTTTGAATATGATGCAATCGGTCAACTTGTAAAGGTTACAGATGCCGAGGGCAATATAACAACTTCAACTTATGATATGGGTGGTCGTGTTACTCAGGTTATACACCCTGCAAGTGGAACAACATCTTACACCTACGATAATTTGGGGAATATAACTTCAAAGCGAACCTCAAATATGACGGACGGTGACTCTATAAATTACATTTATCATTTCACCCGTTTATCATCTGTTGAATATCCTAACAATCCGGATAATAATATTTTATTACAATATGGAAGTAGTAATGAAAACAATAGTAAAGGTCGTGTTTTAATAAAGACCGATGGCAGTGGTGCTACCGAGTACAGATATGATAAGTTAGGCAACATTGTCTATGAACGTCGTAGTGTTGTCGTTCCAAACAATGGCATATATACATTTGTTACTCAATATAGCTACGATAGTTTTAATCGACTTCGCAATATCACATATCCCGATGGTGAAATTGTAACTTATAACTATGATGCCGGTGGTAATGTGTGCAGTGTAACTCATAACAAGGAAGCCGATGAAAGCGATTATGTTGATACTATATTGTATGACAAGTTCAACAATCGCACTTATATGAAATATGGTAATGGCATTATTTCAACATATAGTTACGATCCTTTGCGTTGCCGTTTGTCAAACATGACTGCCGGAAATTTTATCGACAAAAGTTACGAATATGATGCAGTTAGTAATATTTTGAGTATTACAAATAATGCATCTGCAACCGGAGATATGAGCCATTCATATAGCTATGATAATCTTTACCGTTTGACATCAGCTAATGGCATTTATTCAGGTGCAGATAATAAAACTGCGTCATATAATCTTACTATGGGATATGACAATATGCATAGAATCACTTCTAAAAAGCAACTCCTGACACAAGAAAATGTGCAGTTCGATGGGACTCTCTATGCAAGATATAATATGTCATATACATACGACAATGACCATAAGTTCCAATTATCAACAATTGCCGACAACAATTATCGAAGCGTCTCAAATCCTGGTGATAGTGTTTATAATACTCACACTTATCAATATGACGCAAATGGGAATCTTACTTATGTTGCAACAGGACGAAAGATGAAAGATGGCCATACCGAAGACTTGATAAGTGAACGGAAACTATTATGGGACGACGAAAACAGGCTAATGGCGATAAGTGATAACGGGTATGTTTCTACTTATCGATATGATTCAGACGGAAATCGAACAGTCAAACTGAGTGGTTACGGAGAGTCTGTATTCGTAAATGGTAGTGATACAGGAAATGTCTTGACCCAAACAAACAGATTTACTGCATACCCTAACCCATACATGGTTTACAATGGTTCAAGATACTATAAGCACATATATGTCGGTTCTGAACGAATCGTTTCAAAAGTTTCAGTTAACAATCCTGACTATGACCCTCGTCAAGAGAATTGTGCCGGAAATGAAATTACCGGTTATAATGTCAAACTTCAATCACAACAGCAAGCATTAAGCGATAGTGTTGTTTCAATATATGCTAAATTAGAAGTTCCATATTATCCGAACAATAATGACGATTATGATTATAATTGGAGTGATGGGCTTCGTCGTTCAGTTGCTAATCCTGATAGCTATGGTGAACTTGCTTATTTCTACCACTCGGATCATTTGGGAAGTACTTCATATGTTACAGATGCTAATGGTGAAGTGTCACAACACGTTGAATATGTTCCATTTGGTGAAGTATTCATTGAAGAGCGTAATAATACTTGGAATACTCCGTATCTATTCAATGCGAAAGAACTTGATGAGGAGACAGGTTTGTACTACTATGGTGCGAGATATTATGACCCTCGAATATCGTTGTGGCTCTCGACTGACCCCATGGAGTTGAAATATCCGAATGTTTCTACTTATTGTTACACTTTTAATAATCCTATTAAATTTATAGATTATAAAGGTCTAAGTCCTATATATAATAAGTCTGGAGATTTTCTTGGAACTTCTAACGAAGGGTTTGCTGGTAATATCTTGATTTATGATGGTTCTGAAAAAGTTAATTTTTCACAGATGGCAGAACAACAAATTTTAGATAATATGGTTGTATTTCTATATGATGAAATATCGCAAAATATAGATAATAATGTAAAATCTAAGATTTGGACTCATGTCGTATCTCATTTTGAAGGAATGCGAGTATATGATGAAATTTTTTCTATGAATAGTATTAGAGATGGTCAGATCTCTTATGAAAGAAGCGATGAAGCTTCATGGGTTACTTATTATAAAGAAGATCCAATATATAAGCCCAAAATTGTAGGAAGTGGAGGATATTCTTATGAAACGACAGTAGAAAATATTGCTTCATCAGTAATAGTCCATGAATGGTATTCGCACGGAAAGAAGCATAATGGTAATAAATACAAATCACATCGTTTAGCATATAAAAATGTCATCAATTTTAAACAGTTGTGGAATAAAACAACTGACAAGTATAAAAAATTCAACCTTGATAGGTTGTTAGATTATACTAAAAGTGAAACAGGTAAAAATATCGTAGATAAGCCTTATCGTAGATTATATAATAAATATTCTAAATCTGGATCAAAATGAAAGCAATGATTATAATAATGGTAATTATTTTTTTTACACTAAGTTGTAAAATTGAAAGCAATTCACAAATAACATATAGTAATTCAATTTCTAAACTCAATTGTAATGATACAATTAATAAACGCTATGATGATTTAAATAAATTGGGTATTGATAGTATTTTAATTGAACTCAATTACCCTAAATATGGAGAGATATTTCTTTCTGCACAAAATTCTTATTATCAAAAAGAGGATATATTTGGGGATATGTTGTATCCCAAATATGCAATTGATGATGATAGTTGGAAAATATTAATAAATGGAATTAATAAATTTGTAGTATTAAAAGAACCTTTTTTAGTAAAAAAAGTAAAAAGATCCGATGGCTTAATTGTTGAAGTAGATTATCCTACATACCTTAATATATATATATATATAGATAACAATGTATTAAGTAGTAAAATAGAGAAAAAAACTGAAGAATTTGGTGAATATATATATATATATAGAGACGATTTTAAAAAGTGGTATAAATATATATATAGTCTTATATATCATTAGAAAAGGTGTAAACTACTATATGCATCGTTAGTTTTTCTATGTTGGCTGTTCTATCGGTCGCAACCGACTTCGATAAACATCTTTAATCCTCATATAAGACCACTTGGTTTTCGCATTTATAGGCGAGCCGAGTGGTTTTATTTTGTATTGTTGGGCAATCCTTTACTGCTCGATGTTCCTTTACTGTGTCTTATTTTACAGCCTGATTTGATGATACAATGGCTGTCGCTTTTCGTCACACTTTGATATTTCACTACGCAAAGTTCGGGTATCGTTCTCTACACAAGGACACTGCAAGTTTACATAAATAATCTTCCTCTTGCAGAGAGTATTTTTTACGATAAATCC
>CAZLUB010000053.1:0-14904 GCA_964562595.1 uncultured Muribaculum sp. | reverse complement strand
CATCGAGCCCACGAGAGCGACAAACGTGATTATCGAGCCCGCCACATAACCGGTTTCGAGCATATAGTAACAAATGCCACCAAGTGTAAACAACTCACTATATCGGTCAAGAACCGAATCATAAAGCGCGCCAAAAGTCGATGTCATACCTCCAAGTCGCGCCACCTGCCCATCGAGCATATCAAACAAAGAAAACAAGATGATGACTCCACCAGCCCAGCCGATATAACACAAGCCTTCCTCCGTTGATACGGCATTATGCGCCCCATATACCAACAACGCAGCCGCAGCCAAATTACCCAAAAAGCCTATGGTTGTCACCATATTGGGAGTAATGCCTACCTTTATCATCAACTTTACGACCGGATTTATCACCATGTATATAGCTTGTTGCAACCAGTCGCGCATTTGTTTAAACATTTGCTTAGTTACCATGTTTATGCTTATTTAAAGTTGTTATTTTTTTTATCGAATCTTTGATTGGAACATTGCGAAACACAAAGAAGCGTTGCAACATAAAATTCCAACATATTGACACTACAAGCGACACCGCAAGTTGGGCCACCATAAATCGCATGCCGGTAGACACCTCCCAGCGATCAAGCAACGCCAAGTCTCCAAGAAGACCTGTAACTAATGCCGTACCAAAGGAATTTAACAAAAGGCTGCCGGTCCACACCATAATATATTTAATTGCGACAGCACGCTTACTGCAATCTTTGGGTTGAAATGTCCATTTATAATTTATACAACAATTGACAACTCCGCCGGTAGCTGCTCCAATAGCTTTTGAAAAAAATCCATCATAGGCGGTCAAGCCGACAACGCTAAAGAGCACAAAACTCAACCCCATATCTACCCATGAAGCAATCTGCGACGATGCCGATGCTTTTATAAAGAGGAAAATCCCCTTCCCTTTAGTCAGTTTTGATAAAAAGTTGCTCATTTCACTCAATTAACATCTTGAAAAACAATAATACTATTGCACTATAAATTCCGGCAAGGACGTCGTCAGCCATGATACCAATCCCGCCTTTAAATCTCTCCATATATCTAACCCCAAGAGGCTTCACAATATCAAAGAAGCGAAAAAGGACAAATGCTGTAACGTAATAGCCCCAATGTCCGCCGGCAGGCACAGCTAATAATGCAATCCAAACACCAACCGTTTCGTCCATCACCACCTTTGAGGGATCTTCCCCCCAAAAACGTTCGGCTACGGATGCCGACCACGTTCCGATCAGCGTAAATACGACAATAAGACACGCCGTAACAATCATCAAAGAACAATAATCGAGTGTGTAATACATCAGCATCCACACTAGCAATCCAAAGAGAGCTCCCATCGTGCCGGGGCCATAAGGCATATATCCAACACCGAAAGAAGTTGCTATTAATTTATGAAAAAAGGCAAATCTGTCACTCATTGGGCTTTATGTTTTTTTATCATAGCTATTACACATTTTGCTATCTGCGCGGCGGCTTCTGCACGGCACGGTCCAAAACTTGGCCAGTCGTTAAAATCTATAATGTGAAAATCACCTTCGTTAGAAATTATACAATCACCACCATATACCTCAACATTAAGTTCTTCAGCGGCTTTTTGACATATTTCTTTCATGCAACGTTCAACAAATTTTGTCCCTTGCTGCTGCCCGTTGATCTTGTTATAACTGGTATCAAAAGGATAAAACCAATAGAAAAACGAAGTCCCTTTAACGCCATAAAATTTCACCCAATCACCTTCAAGATGGCGATTGATTACAGCCCGCTTTATCCCTCGCAGAAAATACTCTTGAAGCATCTCTTGGGCTTCTTCGGGATGACGCGCATAGCTTACATCCTCTTTGTGCATCGAGTGAAAATCTCCCTTTTTTATCCAACATTGCGAAAGATTTTTTTCTTTCAACTTTGTTGTTACTGCTTCATCAGTATTGACAATGATGCTATCGGGATAAGGCACACCCGAGCCAGGAAGTATCCGAGCCATTCTCTCTCGTATGCAGTTTTCTATACCATATCCCGAATTTACCACAATTGCGCCGTCATCTTCAAGTTTTTGTAATAAACGTATTGACTTCATGTCTCGACACATATGAACGATGATGCGTTCATCAACCGCCCCGGCAATGAATTGCTCTTCGGCATATACGTTGACTTCATATCCACGCTTACGCAATTGGTCAGCAGTTGCATTCAATATTGCGGCATCGTTGGCGATATGGTTTGGCGAGAACATTCTCGCCCTCATTATAGCAGCTATTTTGATTTCAGCCATTGCTGTAATATTATTTTCTTATTTAATTTCTTAATATTTACTATCAATACTTTCAGCAATCTTTATATCCGTTAGATGGTCAACATCGACAATTTTGCCAAATGGATAAGCCTTCAACCGCAAACCGTCGGCGATAAGCGCCCGTTGGAAATTACGCATACGGCTTAGTCCTTGCTGCACACATCGATTGAGAACGGCCAACGCCGAAGGTTTCAACCCATAAATACCACCCGACACATATTTGGCTTCATCGTAATGTTCATCTCTAAATGACACTATCGACATAATGTTGTCAGTCTCGACATATAGAGGTTTTTCATCATCAACAAAATCTGTAACCCCCATCAGACAATCTATATCATCGTCTTGTTCAAAACAATCAACATAATGACTAAATTCTCGCTCATCAAACACCGTATCTACCGTTGTCAACACAAACTTTCGAGCTTCACACGGGATTGCTCTACTCACCTCATAAAAAGAGTGCATCGAACTCGGTGTCGACTTGACTACGACATGCAATGGCACTGAGGTTTTTATTGTTGAAAGATAATCGCGCACCGTCACCATCTGCTCATTAACGATCACCGCTATCGACTCAGCTCGGCAACGCGACATTATGCCTATCAAACGGTCTATCATGGCCATCCCATTTAGTTTGACCAATGGCTTGGGACATTCGACACCTTCACAAACCAACCTTGAGCCTTCTCCTGCAGCGATAATAGCGTAGTGCATAATAGTTTCTTAAGAATTAATCTGCATCATCATCCTTAGTCAAATCAAGCACGACATTATCTTTGCCCTTGTCAAAATATTGCTTGCGCAACGGATTACGATAGGCTTGACGATAATATGCACGATTACGAGACACATCAATCGCCATATAGATTGCACGCCTCATAGATTCGGCTGATGCCACACCCTTTCCGGCAATATCAAATCCCGTTCCATGATCAGGGGATGTGCGCACATAATTTAATCCTGCCGTATAGTTTACGCCCGTATCCATGGCCACAGTCTTGAACGGAGCAAGCCCTTGGTCATGATACATAGCCAACACTCCATCAAATTTACGGTAGGCTTCTGTACCAAAAAATCCATCGGCTGCATATGGTCCAAATGCAAGTATCTTATCCTGCTGAGCTTCTTGTATCGCCGGTGCAATTATCTCTTGTTCCTCGCTTCCAAGCAATCCATTATCTCCTGCATGAGGATTTAACGACAACACAGCTATGCGAGGCTTTACAACGGCAAAATCTTTACGTAATGATTGGTCAAAGATTTTTAGCTTAGCCAAAATAGCCTCTTTACTGATTGACGACGGGACCTTGGCTATTGATGTATGGGTCGTAACCAATGCCACACGTAACCCTTCGGCACATAACATCATCAAGCTTTCGCAACCATCTCCGATCGATGCTTCAAGGTATTCGGTGTGACCCGGAAAACTAAATGTCTCACTCTGTATTACATCTTTATTTATTGGAGCAGTGACAAGCACATCGATATGTTCGTCGCGCAAATCTGCCACAGCGCGTTCCAAAGCAATAAATGCAGCCTGCCCTGACAATTTAGATGCTTGTCCCGGCTCTATCTTTGTATCTTCTGGTACAACATTTATTATACTATACTCTCCTTCTTTAGCATCGTCAGCCGATGATATCTGCATCAAATTGACCGATTGCAAATCCATCGATTTTCGATAAAAAGCCGCGATTTTAGCTGAGCCATAAATGATAGGCGTACATAATTCTGTCATGCGAGAATCCTCCAAGGCCTTGAGTATGACTTCATACCCAATGCCATTTATGTCTCCTTGGGTGATTCCCAATTTTATCTTTTTTGATTCTTTCATTTATTTACTTCAATTGTTTAAATATCGTCTACGACAACAGAGTCAAACCATTGGCACACTCTTATTCTAAGAAAGTGCTAAATTACAAATTATTCCCCAAACAAAAGACAAAAATCCCTAAAAACACCAATTACACAGACCTATCTACAAACTTTGACACTGAAGAAATGTTTATTTGTCAGAATATAATAAATCATCCATAGGTCAAATCATTTATTTAAGATGCCTGATTAAAAAAAATATCAATTTTGTAGACACCACATCCCTCTCGGGCTCATCCGGCCTTAGAGTCTATATAATGCCCGCGTGGTCGCCTTATTTCAAGGGTGACCACGTCCCTTTATCAATTAAGTTCTATTGTCGGATTAATGTAATAAAGTGTGTGGGTTGCACGTGTAGTAGCTGTGTAAAGCCATCTGTAAAAATCCATTCCCATGGCTTCAGTAGGAATATGCCCCATATCAACATAAACATTACGCCATTGTCCGCCTTGTGCTTTGTGGCACGTGACCGCATATCCATACTTTACTTGTAGGGCATTAAAATAAGGACTTTTTAATGCATTAGCTGCACGAGTTGCATCGGATGTCTCCTCATCGAGTGGATCTTTGATTATGCGCTCAAAAAGCGATGTAATTTCCTCCCGAGACATCGATGCCGATTCACTCACAAGAGTGTCCAACATTATCTTACAATCAAGTTCCACATCTCGGTCGGGCAAATAAATCTTGACATCTGCAAATCTACAACCATATCTGCATTCCGTACCATAAACTTTGACAACAACTGCCACGTCTCCATTGGCGATAAAGTCAAGTCCCTTTACTTCTTTGCTCCAAAAATAATTGTTTTTAGCAACGAGCAACAACTCATCACGGCACAATTCCTCTTCTCTATAAAGTATATTAGAACGTATGGCGAGATTAAAGTCGGTAGCTCGTTTATTGGAGCGCGTTATCAAAATTGTCTGCCCAACTCCATCTTGACCATAAGCATCACCCAACGACTCGGCAAGATATTCTCCCGACAACGACAATACATCGTCAAATGGGCTAACCAACAATCGGGGAGTCGGAAGTGGTTCCAAACGCATAGATCGTCGCAACCGTGTCGCATTGTAAAGTATACCCGACTCACGACCTTGACGCACGGTCTCAGTCATAATGGCACGCGTGACATGCAATCCATAACTTTTAAGCACTTTTACATTCATTGCCGGACTTTCTTCACATCCCACCGGAGGCAACTGTGCCGTATCACCAAGCAATATCAGACGGCAATTTACTCCTGAATATACGTAATGGATAAGATTTTCAAGCAAATTACCCGACACATCATCTGCTCCAATCATTGAAGCTTCATCGACAATAAATATGGCGTTAGCCGCTCGATTTTCAGCAAGCTTCATCGCTCGGGGAGTCGTAATGCCATTGCCTCCACTCGTATAAATGCGACGATGGATTGTATAAGCAGGATGATGAGCAAACACCGAAAATACCTTTGCAGCCCTACCGGTAGGAGCAAGCAAAACTGTTTTTATACCAATTGAATTGAGAGTTTTTACCAATGATGCACACAACGAAGTCTTTCCGGTCCCGGCATAACCATTGAGTAGAAACACCGAGTCACTTGGTGTATGCGACGAACAGAAGCGCGACAATGCGCCAATCAGCAACATCTGCTGGTCTGTTGGGTCGTAAGGCAGGTTAAGCACTACTTGTTCGGCAAATTGGCGTACATCCATGTGGCTATGAAAAATAGGGGTGCTCACACCATGGAAAGCACCCCTGCCATTATTTTCTTATTATTTTTTCAAACTCCATTCCCAACCATCTTTAGTATCCTTGACATCAAATCCGATTTCACTAAGACGATTACGTATCATGTCACTTGTTGCCCAATCTTTTTTTGACTTGGCTTCTGCGCGCATCTGCAATAACAAGTCGATGGCGTCTTCAAACGGTTTCATTGCTTCAGCATTACCGCTACAGCCTGCAACAAGCTCTGTTCGCACCCCAAGGATATCGACAAGGAACGTTGCAAATAACTCTTTAAGCGTTGCTATATCTTGAGCCGTCGCCTTTGCCTTACCATCATTAACTTGATTTATTACACGACACGCATCAAACAAGTGTGCTATTACTATCGGAGTGTTCAAATCATCGTCAAGAGCCTCATAACAGAGCACTTTATAGCCATCAACGTCAACAGTCGACTCGTCAGACGGAGTTAGCTCCTGCAAACGACGCCAACCTTCTAACATGCGATTGAGAGCCTTTTCGGCGGCTTGAAGGGCTTCGTTGGAGAAGTCAACAGTCGAACGATATTGCGCCTGCAATATAAAGAAACGTATCGTCATTGGAGAATAGGGTTGAGTCAACAATTCGTGCGTGCCATTGAAAAACTCATCAAGAGTGATAAAGTTGCCCAATGACTTACCCATCTTCTTGCCATTAATTGTGATCATATTGTTATGCAACCAATAGCGCACAGCATCTTTGCCATTGTGTGAAACAGATTGTGCTATTTCACACTCATGATGTGGAAACATCAAATCCATTCCGCCTCCGTGGATGTCAAATTGTTCACCAAGATACTTTTCACCCATAGTCGAACACTCCAGATGCCATCCGGGGAAACCTTCACTCCATGGCGACGGCCAATGCATGATATGTTCGGGAGCCGCCTTTTTCCACAATGCAAAGTCGGCCGGATTGTGTTTTTCCTGCTGACCATCAAGATTACGTGTAGTGGCAAGCAGTTCATCGATATTACGACCCGACAATTTGCCATAAGGATGGTCACGATTGTATTTGGGGACATCAAAATACACAGAGCCTTGACTCACATAAGCATATCCGCTTTCAAGTATTTTCTTCACATACTCGATTTGCTCTATAATATGCCCCGATGCATGTGGCTCAATAGAGGGCGGCAGCACATTGAGCTCGTCCATGGCTTTGTGATAGCGGTTGAGATAATGTTGCACCACTTCCATTGGCTCCAATTGCTCAAGACGAGCCTTTTTTGCGATTTTGTCCTCTCCGTCATCAGCATCATGCTCAAGATGTCCGACATCTGTTATGTTGCGCACATAACGCACCTTATATCCCAAGTGTTTAAGATAACGGTAAAGGATATCAAATGTAATGGCCGGGCGAGCATGCCCCAAGTGTCCATCGCCATACACGGTAGGCCCACACACATACATTCCTACTCGTCCCTCATGCAAAGGCTTGAAAAGTTCCTTGCTACGCGTCAACGTATTGAACAGTGTCAGTTTATTGTCAATCATAATGCGTTGTTATTGTCATAAATTAAGCTTTAAACGGATTGGGGATTTCTCCATTGCCTCCACCATTTATTGGACGTTTAGGCTCGATTACGCCAAATGTCTTTTCGTAACGCTCAATGTTGTCACGCAACGCAAACAACAATTGCTTGGCATGCTCGGGCGACATGATGATGCGACTCTGCACTTTGGCTTGTGGCATATTGGGCGCTACAGCTATGAAGTCCATAAAAAACTCAGTTCCTGAATGAGCAAGCATAGCCAAATTGGCATAGTTGCCACGTGCGACTTCCGGAGTAAGTTCGATTTTTATTTCATTCTTTTTATTGTCCATGATTTTATAATTTATTATTAATGATTATTTACTTTGATTTCATGAATGTATATGAGCCCTGTCCAAAATTCAGGTCCTCGATATAAACGGTAACTCCTTGACATCCGGGGCGATTCCATACATTTTCGATATCAAATGAAGCATAAGCCTCTCTCTCAAAATTATCAGGTTCACCCATCAAGTTATGCACCACATAAAGTTGTGGTACTTCATCTTCAAGCGTTAACGAATCCACGACAAGACCAAACATACGTGGTTCAGATGAATACTCTAGTCGCGCATGCAGATTGAGATACTTACCCGTACGCCACAGGGCATACAAATACACCGGATTTGCCTGCCAATCATAACGCTCAATTGGGCGTATCACAGTAGTGTCATTATTAATCAGCCCGACACCCAACACTTCAATATCTCCCGACACATAAGCGTCTCCCGACTTAGGATAATAACCGAGCAATACCCGACTACCGAGTGATATCTTTTCTGTATCGAGTTTAAATCCTAAAGCGTCAAGCTTAATCAGAGGAGAATCTCCACTTTTTTGAAAGGTAAAAACCGACCCTTCGTCACCGGTGTTTTCAAAAGTCACAATGTCATATAATGCCATGCGCGTATTTGGATTACCCCCATCTTCATCACACGAAGATGAGACTAAAGCCAAGTATGTAACCGACAACAATATGTATATGAAGCGTAATTTCTTAATCATTCTCGCTTATTACAGATTGATTTGACACTATCTCCACAATTTTACCATCACGCATCTTTACTATTCGATCGGTGTCGGCCGCCAATGTCTCATCATGAGTCACAATTACAAAGGTATGCCCCATGTCGCGACGCAAATCAAAAAACAACCGATGTAATTCTTTTCTATTTTGACTGTCAAGACTTCCCGATGGCTCGTCGGCAAGCACAACTCGAGGATTGTTGACCAATGCTCGCGCAACGGCCACTCGCTGACGTTCCCCCCCCGACAATTGCATTGGTTTATGCTCAATGCGAGTGCCCAAACCAAGATAATCGATGAGTCGGCGAGCTCTATCATTAGCTTCTCTACGTGACACTCCGCCTATCAATGCCGGAATCGCAACATTTTCGAGCACTGTAAACTCGGGCAATAATTGATGAAATTGAAATACAAATCCGATATTGCGATTTCGAAACTTGGCAAGCCGAGAGTCTTTCATCATCAAAATATTTTCTCCCTCATAACTCACCATTCCACTATCGGGACGCTCCAGAGAGCCTATTATTTGCAGAAGTGTCGTCTTTCCGGCTCCGCTTGGACCCACTATCGACACCACCTCGCCCTTGTCGATGTCAAGATTAATCCCATCTAGCACCTTCAAGCTATCATAGTTCTTGGATATGTCACGTACTTCAATCATTATTGTCCAATCAATTTTTTTACCACATAAGCTGCAAGCATCATGCCAAACATAGAGGGTAACCACGCCACTGTGCCATAAGAAGACACCTTGCCCGGCATACTATCGTCCATGGTCACTGCCGACGATTTAGCTTGTTCACTTGAGAACACGACTTTTACGCCTCGCATTATACCTTTACGACGCAAGCGTTGGCGCACCACCTTGGCCAAACCATCATGATAAGTATCGGCAATATCGGCATACTGCAATTTTGTCGGATCTACACGACCACCGGCACCCATAGATGATATAATCCTCAACTTGCGATGATAACATTGCTCAATCAACGACACTTTAGATGACACCGAATCAATCGCATCTACCACAAAGTCAGGTGCAATCTCATCAAGTAATTCTGTTACATTATCTGGGGTAACAAACATTGTCAAAGCCTCGACTCGACACTGAGTATTGATGTCGAGAATACGACGTTTCATGACCTCGACCTTCTGCTTCCCGATTGTTGAATATAATGCCGGTAATTGTCGATTGAGATTACTTGGAGCTACACTGTCGGCATCGACAATCGTCAATCGTCCCACGCCGACTCGGGCTAACATTTCAACGGCATAAGCACCCACGCCACCAACTCCCACAACCATCACATGACTTGTGGCAAGAACGTTGATGGCTTCATCGCCAAGCAACAATGCCGTACGCTCGTTGTATTCGGTTACACTCATTGGTAGAATCGTAGTACTGCTTTAATTTACGAAGATACAAATTTTTCATGAAACAATGGCAACGTATCGTGAAAACCATTTTAAGCGAATTGGCAAATTCCCATTATAATAATCTAAAAACACACCCTCTATCAGCAACTGAATGATACTTGATTGCGCTTTTTATCGAAAAATTTTGCATTATAAACAGTTAAAAATTAATTTTGTAACATACAAATAATTGATTTTATGAATGCTAAGATTTTAAACTTATTAGTGTGTGGGATGTTTTTATTTACCACGGCTTGTAGCTCAGACGACCCGGACATAACTGATCCCGGATTGCCAACTGTTCCCGGAGGCTCCGGCTCATCATCGACTCCGGCTGAAGGGCAAAGTGATGATTTGGAAGATTTTGACATCGAATTTGACACAACTCCATTATCTGAAAACGAGTCTATAATCACCGACCCCAACAATGAATATTATGGAGACTACATAGAATATTCCAATTTTAAATCGACTATTGATATTATCTATGCCTCTGAGGAAGTAACCATATCACCATTGCCAACCGGTGTAACCGCCAACATTGATGGTGCACACGTCGTTATTACATCAGAAGCCAAGGGTATTGAATATAACCTAAGCGGTAACACTGAAAATGGTTCGTTTAAGATTTATAGTGAAAAGAAATTTAAACTCGGACTCAACGGAGTTAACCTTACCAATCCCAACGGAGCTGCAATAAACATACAATCGGGCAAAACAACGTTTGTTGTATTGGGTAATGACACATTCAATTCATTGACAGATGGCATAAACTATCAAACAACTGAGGGTGAAGACATGAAAGCTTGTTTCTTCAGCGAAGGACAATTGATATTCAGCGGCAACGGCTCTCTTTCTGTGACCGGCAATTGTAAAAACGGCATCGGTAGTGACGATTACATCCGCTTCCGCCGTGGTAATGTGATTAATATCACATCAACCGTAAGCAACGGAGTGAAAGCAAATGATGCAGTTTTTATTAATGGAGGTGTTCTCAATATTGACGTTTCAGGAGTTGCCTCCAAAGGCATTTCTTGCAACGGAGACATGGGCATAAGCGGAGGACGCACTACAATCATTACTACAGGAGATGGCGAATATGAAATTAACGAAGCTGACGTGGCAGGCTGCGCAGGCATAAAATGTGACGGCTACTTCACTATCGACAATGGCGAGATTGCTGTTAAAAGCACAGGCAAAGGGGGAAAAGGCATAAACTCCGATAATGACATAACCATAAACGGAGGCAACATAACCATCCTAACAACCGGCACACGTTATATCTATTCATCGCAACTCAGAGCCGCAGCCAAGGGTATCAAAAGCGACGCCAACATTACTATAAATGGTGGAAATCTCAAAATTCGCACCAATGGCAGTGATGGCAGTGAAGGCATCGAAAGCAAGCAAGAGTTGACTATAAATGAAGGTCTAATCGAAATATCATCATATGATGATGCTCTCAATGCAGCCAAAGCAATAAACATCAAAGGCGGACGCATTTATGCATATAGTTCTGACAATGATGGTATTGATTCCAATGGAACTATTGAAATATCAGGCGGCATTATAGTGGCATCAGGCTCTCAAGAACCCGAAAGAGGGATTGATTGCGACCACAACTCTTTTGCCATAACCGGAGGTACTTTAGTCAGCATTGGTGGAGCGTCAAGCATGCCTACTTCTTCAAAATGCACACAACCGTCAATTATGTATAACCAAAATCTTCCGGTTGGAAGCATCATTTCTTTATTGACATCTTCAAACGAGACTATACTATCTTACGACTTGCTGAGAGCGTATGATTCAATAGCGATATTGCTTTCTTCACCAAAACTAATTAAAGGCTCGTCCTACATTCTATCAACGGCAAATGACGTGACCGGGGGTAACGATGATTTTCACGGCATGACTATCGGAGGCTCTACGCAAATTGCCGATGAATTGGCTTCCTTGACTCTATCTTCTATGGTATCGACTTTTGATAGTGACACTGATAAATAATCTATCACTTGCCTATAAAACATAAAAACGCCCAATGACTTGGGCGTTTTTATGTTTTAGCTGATGTGACTTTCCTCAAAACAATATAGTAGGTCCTGATGGTGTCGAATCTACGGCTGTCTCCATTTCGTCGGGGATAGGTAACGACGAACTTTTTGATACCTCTTTTATTTCTTCCGCTTTTTTCTTCTCCCGATTATATGTCGGACTTTTTTCAAAAGCATCGATAAATTTGTCATCATCCATCTGAGATGGTTGAATTATGATATATCGAGCACGAGCCTTAGCCGCTTTTAGAGCACGTTCGCCATATTCCTCAGTCATTCGTGTCGATGGTGTTGTCGATTGTTCTTCTTTTGCCTTTCCAACAAATGGGATGGAGTCTTTTCCTCGTTTACCCACCGTATCGGGTTTTGTTTCAATTGTAATGTCAAATCCGGCTGCTAAAATCGTAATCTTCACTTTATCACCCAACGTCTCATCAAATGCCATACCCCATATGACATCTACATCCGAGTCTATACTTGATATAAATTCGGTGAGTTCATTAGCTTCTTCCATTTTAAATTCACGCTCGGCCTCACGTGAGAAACTAAGATTGAACAACAATCGCTTAGAACTTGTAATATCGCGATTTTTCAACAACGGAGAGTTCAAGGCATCATTAATCGCCTCTGTAACACGATGTTCACCATCACCATAACCGGTCGATATGATTGCAGCTCCGCTATCACGCAAGGTGGTATCTACGTCATTAAAGTCTATATTTATGTGTGCATTGCAAGTAATGAGCTCTGATATTGATCTTGCAGCCGTTGACAAAGTATCATCAGCCTTGCCGAATGCATTAATAAAGTTGAGGTCGGGATATATCTCGGTAAGACGCTCATTGTTGATAACCAACAATGCGTCAACATATTTGCTCATTTCATCGGCACCGGCAAGAGCTTTGAGTATCTTTTTCTCTCCCTCAAAAAGGAATGGAATAGTAACAATTCCAATTGTAAGGAGGCCTCTCTCCTTTGCTATTCTCGCCACAACCGGAGCCGCTCCAGTACCTGTACCGCCACCCATACCGGCAGTAATAAACACCATCTTAGTTTGGTCGTTAAAAAGCTCGTTAATGCGATCGATACTATCCTCAGCAGCCTGCCGTCCGACTTCGGGCTTGTTTCCGGCGCCAAGTCCGGTGTTTCCAAGTAACACTCGCGTTGGCACTGGCGATGAATTGAGTGTCTGACGGTCGGTGTTGCACACTGCAAAAGCCACATCTTTGATACCTTGTTTATACATGTGATTAATAGCATTATTTCCACCACCACCGACTCCAACCACCTTGATTATTATCGGATTTGATTCACTTACCACGAAGTCGTTACATTCTGGTATTTGTGTATTATATTCGTCTGGCATACTTTTTCGTAATTTATTAGATATCTATTGTGTCATGTCGAGGATTTGCCCTATACGTATAAATTTTTATAACATACAAAGTTGGTGATTTTTATTTTTACTCCCAAGCTTTAATCTAAAATCCGCAGACATTGGCTTATTATTTAAGTTATATTTTATGCTAATTATCAATCATCATCTTCATTATCGTCTTCTTCATCGACAATGTCAACAACTTTCATTTTTATTTTTTCCCAAAAGCTGACACCCTTAGACTTCTCTGTTCCTTTCGTTGATTTATGTCCCGACTTTTTGGGAAGGTGACCGTCATCATCTGATTCATCCTCATCATCAAATTCATCGTTATCATTATTCCATTGTATAGATGCCGGAATTTCCATACATTCTAAACAAGTTGTCAGAGCTGCCGTATCGAGTATCGAGATCACATCAATCATGTCTGACGAATTAACTCGTGCATCTCGTATACGTATAGACGTAGGTGCCACACCCATACGCACTTTCAAACCACTCTGTTGTTCTAGTGCCGTCGTAAAACCATTTAATTTAGCGCCACCGCCAACAATTACAATGCCACAAGGCATTTGTTCATTATTAAATCCTGCATAATTTATCTGCTCTACAATGTTTGCAATAATCTCACCGGCTCGAAATTGAACATAATTGTTAATTTCGGAAGAATCAATTCCTTCATAATTAAGATTGTTAACCCCCGACGACGTCAACACATTTCCTAACACTTTTTTCATCTCCTCTGCTCTGTCCTCAATGAAATTAAGCGACATTATATCACGAGTAATATTGCGTGAACCCAGTGGCAATGTTACAAAATATTTAAGTACACTTCCCTTATAAATAGACACGCCTGTTGTTTCTGCTCCAAAATCTACAAGCACACACCCTAATTCTTTTTCATCAGAAGTCAAAACAAGGTCGCCTATAGCCATATGCCGTACAATCAATCCATTTATTTTCAATTGCTGCTTCTCAGCTACAACCACTTTTATATTGTTGACCAATTGAGGCTTACAAGAAATCAGATTTATCGTTGCTGCAATGTGTCGTCCAATAGTTCCCACCGGATTGACACTGGCAACATTATCAATAAAGAAGGTACTCGGAACGGCTTCAAGGGCATAACGGTCAGAAAAACCATTTTGCATCACTTCGGTTTTAAGCTGCTCGATTAATTTTTCGCTTATTTCCATCTCCTGAGGAAGCGGACGCTCAACATTACGTGATGTTGCCATAACCGAACGTCCACCCACTGCTACATATACGGCCTTTATTTTGCGCGGAGATACTTTGTTTTCCAATTTAAGGAGTATAGATTTAATGCGATCGTTCACTTCCTTAACATTCTGTATCACACCATATTTGATAGTGTCAATTGTGGGTTCTTCCTCCACGGCCTGAATTGTCAACACACCTTCTTTGTCGACACTTCCTATAGCTCCGCGTATACGGGAACTTCCAAATTCAAGAGCTGCAATATATGTTTGTTCCATAATTTAATATGTTTTAACATTAGTGTCCACTAAAAAATCGAAATAGTTCTTTGAAATGATTGATATTT
>CAZLUB010000052.1:0-15561 GCA_964562595.1 uncultured Muribaculum sp. | reverse complement strand
ACCAGTGCCGCCATCATTATTTTCCCTCATTCGTTAGATTTTTCCAGAGATAATCGTTAATTTTTGAATAATCTAAGTCGCGGTTTTAATTTATTTATGGATAATGAATAATTGATAAACTTTCGCTTCATTTTTTTACGACTAGCTTGAAAATCATTTTTTAAGATATTTGAATTAGTATAAATTTTGTCCGCAAATTGTTTATCTGAGGAAATCGTCGGTGTTTGTGAATAAAAATGTCTAAATTAGCAGTACAAAATAAGTTTTGAAATGGAACAATCTACACTTGGACTTAATATACACCCTGCCGATGTGTCATCGCATTTGCCATTACCTTATGCCGATGATGGTATTAGAGCGGGATTCCCATCACCGGCTCAGGCTTATTTGCCCGAGACAATTGACTTAAACCAAGAGTTGGTTTCTCATCCGGCGGCTACATTTTATGGGAAAGTGGTTGGTGATTCTATGTGTGAGGAGGGTATAGAAGATGGTGATATTTTAGTAATAGACCGTTCATTAGAACCAGTAAGTGGAGATTTGGCTGTGTGTTGTTTAGACGGAGAGTTCACCCTTAAACGTATCAGCATAGATAAAGGTCGAGTGTTGCTGGTACCGTCCAATCCTAAGTACAAACCGATTGAGGTTACAGAAGATAATGAACTTATAGTATGGGGAATTGTGACTTATACAATCAAGAAAAATCGAAGGAAAAGATAGCCGTGTTTATATATACCAATTAAATGTTTATTATGTATATAAGATTATTTTTTATATTAAGTTTTTTGTTATTTGTGTCTTCAGTACGTTCCGAATTGCATATCCCGCCGGTTTTTGGAAGCGATACACTACACATTCGTCAAGACAAAATGACTCGAGCCTATATTACTCCGCAACGTATTATTTGGAGTAGTGATGAAGAATCTGTCATAAATCCGGAGCTATTACTAAATCCAAACACCGGGCAAAGTGACATTTTTGGCTCCGGCATGTGTGTCCTTGATAACAGGAATGGTCGAAATGCTTCTATTATTTTGGATTTTGGAAGAGAGTTACATGGAGGATTGAGTATGTTTATCAGTAGTGTGTCTCCAGCTAAAACGCCGAAGATTAGACTGCGATTTGGGGAGTCGGTTAGTGAAACTTGTAGCGAATTAAATACCAAGTCGTTGGTTGAAACCGGAAGTAAGGAAACAATGGACTTAAAAAACAATACGGCAACTAACGATCATGCTATGCGCGACATGGAGTTGGTCGTGCCGTATTATGGCGGTATTGAAGTTGGCAACACCGGTTATAGATTTGTGCGTATTGACTTGCTGACACCTGATATAATGGTTAATTTAAAAGAAGTTACAGCGATTTTTCGTTATCGTAATATTCCCTATAAAGGCTCGTTTAAGTGTAATGATGAGCGACTTAACAACATCTGGGCTACGGGAGCCTACACTGTGCATTTAAATATGCAAGATTATGTGTGGGATGGTATTAAACGCGATCGTTTGATTTGGTTGGGAGATCTTCATCCCGAAGTAAGCACTATTGCATGTGTGTTTGGTGGAGATGAAAGTGTATATGCTACACTCGACTTGGCTTGTGAACAATATCCTTTACCAAACAATTGGTTTAATGGAATGAGTGCCTATAGCATGTGGTATTTAATCATACACTATGATTGGTATATGTATAACGGTGATTTATGCTTTTTGAAAAAACACCATAATTATATAAGTGGGTTGATTGATCAAATAAGTGATAGAGTAGCTGATGACGGTTCAGAAAACTTGGGTGGCGGTAGATTTCTTGATTGGCCATCAAGCCCTAATGGAAAGGGGGTTGAGGCCGGATATCGGGCATTGTTGGTTTGGGCAATGCAAGATGCTGCTAAGCTAAGTATGATTCTTAATGATGAAAAGCAGGCATTGAAGTGTGAAAAAGTGATTAATCGTTTAAATAAAAAGGTCTTGCCACATAACAATCTGAAGCAAGCCTCAGCATTAATGGCAATATCGGGGATATTGAACGTCGATGAAGCTTGTAAAAATAATATCCTGATTGATGGGCCAAAAGGATTTTCTACATTCTATGGGTACTATATGCTTCAAGCCTTGGCCAAAGGAGGATATTATGAAGAAGCTATAGATATTATTCGTCGGTATTGGGGTGGGATGATAGACTTAGGAGCTACTACATTTTGGGAAGATTTTAATTTGGAATGGGCGACAAATGCAAGCCGAATAGATGATTTTGTGCCGGAAGGCAAATCTGATATACATGGTGATTTTGGTGCTTATTGCTATCCAGGATTCCGTCATAGTTTGTGTCATGGGTGGGCATCAGGTCCTACGGCATGGTTGAGCGAGCATGTCTTGGGAGTAAAGGTTTTAGAACCGGGATGCAAGAAAATTAAAATAGACCCGCATTTGGGCAATTTAGAATGGGTGGAAGGCACTTTCCCAACCCCATATGGAGTAATTGAGGTGCGCCATGAAAAATGCAAAAATGGAGATGTTAAAACAGTTTACAAAGCTCCAAAAGAAGTGCAAATCGTAAAATAGGTTTATAATAGTAAACAAAAAGTCATGAAACGTAGAAGTTTTATCCGAGCAACGACGTTGGCAATCGGTGCATTGAGTGTCGGCAAGTTGAGAGCGGGCAATATAAGAGAAATGGATTCTAAATTAGATTCCGGTTTTACTTTATGGCAGATTCCTTCTCATCGCAATACTATTGGAAATAGCTATGTGATGCGTACTACAGGTGGGAAAGTCATCGTAATGGATGGTGGTTTCCCTCAAGAAGAGTTGACATTAAGAGGTTTTATAGGAGCGTTGGGTAATAAGGTTGACGCGTGGTTTGTATCGCATCCACATAGTGATCATTTTGGGGCTTTAATAGAAATCCTAAAGGATCAACAACATATGCAAATTAAGAGCATTATTCATAGCCGATTGTCTGAGGAGGTACTCAAATGTGAACCAGAAGCGGAGAAGCAAGCACGAGAGTTTTACAACTTGTTGGAAAATATTAAGGAAACAGAGGTGATTGACCTACAACAGCCGGGACGAGTATTTGCTTTTGATGATATGCAGGTGAAAGTGTTGGGAGTAGCTAACGAGTTTACAAATAACCCGTATAATAACTCAAGCATAATATTACGTGTATGGGATGCTAAGAAGAGTGTTCTTTTTCTTGGAGATGCCGGAGTTGAGTGTGGTCAGAAGGTATTGAATGGCCCTTTTAGAGGAGACTTAGACAGTGAATATGTGCAAATGGCACACCATGGACAGAATGGTTGTGATGAACAATTCTATCGTTCCATTAAGTTTAGGGCAACTTTATGGTCAACCCCTATGTGGGTGTGGAATAATGACTCTGGAAATGGGTTTAATACCGGTAATTTGAAAACAATTGAAGTACGCAGCTGGATTGACAAACTCGGGATTAAAGAACAACATATTACCTGTATAGAAGGACTTTGGCGCTTAGATTAGTTGGTGATGATTGGTCTTGTTGATTGCAACAACTTCTTTGTGTCGTGCGAAAGAGTATTCCGACCTGATTTAATAAATCGTCCTGTTGTCGTTTTGAGCAATAACGACGGTTGTGCTGTAGCATTATCTAATGAGGCTAAGGCTTTGGGGCTAAACCGAGGAATGCCTTTTTTTAAGATGAAGGATATGATCAAGAGTCATAACGTAGCTGTGCTTTCGGGTAATCATCGATTATATGGCGATATGTCTTCACGTGTAATGTCAACGATTGCTTCATTTGTCGATGACATTGATGTTTGTTCAATTGATGAAGCATTTGTTGACCTTTCTCATGTAGATGCCTATGCATTGGAGCATGAAGTGAGAAAGATGGTAAAAAAAGTGGCTCGTGACACAGGAATACCGGTGTCTATAGGAGTCGCTCCGACGAGGACGTTAGCTAAGATGGCTGCCGGTTTTGCCAAACGTTATCCTGCTTATCGAGGAGTTTGTCTTATTGACAATAGGGATAAGGCACGTAAAGCGATGGCGTTAACTTCTATTGGCGAGGTGTGGGGCATAGGTCGACGATTGTCCAAAATGTTTATTTCTAAAGGTCTGTATACAGCATTGCAATTTGCAGATCTTGATATAAAACAGGTCCGTCAACTTGTGAATGTTGGAGGGGAAAGAACTTGGCGTGAATTGCAAGGTGAAGCTTGTTTGACATCAGAAGATGTCAGCAATGATAGAAAATCAGTTACCGCATCGCGTTCATTTGCAAGCGATTTATATGATCTGCCATCGTTGATTATTGCAATTTCTTCGTTTGCAGAGACAGTTGCACGCAGGTTGCGTGAGTGTGATGATTATGCCGTGTCGCTATCAGTGTATATAATGACCAATAAATTTAAATCTGAATGTCCGCAATATTGCAATAGTGCTCACACTACGTTTGAAGAAGCGACTAATGACGCTATGACGATTACTTCGGCCGCAATAGCCGCATTGAAAACTATATTCAAAAATGGATATGGTTATAAAAAAGCCGGACTTGTCATTTCTGAAATTGTGAAGAAAGAGGGTGTTCAACCCGGCTTGTTTGTGTCGGCTGATGAGCGACATCGGCGCGACAGACTTATGAAAGTTGTAGATGCAATCAATGCCGTGTCGCGAGGTTGTGGAGAACGAGTGCAATTGGCTTCTTCGGGAGGTGGAGTGTCAGAATTGATGAGAAATGATCATATGTCTCGATTATATACCACTCGGTTTAGTGACATCATACATGTAAATTGTCAGAAAAAAGAACGGCATAGATAATGGAGGTTTTAATTATGTGTTCATCAGATATTTTTTGAATGCAGTGAATGCAGAACTCATCTTTACAACCTGCTTTTCTCCTCGTAGAAATTCAGCCAATCGATGAGGAATTTTGACGGGCTTGTCGATGATGCTTTCTACGGTATCTTTAAATTTTGCAGGATGTGCGGTTTCAAGGAAGACACCTATTTCATTTGGATGTAGTTGTTCCTTTAAACTTCTATACGCAACAGCTCCATGTGGGTCGAGCAAGTATTTGTCTTTTTGATATGTGTCACGTATGGTCTCAGCAATTTGCTCATCAGAGTATGTGCATCCTGAAATTTCAGCCACAATAGCGTTGTAATCATCGTTGTACAAGTCTATAATCCTTGCAAAGTTGCTGGGATCTCCAACGTCCATGGCGTTGGCTATTGTAGCGATTGATGGTCGAGGTAAATATTTGCCGGTTAGCAGATATTGGTAGAATATGTCATTTTTGTTGTTGGCGGCAATAAATCGTTTTATCGGCAAACCTATGTGTTTGCCAATGAGGCCGGCTGTTATATTTCCAAAATTGCCACTTGGCACTGACACTACAACATTGTCAAGAGGAAGATTGTTGCGTGATAGTTGTGCGTATGCATGGAAATAATAAAACATTTGTGGAAGAAAGCGTGCTACGTTAATGGAATTGGCACTTGTCAGTTTCATGTGTCGGTTTAGTTCTTCGTCCATGAATGCTGATTTTACCAGTGCTTGGCAGTCGTCAAATGTACCATCAACTTCAATTGCAATAATGTTGTTGCCTAAGGTTGTAAATTGGGCTTCTTGTATGCGACTTACTTTCCCTTTGGGATATAACACAAATACTCTGACTCCGGAAACATTGAGAAATCCATTGGCTACAGCACTCCCGGTGTCTCCAGAAGTTGCAACAAGCACATTGACCATGCCGTCGGAATCTTGATTGTTGAAATAGCCAAGAAGTCGAGCCATAAAGCGAGCTCCGATGTCTTTAAAAGCCAATGTTGGTCCGTGAAATAATTCCAATGCAAAACGATTTTCGGAAACATTTACTAATGGAATTTCAAAATTGAGTGTTTCATCAACTATCTGATGTAAACAATCGGCATCTACATCTTCTCCAAATAGAGTATCAGCAACAACAAATGCGATCTCTTGCAGAGTCATTGCACCAATGTGTTTGAAAAAAACACTTGGAATTATGGGGAGTCGCTCGGGCATGTATAATCCTCGGTCGGGAGCAAGACCTTTGACTACAGCTTCTTTCAGAGTCGCAATAGGCGCGGTTTTGTTTGTGCTATAATATCTCATTGTAAATGTCGTATATTGTAATTATTGTAGAAATTCTTTTATGAATTGTTTGTTTGATAATTGTCCGTAAATCCCTTGTTGTGCCGACGATTCACTGAAAGTTTCGACATTGTCGGGAACATTATTGGGATTATAAATGACAAAAGGCACGGCTTGTGATGTGTGTGTGCGTAAGCGGCATGGAGTGGGGTGATCGGGTAGCAAGGCAATTGTGACAGGAGTGTCAAAATCGGCAATAAATGACAATATAGGCTTAAGTACGCGCCGGTCAAGATCTTCAATGGTGCGAATTTTTAAGTCTACATTTCCTTCATGACCAGCTTCATCACAAGCTTCGATGTGTAGATAGACAAAGTCACATCCCGG
Organism: uncultured Muribaculum sp.; assembly: GCA_964562595.1. Taxonomy (GTDB): domain Bacteria; phylum Bacteroidota; class Bacteroidia; order Bacteroidales; family Muribaculaceae; genus Muribaculum. The sequence continues at coordinate 9,085 of CAZLUB010000052.1, read as the reverse complement.
CGTTTTCAATGCTTCGATTGCTGCTTGCGCTTTGCCTTCGTAGTTGGTGTCATATAGTCCGGTTGCTCCATTGACTATTATTGGCTTTAGTCCGGCATACACACCGATTCCTCTGATTAAATCTACAGCCGAGATTACTACTCCGTTTTTTAATCCATATTGTGATTCAAGAGTCATCATCGACGGTTTGTAACCGGGTGACCACGGCCATATGCTGTTGGCCGGATCTTTTCCCTGTGCTATCCTTTGCTTGTTGATTGGATGTAAGGGTAGTATTTTCTGGGATTTTTCAATCAAAGAGTTTAATAGTCTGGCAGATTCTTCTGCCTCGGGGATGGTTGCTTTGATCGTTGCTTGGCGGAATGGAGTTCCTGGAATGTCGTGAGGAGGGGTGCAGTTAATGTGTTTGTTGCCGCCTTTTAGCTTAAGTAAATGGCGGTAAGAAACACCACAATGAAAGGAAATCAAATCGTTACCAATTTCAGTGTTGAGATACTCTATCAAAGCCGATGCTTCCTCAGTTGAAATATGCCCTGCAGAATGGTTTTTGATACGATCATTTTCTATGCAAATCAAGTTGCATCGCATTGCCATCTCATCAGGCTCTATGTCTACTCCCATACTAGCAGCTTCAAGAGAGCCGCGTCCTTCAAAAACTTTTGTAACATCGTAACCCAATACAGATAGGTTGGCTATTTCACTACCGGGATGGAATCCTGTAGGGATAGTGATAAGAGTCCCGTTTCTACCTTTTTTAGCCAGCCAATCCATGCTTGGAGTGTTGGCGACTTCAAGTGGCGTATGTTGTCCGAGGGCGTCGATTGGCTCATCGGCCATTCCGTCTCCAAGAACGATGATATATTTCATTTTAATAGTTCAGATTATCTTATGTTGGCTATGCTGATAATGTCGGCAAACACTCCGGCGGCAGTAACTTCAGCGCCGGCTCCATATCCTTTTATGACCATTGGGTATTCCTTGTAACGCTCGGTAGTGATGAGAATCACGTTGTTGCTACCCTCAAGGTGGAAAAATGGATGTGTTGAGTTGACTTTCTGTAACCCGACTTCAGTATTTCCGTTTTCCAAACGTGCTACGAAGCGAAAATGTTCATCAGCAGCTTGGGCTTCGGCGCGCATTTCTTCAAATTTTTGGTCAAGCTCGGTAATCGTGGAATAAAAATGTTCAAGACTGCCTTCAAAATATTTTTCCGGAATGAAGAGATTACACGACACATCGTTTTGGTCAACTTGATAACCTGCTTCTCGGGCGAGGATGACAAGTTTGCGTACGACATCTTTTCCGCTTAAGTCGATGCGAGGGTCGGGTTCGCTGTATCCGGCTTCACGGGCCATGAAAATCGCTTTGCTTAATGGGGTGTCTTTACTTAAAACATTAAAAATGTAGTTTAACGTGCCACTTACCACTGCTTCGATTTTCAATATCTTGTCGCCTGAATTAATTAGATTATTTATTGTGTTGATTATTGGCAATCCGGCCCCTACGTTTGTCTCAAATAAAAATTTTACGTCTTTTTTGTTTACTACATGCTTTAGTCGGGCATAATTTTCGTAGGCTGAAGAAGCCGCAATTTTATTGGCTGCTACTACGTTGATGCTGTGACTGAGCATGTCATAATATAATAGTGCAATGTCTTCGCTTGCTGTGCAATCGACAAATACGGAGTTGAATATATTCATCCCTATGACACCGTTGCGGATATTTTCGCATGTAGCTTCAATATTTGATTGCGAAAGTAAAGTGTCATAGTTCTCGATGTCAATCCCGTCTCTGTTGAAAACGCATTTTTTTGAATTTGCAATGCCTACTAATCGAAGTTTCAGAGCTTTATTTTCCAATAGATTGTCTTGTTGAGCATGAATCTGTTTAAGTAGATTGCGCCCAACGTTACCTGTGCCGACAACAAACAGGTTTAAGATCTGCGTGTCAGAGAGGAAAAAACTGTCATGAATTACGTTTAGGGCTTTGCGAAGGTCTTCATGCTCGATAACAAAAGATATATTTGTCTCTGAAGCTCCTTGTGCACAAGCAATAACGCTTATGCCGTTGCGACCAAGTGTGTTGAACAACTTACCTGCTATACCGGTAGTGTGCTTCATGTTTTCACCCACAATGGCTACCGTGGCGAGATTTCGTTCTGCGATAATTTCGCTTAGTGATCCTTGTTCGAGGTCGCTGGCAAATTCTTCATGAAGAACATTCAACGCGTGGTCGGCATCGGCATTTTTTACAGCAAATGATGTGTTGTTTTCACTCGCAGCTTGGCTTACAAGGAATACTGAAATGCCATTTTTGGCCAATGCGTTAAATATGCGCGAGTTTACTCCAATCACGCCAACCATGCCAAGCCCCGACACCGTAATAAGGCAAGTGTCGTTGATTGATGATATCCCTTTGATTGTCTTTCCTTCGGGAGATGGATGCTGTTCGCTTATAAGAGTTCCCGGAGCTGATGGATTGAATGTGTTTTTGATGACGATTGGTATATTCTTATGAAATACCGGATAAATTGTAGGAGGATATATCACTTTTGCACCAAAGTTGCAAAGCTCCATTGCTTCGGTAAATGACAAATGATCTATAACTAAAGCCCCATTGATGACACGTGGATCGGCTGTCATAAATCCATCGACATCGGTCCATATCTCTAAAAGTCGAGCATTGAGAGTTGCGGCTAATATGGCGGCTGTGTAGTCCGACCCTCCGCGTCCTAAATTGGTGATGTCGCCATTATTGTCACTTGAAATAAACCCTGGAACTAATGCTACTTTAAAATCAGCGTTATCAAATGTTTTATGGATCAATCGTTGTGTTTCTTCATTGTTGAGGATATGCTTGTTCCATTGCTTTTCAGTTTTGATGAAATCACGACTATCAAAGTAGACTGCGCCATCAATAACTCTGGATATGATTGTAGATGACAGCCGTTCACCATAGCTTACTATGATATCCAGTGTTCGTTCACTTATATCCTTGATAAGGCTGACGCCTCGGTAAATATTACCGAGTTCTTCAAGTAAGGGGTTTACGATTGATAATACGTCTAGTTGGCGTTCTTTAGGTACAATCCCATCTATCACTTGATGATGTCTCTCCACAATTTTTGTGAAACTCTCAACATGAGCGACATCACCTTTTGATGCAAGTTTTGCAGTATTGATAAGTTGGTCGGTAATGCCACCTAAGGCTGAAACGACCACTATGACCGGTTCGTTTTGTCCCTCTACAATATCTTTGACATTGCGGAGGCTATTGACAGTGCCCACAGATGTACCACCGAATTTTAGTACTTTCATTCTTTTTATTTAAAATGGTTTTGAGTGCAAATTTACAATAAAACCTTGGCTTATAAAAGACACTTTGCGATTTTTATGGGCTAATTGGTGTGATAATGTTGTATGTAGAACTTGTTGAGCTATCAATAGGAAAGAGGAAGCTGTCCACGTATGTGGTTTGTCGGCTTCCTCTTTGTGTTGAAATGAGATAATTAAAATTCGCTTGTAAAGTGGAATCGTATTTTTGGAAAGTCGGCTTGAGCCATTTGCAGAACATAGTTGGAATCAGCCATGAAGACATCGCGACCTTCGCGATCAACAGCCATAAATTGGTGTTTACGTTTCTTAAATGCTTCAAGTGCGTCTTGGTCGTCACTCTCTATCCAACATGCTTTATATAAAGAGATTGGCTCCCATCTGACCGTTGCCCCGTATTCATGTAATAATCTGTATTGGATTACCTCAAATTGCAATTGACCTACAGTGCCTATTATTTTGCGACCATTGAATTGGTTTACAAATAATTGAGCGACCCCTTCGTCCATTAATTGTTGTATACCTTTCTCCAACTGTTTGGCTTTCATGGGATCGGTATTTTCGATATATTTAAACATCTCAGGAGAGAAACTTGGCAACCCTTTGTAATGGAGCAACTCGCCTTCGGTAAGCGTGTCTCCAATCTTGAAGTTTCCGGTATCGGGAATGCCGACAATGTCTCCGGGATATGCTTCATCGACAATGTCCTTTTTTTGAGCCATGAATGCGGTCGGGGCGGCAAAACGCATCATCTTGCCTGAACGTATGTGTTTGTAGTTGGCATTGCGTTCAAATCGTCCGGAACATATTTTGACAAAAGCTATGCATGAGCGATGATTCGGATCCATGTTAGCATGTATCTTAAACACAAAGCCGCTGAATTGGCTTTCTTCTGGCGACACCTCTCTTTCTTCTGCGTTGACAGGACGAGGAGACGGGGCTATCTTGACGAAACAGTCGAGCAATTCTTTGACTCCAAAGGTGTTTAATGCAGAGCCAAAAAATACCGGGGCTGTTGAGCCAGAAAGATAGTCGTTGACATCAAACTCGGGGTAGACTCCTTCGATTAGTTCCAAGTCCTCACGCAATTTCTCTGCATCTTTGGAGCCAACGGCTTCATCAATACGAGGGTCGTCGATAGACTCTATCTCGACACGTTCGGTGACTTGTGTCTTGCTTGGGGTGAATAGGTCAAGGGATTGTTCATAAATGTTGTATACCCCCTTGAATTTTGCTCCTATATTAATCGGCCATGATAATGGACGAACAGATATTTTCAATTCGGCCTCTAATTCATCGAGGATTTCAAATGGATCACGTCCTTCTCGGTCAAGCTTGTTTACAAAAATGATAACCGGTGTAGAACGCATGCGACACACTTCCATCAATTTTCGAGTTTGTTGTTCGACGCCTTTGGCTACATCGACAACAATGATTACGCTATCAACGGCTGTAAGTGTGCGATATGTGTCTTCGGCAAAATCTTGGTGGCCCGGCGTGTCGAGAATGTTTATTTTGTATTCTCCATAGTTAAACCCCATTACTGATGTTGCTACGGAGATGCCACGTTGTTTCTCGATTTCCATCCAGTCTGACGTCGCAGTCTTTTTAATTTTGTTTGACTTTACAGCTCCGGCTACATGTATTGCACCGCCAAATAGCAATAGCTTTTCGGTTAGTGTCGTTTTTCCTGCATCAGGGTGGGATATGATTGCAAAGGTTCTACGCCTTTTGATTTCTTCGGTTATATTTGCCACAATTGTTAATGATGGTTTATGATTGTTTATTTATTCTGTCAATACACTTTAGGAGGCTTTCTTCCCAATGTGGTATGGAGATGTCGTAGGTCGCTTTTATTTTAGACTTGTCAAGAACGCTGTATGCCGGACGAATTGCAACCGTAGGATAGTCTTCGGTATGTATAGGCTTGACATTGCATGATGTGATTCCGGCTATGCGATGTATGGCTTTTGTAAAGTCATACCATGACGCTACGCCTTCGTTGGTGTAGTGGTATATTCCCGGAACCCATTGGTTGGCTCGTAAAATTGTATATATGGCAAGTGCCAAATCTGCAGCGTAAGTAGGAGTCCCGATTTGGTCGCTGACGACTTTTAATTCTTCGCGTTCTTGGCCGAGGCGTAGCATTGTCTTGACAAAGTTGTTGCCATAGGGTGAATAGAGCCATGCTGTGCGTATAATGATGCTTTCAGGAGCTAAAGCTATTAATGCCGTTTCTCCTTTGCGCTTGGTTGTGCCATAATGTGACACAGGATTTACTTTGTCGCTTTCTTTGTATGGGAGGTGTCCGGTGCCGTCAAATACATAATCGGTAGATATGTGTATTATGCGTGCACCAATGGACTCGGCTGCTTCTGCAAGGTTTCTTACCGCGTCTATATTGATGTTTGCACATATTGATTTTTCTTCTTCAGCCTTGTCGACAGCGGTATATGCGGCACAATTGACGATGTGGGTTATATCGTGACGTTCAATGTATGTTTTTAATGTAGTTGCATCTGTCAAGTCGAGAGTGTCTATGTCGGTGTAGAGCGTGTTGTTGGGAAATTTTTGCTCAAGGACATTTTGCAGTTCATGTCCTAACTGACCGTTGCAACCTGTGACTAATATTTTCATCAATAATTTATGTTTGCTTTATTCCTTTTGAGTTTGCAAAGTTACTAAATCCATTTCATAAGAGTGGAATATTTGGGAACTTTAGTCGTCGTTGAATAGGCTGTTATCGTTGTCAAGCCTGTGGTAATGCGATAAAAGCGCGAGAAAATGAGAGATGTGTTTTATCGCAACTTGTGTGTCATTAGATATTTCTCGATTTTGCAAGCGCAACATTATTGTTCCGTATAGCAATGCAAAACAAGTCTCAATCTCACCAAGTTTATTCTCTCCTTGGCGAGAACGTAGCTCAACAATGAATGGAAGTACTCGGTAGAATTCTGCTGAATATTCGGGATGTTTGGGACTCTTGAGCAGTTGTATGTGGAGGTCGTTTAGATGTATTATGACGTTTTTGTTGAGTTGTAAATGTCCCGATTGGGCAACCCCCTCGGAGCGCATCATGTCAACGAGCGATTCATACCAATCAGTCAAATGTTGATATTGCTCTTGTGACAATGATGAATATTGGTCGATCACGTTGGCTTTGATTTTGTCAATGTCTAAGTCGTTGGCGCGGATCAAGTCTTCAATTTGCCACATATATAAAAGATATTCGGCAATATTTTCTTTTTTCTTTTGAGATGCAATAAACATCGAAGTGAAAATTTAGGATTTGGTTGACAAATTTACTTCTATTTTTCAGAACAAAAAAATAGTCAAATATTTTGTTGAGATGAAAAAAGAATATAACTTTGCAAACGCAAACGCGAGATGTAATGCCTTGTGGTGTAATGGTAGCACTTCGGATTCTGGTTCCGCCTGTGAGGGTTCGAATCCTTCCAAGGCAACAAAAGTGTTTAGTGTTGAGCCGGTTGATTGTCATCCGGCTCTTTTTTTATTATAAATGGTAATCTATCTCGGTAAAATGAAAAACTCTAAGCCATTGGTCAGTGTCATAATGATTACTTATAATCAAGAAGATTATATTGATGAGGCCATCAGAGGCGTTGTCAAGCAACGTGTGGATTTCCCGATAGAAGTAATAGTGGCCAACGATGCTTCGACCGATGGCACTGCCCGCCGATGTCGTGATTGGGCCGACCGTTATCCCGATATGATTAAATTTATCGATAGGTCTCAAAATATCGGATTGCAACGTAACTTCATGGATGCATATAGCCGTTGCTCGGGCAAGTATATTGCAATATGCGAGGGTGATGATTGGTGGTGTGCATCGCGCAAGTTGGCTCGGCAGGTGGAGTATATGGAGCGTAATGGCGATTGCAATGTATGTTTCCATAGGGTGGTTAATTATTTTGCTGATAGCCATACGATGAGTTTGAGCAACGGCGGACAGAGATGCGATATGACTATAGAACAATTGGCCAAAGCCAATGTGATTACTAATTTGTCGGTCATGTACCGGAGAAGTGCTTTATCGGTCATGCCTGAATGGATTGGTGAAATAACGGTTTTTGATTACGCACTCCACATGCTTCATGCTGAAAACGGAGGTACGATTCATTTTATAAACCGCCCCATGGCCGTTTATCGACAAAACATAAATGGATTGTGGAGTGGCCAACGGTGGCGCCAATTGTCATTGGCTATGACTGTCAGAGAGCATCTGATGTCGCATTTTGCCTATCGCCGTGAGGTGTACGACGGTTTGCTTGAGGCATATACTGCTATTGCTTTGACATTGATAATTGATTGTGATAATCGGGGAGATGAAGAAGAACGCACAAATACTATTATGAGGTTGCTTAAATTTCATGATGATTGGGACGAAGAGCGGTTGGCTCAAGAAATTGCTAATCGTCAAATCGCTTTGTCTGCATCAAAGCCTACACATGTAAGAAAAATTATAACATGGGTCAGAGCCGCAATTTCACGCCTGCTGCCACTACCGCGCATCAGGTGACCTTGTCGCTTCTCATTGTCTGATAGTTGTGGATTTTTAAGCGTGCAAAGCAAAAATAAGACATTTTTATGAGTGTATTTCATTGAAGACTCTCACCCATATTTTTTGACGAATTGAGATTTTGTGTTGAAAAACACATTGAAAAATTTGGTTATATATATATATTCGCATAATTTTTTAACATTTAAACGATATAATATATATATTATGACAAAATTTTTTCAATTAAAGTATGTGCATAATTTAATTTTAGTGTTGCTTTGCACTTTGATTAGTTCGACTCTCTCAGCTTGTAGCGATGACGATGATGATGAGCAAAAAGTTGAATCCAAAGACTTTTTAGTAGGGACTTGGAAGTATAAATTTTCTGATGATGGTTTTGTATATTATACTTTCAATGAAGATGGCTCTGGAAGAGTCTATGAAAATGACGGAGGCCATATTGATCAGGACGAAACATTTACATATATACATTATTCGAAAGAGTTTCGATTTAAATATATTTCAGAAGATGGTTATATTGAGAATGTATCATATGAAAAGATTTCAGATACGCGGATAATAGTTTACGATTTTGGTGATGATGTGGAAAATTGGGTAAAACAATAATCCCTTGTTTTTTTGCATATATAATGTGAGATGCGGAGCTTTATAAGTGAGATTGTTTTACATCTCTAAAGTACAATATTAAACATAGATAAAAGGCATCGGAAAATTTCCGATGCCTTTTATCTATTGCTTGTCAAATATTTTTATGACAGGAACAGTTTTGAGCATTTCCCGTCTGTTTTCATACTGATATGTTCCGATATGTCGGGCGACTTTTCCTTGTTTTACTTCTACAATCTGTTCGTCATAGAAATGAGTGTTTTCATCGCCGATGAGTAATACTAATGTCCCGAAATATGTTGTTCTTCCGTATTTATTTTCACCGGAATGAGCCAATGCCATATTGCTTGACAATACTTGCATTGCTTCAAATGATTGTGCTGAAAATTCTTCACCTGGCTGTTCGAATAAAATTAGTCCCGGATAGTAATCTGCATTTTCTTCTGTGACTGTGTTTGTTGTAGTATTCATTGCATATCCAATTACAACTAATGCAAGGATTGTTAAAATACAACCGGCAACAAATCCTAATAAAAATACAATCCACTTTTTCATGTTATTTAAGTTTCGCAAGTAAAAGATAACGTAAATAAAAAAGGCTAAA
>CAZLUB010000051.1:0-16036 GCA_964562595.1 uncultured Muribaculum sp. | reverse complement strand
TCTTTGCCAATAAAATTTATTATTAATCCGTCCAACTTTTTGGGGTCAGATCACTAATACTCCATCTCTTTTCTTTGTAATATTTGAGGATTTTTTTAATCTTGCTTAAACAAGTCAAATTCTTCTGGAGTAAATCCATTTATATAGTCAACATGCTTTGCGACTTCTGCTTGTGCCATCTTACAATAAACACGTGCCGATTTATCAAAAGCCTCATTGCGTGACGCATCAATAATGAGTAGGTAGCTCATTATTATGTATCCGGCCATTTCTACCATGCGACGTGCCATAAAGTCAGTATAAGCAGGATTTTTGTATGCGGTTACCTTCTCAACTGCAGCAGCATATGCATTAGTCATGTCCACCAATTTTTCTTTTAGTGGCTTATAGGCATCAGCAATTTCACTATTTTCGTATGCACGTATTTGATTGAGATAGCCTCCTGTAGTCACATAACGAATTGCGGCTACGACTTGTAATTGAGTCGTCCCTTCATATATTGAAGTAATACGAGCATCTCGATAAATACGCTCGCAAGCATAATCCTTCATAAATCCGGAGCCACCATGAATCTGAATACAATCATATGCATTTTGGTTGCAATATTCACTACCTAATCCTTTGGCTAGAGGGGTGAATGCATCGGCCAATTTGCTATATACTTTAGACTCTGTACGCTCTTCAGGTGTCAATACTCGTTCTTTTGCTATATCATCATATGCTTTATAGATATCTACAAAACGAGATGTTTCATAGAGCAATGCACGCGAAGCATCTAATTTAGCCTTCATAATCGCAAGCATTTCAGTTACAGCCGGGAATTCAATAATAGCCTTGCCAAACTGACGGCGATCCTTAGCATAAGCCAATGCTTCACGATATGCGGCTTCACTAATACCAACAGATTGTGCTGCGATGCCAAGACGAGCGCCATTCATCAACGCCATTACATATTTTATGAGTCCCAATTTACGAGAGCCACAAAGTTCGGCTTTCGCATTTTTATATACCAACTCGCAAGTAGGAGAACCTTTAATGCCAAGTTTGTTTTCAATGCGACGTACAGTCACTCCACCATTGCGCTTGTCATAAATAAACATCGACAATCCGCGACCATCTTTTGTACCTTCTTCTGAACGCGCAAGGACTAAGTGGATATCACTATCTCCATTAGTTATAAAACGCTTCACGCCATTAAGCACCCATGAGCCGTCTTCTAGCTGTGTTGCTTTCAACATTACCGACTGCAGATCGGAACCGGCATCAGGCTCAGTAAGATCCATAGACATGGTCTCGCCATTGCACACTCGTGGCAGATAGCGTTGTTTTTGGTCTTCATCACCAAACTCATACAATGTTTCGGCACAATCTTGAAGTCCCCATAGGTTTTCATAGCCGGCATCGGCACGACTAACGATGTCTGCAGCCATGATATAGGGAGTGATAGGGAAGTTCAAACCTCCATAACGGCGAGGCATTGCCATGCCCATCAGACCGGCTTTTCTACACACATCAAGATTCTGCTGTGTGCCATCTGCATAAATTACGCCGCCATTCTCAACACGAGGACCTTGGTGGTCAACATTTTCTGCATTTTCAGCGATAACATCACCACAAATACCACCCACAATTTCAAGTACTTTGTCGTAACTATCCATTGCATCCTCAAAGTTGAAAGGAGCATAGTCAAACTCTTCAGCTTCGCTATAATTGCGTTCTTTAAGCTCTACTATCTTACGCATCAAAGGATGGTTAAGATGATGCTTAAGTACCGGATTGTCATTATAAAAATTAGCCATGATTCTTTACTTTGAGTTTTTCTTATAATACTTAATAAGTTTTGGTACTATGTCTTCAGCATCTCCGGTTATAACATAGTCTGCGATTGTATTAATGGGAGCATTGGGGTCATTATTGATTGAAATAATGATTGAGCTCTCTTGCATTCCGGCAATATGCTGTATCTGACCTGAAATACCACAAGCTATATACAATTTAGGACGCACAGTTACACCTGTTTGACCAATTTGACGTTCATGCTCGCAAAATCCAGCATCTACAGCAGCTCGCGATGCTCCTACTTCAGCACCAAGCGTATTCGCCAAGTCAAAAAGTAAATCAAATCCTTCCTTGCTGCCCATTCCATAACCTCCGGCAACAATTATCGGTGAATTTTTGATGTTGATTTTTGACTTTTCAATATGACGGTCTATGATTTCAACCACAAAATCTTCGGGTTTCACATATTTTGATGCGTCAAGATTGACAACTACTCCTTGATAGGTGGGGTCTTTGACTTCTTTTTTCATGACTCCTTCTCTCACAGTTGCCATTTGTGGACGACATTCCGGGTTTACAATTGTAGCTACAATGTTTCCACCAAAAGCCGGTCTGATTTGATATAACAAGTTTTGATATTCCTTGCCGGTTTTAGGATCTTTATGGTCTCCGATTTCGAGTGAAGTACAATCCGCAGTCAATCCACTATGTAAACTTGATGATACTCGAGGACCTAAATCTCGACCTATACAAGTAGCACCCATCAAACATATTTGAGGAGTAATTTCTTTAAAAAGATTTATCAGCACAGCGGCATGAGGATTGGATGTATATGGATATAGTCGATCATCAGCAACTTTATACACTACATCTACACCATAAGGGAATACTTGATTTTCTACGCCATCGAGTTTATCACCTACAATAAGAGCTTCAAGTTTAACACCCAGTTTATCGGCAAGCACTCGGCCTTTGGTCAGCAATTCCAAGCTAACATCGGCTACCTTACCTTCATCAAATTCGCAATATACGATTAAATTATTTTTATCTGACATAATTTTCAAGATTTTAGATAGGGTTGGTTATCCGATTGTGTGATTAGCAATAAGTTCTTTAATCAAATCCTCAATCTTTGCATCATCGTTGTCTAAACAGCGGCTTTCTTTTGCTGTAAATACAACATTTTCGATTGCCTTAACCTTGGTAGGCGAACCGGTCATGCCGATTTGTTCTGGATCAGCTTCAACATAAGCAGCACTCCATTCAGGGATGTTAAGATAGGGACGAGCATCTACCAATGCTTTTAAATCATCGGTCAAAGATGTCTTTTCACTTGTTGAAACTGCATATTTAAATTTTTGAATGCGTTTTGCATTTCGTGGGCGACATTCAGCAGCCGAGCCATTCACTGTAACTACACAAGGGAGGGGAGCTTTAACTGTTTCAACTCCTGATTCAAGACGACGCTTTACTGTTACATACCCATTCTCCAAAGATATAATCTCTTCTGCATAAGTTACCTGCGGAATACCTAATTTTTCTGCTATCTGCGGACCTACTTGCGCTGTATCGCCATCGATTGCTTGGCGACCGCCTAAAATGATGTCATACTTTCCAAACTTGCGTACAGCTTGAGACAAAGAATAAGATGTAGCCAAAGTATCGGCACCACCAAGCACACGGTCGGTCAACACTACGCCACCATCTGCACCTCGATAGATTGCTTCTCGGATAATTTCAGATGCACGTGGCAAACCCATGGTCAACAAGGTCACGGTCGAACCGGGATTTGCGTCCTTCAACCTTAGGGCTTGTTCAAGAGCATTAAGGTCTTCTGGATTAAAGATGGCCGGCAATGCAGCACGATTTATTGTTCCATCTTCTTTCATTGCATCTTTGCCCACATTGCGAGTATCGGGGACTTGCTTAGCGAGCACTATGATGTTTAGACTCATGATTTATAAAATATTTGATAAATTATTAATTAGTTACGTAATAATCAAAGACAAAGTTAGTCTTTTTTCGGGATTTATTAAGACAAAATAATTAATAAAAGCTACTTCCGTCAAAACAATGTGTACACAACTTACATTTAGGCAGACCTATAGCTTTTACAATAGTCTCTATCGAATTAAATTTCAACGAAGTTAAACCCAATTTTTCTCTAATACGCTCCACCATCGCTTTATATTCAGGAGAATCAGTGGTTGCGTACTTATCAAGATTTTTATCGGGATCTCCCTCTAGTTCTTCAATTACACGACGAGTTATCAATTCCATCTTACCCTTTGACGATGTAAAATTGATATATTGACACGGATAAATCAAAGGAGGACAACTGATGCGAATGTGCACTTCCTTTGCGCCACAATTAAATATATCTTTGACATTATCACGTAATTGAGTGCCCCTCACGATTGAATCGTCGCAAAAAATCATACGTTTACCTTTTAATAAAGTGTAATTAGGTATCAATTTCATCTTTGCGACTAACTCACGTCGTTCTTGAGTACTTGGCGTAAAACTACGAGGCCATGTTGGTGTATATTTCACCAATCCTCGTTGATAGGGAACACCTTTTCCTTGCGCGTAACCGAGAGCCATGCCGATTCCAGAATCTGGGACTGCACTGACAAAATCGACATCGGTATCATCATGTCTTCCCATTTCAAGACCGGCATCATATCGCATTTCATCAACGTTTTTGCCCTCATATTCGCATGCAGAAAATCCATAATATACCCATAAAAATGAACACATCTGCATTGGCAATTCAGGTTTTTTGAGTTGCTTTATGCCATCAGCTGAGACTTCGAGTATTTCACTTGGGCCAAGATTATATTCAACATCATAACCAAGATTTCCAAAAGCACAAGTCTCACTTGTAACTGCATGCGCACCATTTTTTTTACCAACAATTACAGGTGTACGTCCTAACTTGTCTCGAGCTGCGATAATGCTATTTTCAGTCAAAAGTAACATTGAGCAAGAGCCTTTCACTCTAGAGTAAGCGTTTTCAATTCCACTGACATAGTCTGAGCCTTCGCTTATCAATGCAGCGATCATCTCGGTTGGATTAATAATATCATAACTATGTTCGCAGAAATGATGCCCTTTAGCAAGCAATTCCTTTTCTAATTCCGAGATATTATTGATGCGACCGACTGTCACTATCGCAAATTTACCTAAATGACAATTAACTATAATCGGTTGAGCATCGGTGTCGCTTATCACACCGATGCCGACATTACCTTTAAAGTCTTTTAAATCGCCTTCAAATTTAGAGCGGAAATAAGCATTTTCAATATTATGGATAGAGCGAGTAAACACTCCATTGTAGCAAGTTGCAATCCCGGCACGTTTTGTACCCATATGTGAGTTATAGTCAACGCCATAAAAAAGTTCGTTGACACACTCATCGTGCTTTGCTACTCCAAAAAAACCTCCCATAGATTAGTGTTTTGTTTTCCTTTCAATCCACTTGTGAGCATTCACAAAAGCATCAATCCAAGGTGTCACATCATCATTGCGATGAGATTCTGGGTAATAACCACATTGCCATGGGAAAATGGCTCGTTCCAAGTGTGGCATCATAGCAAGATGTCGACCATCGGCCGATGCAAGACCTGCTACTGATGCTCGTGAACCATTAGGATTTGCAGGATAAGATGAATAATTATATTTAGCAACAACATTATATTTATCTAATGATTCGGGCAAATTAAAACGTCCCTCACCATGAGCAACCCAAATACCAGTTTTCATTCCCGAAAGCGATCCAAACATTACTGAATTATTTTCAGGTATTGTCAAGCCAAGGAACTGAGACTCAAATTTATGTGAAATATTATGCTCCATGGTGGTCTTCTTGGGATGTTCAGGATTAATGAGATTTAACTCTATCATCAACTGACAACCATTACATATTCCGAGGCTCAAAGTGTCATCTCTTTTATAGAATCGATCTAATGCAGCCTTTGCATTGCTATTCCACAAGAAGCCTCCGGCCCATCCTTTTGCAGAGCCCAAGACATCTGAATTGGAGAATCCTCCACAAAAGACTATCATATTAACATCTTCGAGAGTTTCTCTTCCCGACATCAAGTCAGTCATGTGAACATCTTTAACATCAAATCCCGCCAAATAAAGAGAATAGGCCATTTCTCTGTCTCCGTTAACTCCTTTTTCTCTGATTATAGCAGCTTTTATTCCCGATTTCTCATCTCGTCTTAAAGAGAGATCTCTCGATGCGAGTTTTCCGTTAAATCCTTTTGGGAAACGATATCGTATAGGTTGTTTCTTATAATTTTCAAAACGCATAGCGGCACATTTTTCACCACTCTGCACTACATCCATAAGATAAGACGATTTAAACCACACATCACGCAAATAGTCAATACCCAACATGTGTTCTGTTCCATCATGGTTTATCATAATCGAACGCTCTTTTTGCGGAACTCCGATTGCGCAATACCTTACTCCTGCATTGTCCAGCACGCTTTCCACTTTTGCCAATTTGGTATCAGCAACTTGTATCACCAATGCCGGATTTTCTGCAAAAAGTATCTTAATAATATCATTTTCTCCCCATTGCGCAAATCCACCAGTATTAAACTCAAGGCCTCCGTTTACATTACCAAAAGTCATTTCAAGTAATGTTGTAACTAAGCCTCCCGCTGATACATCATGAGCCGCAAGCAATGCTTTATCATTTACAAGTCGCTGAACAGCATTGAATGTCTTAACAAATTGATGAGCATCAACAATCGTAGGAGCATCAACGCCAAGACGATTTAAAGTTTGAGCAAATGCCGAGCCACCAAGTTTTAATGCATCTGAAGAGAAATCAATATAATATAATGTGGATTTTTTATTTTGTAAAACGGGGGAGACTACTTTTCGTACATTTGTAACCTCTCCGGCAGCTGATATGATTACCGTTCCGGGAGCATAAACTTTTTCATTGCCGTATTTCTGAGTCATTGACAGACTGTCTTTGCCGGTTGGAATATTAATACCCAATGCACAAGCAAAGTCGCTACATGCTTCTACAGCACGATAAAGAGCAGCATCTTCACCTTTATTCTTACAAGGCCACATCCAATTGGCACTCAATGAAATACCTTTAATGCCATTAGCAATTGGAGCACCGACTATATTTGTCAAAGATTCGGCAATAGACATGACCGATCCCTTAGCCGGATCAATCAACGCTACTTGAGGAGCATGCCCTATAGATGTTGCTATTCCCGCCTTACCTTGATAATCAAGCGAAACCACTCCACAATCACTCAAAGGCAACTGTATTTCTCCTTGACATTGCTGACGTGCAATCTTTCCTGTTACGGAACGGTCAACCTTATTGGTCAGCCAATCTTTACAAGCCACAGCTTCTAGACTTAATACATCGCGAAGGTAGTCGTCTATCTTAGACGCTTCATAGTCAACATCTTTATATATAGCATTTACAGTAGTGTCAGACATCACTGTTTTAGGAGAATTTCCAAACATATCAGACATTCCCAAGTCGATTGGCTTGACTCCATTTTTCTGTTCAAACACAAATCGATTATCTCCGGTTGTTTCTCCCACTACATAGAATGGTGCACGTTCACGCTCGGCAATACGTTTAACATACTCAATATCCTCCGATTTTAGAACCATACCCATACGTTCTTGGCTTTCATTGCCTACAATTTCCTTGGCAGAAAGAGTTTTGTCTCCAATTGGCAATGCATCAATTTCTATGTGACCTCCCGTCGATTCAACAAGCTCAGACAACGCATTGAGATGACCTCCGGCTCCATGGTCGTGAATCGAAACAATGGGGTTGTTATCGCTCTCTGCAAGTGCTCTGATCACATTGCTGACACGTTTTTGCATCTCAGGATTGGCTCTTTGCACTGCATTAAGTTCAATCGAATTGTCATATTGTCCTGTTTCTACCGATGATACCGCACCGCCACCCATACCAATACGATAATTGTCGCCTCCCATGATTACAACCTTTTCATGTGGCTCAGGCTCTCCTTTTATCGCATCTTTCTTAGCTGCAAAGCCAACACCGCCGGCCAACATAATCACCTTGTCGTATGCATACATCTTGCCGTTCTCGTCGTGTTCAAAAGTCAACAATGAACCACAGATAAGAGGTTGACCAAATTTATTTCCAAAATCGGACGCTCCATTTGACGCTTTTATCATTATATCACAAGGTGTCTGATACAACCATGCGCGAGGATTCATCATCAATTCCCATCGATGTTCTGCCGACATACGAGGATAAGATGTCATATATACCGCAGTTCCTGCAATAGGCAGACTTGCTTTTCCACCACCAAGTCGGTCGCGTATTTCACCTCCCGTACCGGTAGCTGCGCCATTAAACGGTTCGACAGTCGTCGGGAAATTATGAGTCTCAGCTTTAAGTGAAATTACAGTTTCTATATCTTTTATTTCAAAGTAATCAGGCTTATCAGGATTAATAGGATAAAATTGATCTACTTTAGGCCCTTCTACAAAGGCAACATTATCTTTATATGCCGAAACAAGCCGATTGGGGTTGACTTGCGATGTTTTCTTTATAAGTTTAAAAAGCGACATCGGCTTTTCTTCTCCATCTATGATAAATGTACCATTGAAGATTTTGTGTCGACAATGTTCTGAATTGACTTGTGAAAATCCAAAAACCTCACTATCTGTTAATGGTCGTCCAAGTTTCTCACTTAAATCTCTAAGATATTGTTCTTCTTCAAGGCTTAGAGCCAATCCCTCTTGTTTATTATACTCACTAATATCATCAATATACACAATTGGATCAGGTGTTTTGTTAATAGCAAACACCTTGCTGTTTAGTCCATCGTAAACACGTTGCAACATCTTGTCAAAACGTGGCGATTCATCATTAGTTCGATAAAACTCTTCAATACGACTAATACCATCCAAGCCCATATTTTGAGTAATTTCAACAGCATTAGTACTCCATGGAGTAATCATTTCTCGACGAGGACCTATAAAACGTCCTTTCAAAGATGTGCTGGCGAGTGGGGTAGCTCCTCCAAACAACCACGACAATTTATCTTTTTCACCATCAGTGAACTTATGATTTGTTTCAACAGCAATAATGAGGCTTGCTCCTTTTTTGAAAAAAACTACCATGCTCGGAATGTATATTTTTGATTTATATAAAATATTAAGGCACAAATTTACTACTTTTCCGGCAATAACACAACTCATTTTTCACTTCTAAATTGTTTGCCAAAACCTCATCCTCGGGTGGAATTTATTCTTTGTGCTTTATCATTTTATTTTGCAATAAAATACATACACCATTGGTCTATTTTCACACATACCAACTCTACAATGTTTATTATGATTACAAAACTGACCCCGAAAGCATTGTCATACTTCCGGGGTTGATTTTATAGTCTTTATTACGATATCAGTTTCCCATTTCCGACATAAATTTGATACGAATCAGCCTTATCTCTTCTTCACTATAATCAGAACCTAATTCTTTATATGCCTCTTCAAGGTCATCACTTTCACTTTCTTTGAAATACTCAAATATATCTTCTTGATGATCTTCATCAACTGTTTCGTTAATAAAATAATCGATATTGATTTTTGTACCTGAGTAAACAATTGCTTCAATAGACTCAAGCAATTCACTAAACTCAAGTCCTTTTGATTCGGCCAACGTATATAGGTCAATCTTGCGATCAATGCCCAAAATAATTGAGATTTTCAATTTGCTTTTATTGGGCATAGTCCTTACTCTCATATCTTCAGGGCGTTCTATTTCATTCTCTTTGACATGAGATTTTATAATCTTTACAAATTCCTCACCATACCTTTTTGCCTTTCCCTCTCCAACGCCTGGTATATTTTTTAGCTCATCAATATTAATAGGGTAGGTGGTAGCCATGGCTTCAAGTGACGGATCTTGAAAAATCACATAAGGAGGCAACTCCAATTTTTTAGCAATTTTTTTACGTAAATCCTTTAATATATTATACAATTCAGGGTCTACTGCACATGCTGCACCTCCTTTGACAACGGCCTCTTCTTCATTTTCGCTAAAATCATTATCCTCAACGATTTTAAAGACCTCAGGTTTTTTAAGATACTTCTTTCCTTTATCTGTAACCTTTAGTAGCCCATAGTTTTCTATCTCCCGATCAATATATCCGGCAATTATAGCTTGTCGTATTACAGCATTGAGAAAACGTTCATCCGACCCTTGCAAGCAGCCAAACACGTCCAACTCGTTATGATTGTATGATTTTACCGTATTATTATTGCGACCAATCATGACGTTTATAATATGATCGGCTTTAAATTTCTCTTTTATAGCGATTATAGTTTCTATCACCGCACACAATTCCTCTTTCGCGTCCACTTTTTTCTTTGGATTTAAACAATTGTCACAGTTCCCACAATTGTCGTAAGCATACTCCTCGCCAAAATAATGCAACAACGACTTGCGCCTACACACTGACGATTCGGCATAAGACGCCGTCTCAATCAGCAACTGCTTACCAATCACTTGCTCGGTGACCGGCTTGCCCTGCATAAATTTTTCCATTTTTAGCAAATCCTTATTTGCATAAAATGTTATGCATTGTCCTTCTCCGCCATCTCGGCCTGCGCGACCGGTTTCTTGATAATATCCTTCTAATGATTTAGGAATATCATAGTGAATAACAAATCTAACATCAGGCTTATCTATACCCATGCCAAACGCAATTGTCGCAACAATTACATCTACATCTTCAAGCAAAAATGCATCTTGGTTTTCCGACCGGGTTGCACTATCCATGCCTGCATGATAAGCCAATGCCTTAATATTGTTTACCTGCAACAACTCTGCAAGTTCTTCAACTTTCTTGCGACTTAAACAATATATAATGCCACTTTTTCCTTCGTTATTCTTAATATAACGTATAATTTCTTTATCTATATTGGCTGTTTTGGGACGAACTTCGTAATAAAGATTATCTCTATTAAACGAAGACTTAAACACAACCGCATTCTGCATTCCAAGATTTTTTTGTATATCATGTTGTACCTTTGGAGTAGCAGTTGCCGTCAATGCAACGATAGGGCGCTTACCTATCTCATTTATAATAGGCCTGATCTTGCGATATTCAGGGCGAAAGTCATGCCCCCATTCCGAAATGCAATGAGCCTCGTCGACAGCATAGAATGAGATGGGAACCGTTTTTAAAAAATCTATATTTTCTTCTTTAGTCAAAGACTCCGGAGCAACATATAGCAATTTGGTTTTGCCTTCTATTATGTCGTTCTTTACCAAGTCTATTGCGCCACGACTTAGCGAAGAATTAATGAAATGTGCAATTCCATCATCTTCACTAAAATGACGCATAGCATCCACTTGATTTTTCATCAAGGCTATCAACGGCGATATTACTATAGCCGTTCCCTCCATAAGTAACGATGGCAACTGATAGCATAATGACTTACCTCCTCCTGTAGGCATCAAGACAAAGGAATCATTTCCATCAAGAAGATTGGAAATAATAGCTTCTTGATTGCCCTTGAATTTATCAAACCCAAAATGGCGTTTGAGTTCATCAGTCAAAACTATTTTCTTTGCCATAATTAAGAGAGTTTTGTTGCTAATAGACTTTTATTAAACTACATGTCTGATTCAAAATTAGCCTTGCGTAATTTTTCAATAGCGTATTCCTTTGTGACTACAAACTCTTTTACATCTGACGATGGCATCTCAAACATCAAATCAATCATTATTGACTCAACTATTGAGCGTAGCCCACGTGCCCCAAGTTTGTATTCAATTGCTTTGTCTACAATCAAGTCCAATGTATCATCATCAAAATGCAAGGTTACACCATCCATTGCAAACAATTTTTCATATTGCTTTACAATTGCATTCTTGGGCTCAACAAGAATACGACGCAACGCATCCCTGCCCAAAGGCTCTAAATTGGTGAGAATGGGTAGGCGACCTATGATTTCCGGAATCAAGCCATAAGCCTTCAGGTCTTGAGGTGCCACGTATTTAAGATAGTTGTCTCGTTCTACCTTTTGGCGTGTTGCATCTGTTGAATAACCGACGGCATGTATGTTCAAGCGTTGGGCTATCCTACGTTCGATTCCCTCAAATGCACCACCACATATAAATAATATATTCTTGGTATTGACAGGAATCATTCGTTGTTCAGGATGCTTACGACCTCCTTGTGGCGGCACATTCACAACCGACCCTTCAAGAAGTTTAAGCAATCCTTGCTGCACACCTTCGCCACTCACATCGCGAGTAATAGATGGATTATCACCTTTACGTGCAATTTTATCTATTTCATCAATAAACACGATGCCTCGCTCTGCCTTGGCCACGTCATAATCTGCGACTTGCAATAGTCGCGTCAATAGGCTTTCTATATCTTCTCCAACATAACCGGCTTGCGTCAACACCGTGGCATCTACTATTGTAAATGGCACTTTAAGCAATCTCGCTATCGTCTTTGCCAACAATGTTTTACCGGTACCGGTCGGCCCGACAAGTATTATATTGCTTTTTTCAATATCGACATCGTCGTTATCATTCTGCGCAAGACGTTTGTAATGATTATATACTGCGACCGAAAGATAACGCTTGGCATCGTCCTGACCTATAACATATTGATTTAAGTATTCATATATCTCTTTAGGTTTGACCAGGTCGTCCAATATATCGGCATTATCAATTGCGCGACTACCATTTTGTGCCTCATGACGATATTCTTTCAAAATATCGCTCACCACATCGACACATTCGGCACATATATAAATATCATCATTCAATGATGATGGCACGAGCATTTCCGACATGCCTACCGGACGGCCGCAAAATGCACATTTTGCTACATCTTTCTTTTTAGCCATGCTTTGCCTTGATGAGTACGTTGTCAATCATGCCATATTCTTTAGCTTCACTCGACGTCATCCAATAGTCTCGATCTGAGTCTCGCTCTACTTTTTCAAATGGTTGCCCCGAGTGGTTGGCTATGATTGTATACAATTCTTTTTTCAATTTCTGTATTTCGCGAGCAGTTATTTCGATGTCTGATGCTTGTCCTTGTGCACCACCCATAGGCTGATGTATCATCACACGCGAATGATTTAACGCAAATCGCTTCCCGGCTGTACCAGCCACAAGCAACACTGCTGCCATAGATGCCGCCATTCCGGTGCATATTGTAGCTACATCGCTTGAGATGTATTGCATTGTATCGTATATGCCCAGACCGGCATACACCGATCCACCTGGCGAATTGAGATAAATCGACACGTCTTTACCCGGGTCGGCAGAGTCTAGATAAAGCAACTGAGCTTGTATCACATTGGCCGTATAGTCATTAACCTCTGTTCCAAGAAAAATAATACGATCCATCATCAAGCGTGAGAATACATCCATTTGAGCAACATTCAGTTGACGTTCTTCAATAATCGTAGGGGATATATAGCTCGATGTTATATTGGCGGCATTGGTGGCCGCTACATATTGATCAAGCGCAAGACCATTCATTCCAAGATGCTTTACAGCATATTTTCTAAAATCGTCATTCATAGATTTTGATATCATATTTGGGTTTACTTATCAAAGATAGTAAATAAAAATTACATTCACACAATTTTTTCTTAGGCAAATCTCATGAGGCAAAAGTTAAACTGATAAAAAAGCAGGCGATGTCGTAAATAAAACGACATCGCCTGCTTAAGATTATTTTCTTTTGCTACTTTGAGGCAAGTTCTTTAAACTCTTCAATTGAAACTGTCTTTTCGTCAAGCGAGATTTTCTCTTTGATGGCAACAAACAATTTTGCATCACCAACCTCTTCTATGATACGCGAACGATATTCCTTGTTCTCAAGCAGGCGCTTTGCATAGTCAGATATTGTTGCATCATCCATGCCGGTCATACCATATTGAGCAAATTGACTTGCAGCAACCATCTTAGCCTGATTCATTACGTCATTTTCTTCGATTTTGACCTCACAAAGAGCTGCTACACGCTCTTTGATCAACTGCCATTTGAGCGACGGAATCATTTTTTCATACTCAGCCTCAATGTTTTCGTCCGTCAAACTTTCATTGCGAGCCAAGAGCCATTTTTTCAAGAAAGTATCGGGCAATTCTACATTTCCCCATTTTTCAACCATGGCTTTTTCAGCATCGATGCGGAACATCATCTCGCTGTTACGCGAAAGTTCTGCTGAAATCATAGCCTTTATGCCGGCACGATATTCTTCTTCGTTAGACGCCTTACCTTTGCCAAGCACATTGTCAAAATATTCTTGATTAAGTTCTGCCGGACGCACAACGATAATTTCCGAAATGGCCATTTCAAAATCAGCCTTAACATCGCCGGCCACTTCCTTGCTCACATTGAGCATAGAGGCCAACTCGGCTACGTTTCCGTCACAAGTGTTCCAAGGATTAAACACCACCTTGTCACCGACTTTCTTTCCTTCAAACTTGACTCCTTCATCTTTGCCCTTGAAATACATCGGAGCTACGATTGCGCTGAGATTTTGTATTGCGCCTTCACCTTCTTTAATGCTTCCATCGGCATTTAGCTCCATCATTGTTCCTTTGACCAATGCTTTAGGCTCAAACTGTTCGCCCGGAACTTGCGCGCCAAAACGCTCACGGAATGAAGCATCCTGCTCGTTTATCATTTCATCGGTGACGTCGATATTTACATAAGAGACATGTAAATTTTTATCGACTACAATGTCCATCTCAGGAGACAAGCCGATTTCATATTGGAAAGTAAAATCTTTCTCGTTCTTCAAGTCGAGTTCTTTTACTTCAACGGGGAGCGGCTCTCCGAGAATGGCAAGTTTATTATCACGAATATAGTTTACGACAGTTTCATATACTTCATGATTGATGACATCGCTTGTCACTTGCTTGCCAAAGCGACGATTGAGTTCGCCAAAAGGCACATGGCCTTGACGAAATCCGGGAATTACATGACGCTTGCCGATTTCTTTAAGTTCTTTCTTTACCTTTTCCTGGTAGTCGTTTTCTACAATAGACACTGTAAGCGTTGCGCTCACATTGCCGGTCTTGTCCAATGTTACGTTCATATCTAATACTTAATAATTTACTGATTATAGATGCCTAAATTGGCATATTCTCAATTTGAGTTGCAAAATTAATACTAAAAATTTTATTGAGCAATATTTTGCCCAAATTACCATATCATAATGCATCTTCGACAGAATATTTGTAATATCAATTTGCCATTTCAATAACAAACAAGCAATAAACTTCAATTACAAAGTATTGTCTTGTAAAAACAAAACAATTACGTTATATTTGCATTATCAGCAGATTACACTGAAGAATCAACAATGAATCCAATTGAAAGAAATGACAAGAGTCTATGATAAACTACAGGATTTAGAAAATAAATATGTTGAAAAGATTGCAAATTCATTAAACAAAATTGATAAAGAAAAATTCATAAAAAATATGCGAAATGCTGGTGTTAGGGATGCTCGTATTGATCAAGCAAATAAGTTAGAACATGTTAAGGGAGAACAGTATTTACCTAATAACAATATTGAGGGACATCATAAGAATATGGTTAAAGATGATAAATCAAAGATGTCTGACCCCAGAAATATTGAATTTATGAACAGAGATAAGCATAAACAAATACACAGAAACAATGGAAACAATTAAAAAATTCAAAACAGAGTATTTTATGTATAAAACAGGAGATTGGATTTGTACAAATAAAGGAATTGGAGTTTTAGATAAATTTCATCCTAAATATTGGGCATATTATCATAAAAAAATTCCCATAGAATGCGAAGATCATGATTTAGAATGTATGCTTGCATCATTTAAACTTTTTTGTGACTATAATGGGAATCCTATTAAGCGAAATAGATTTTCATGTGGTTTGGTTACTCCGGAGTGTTCTATCAATAATCCTTCATTAGAAGATCAAAAAATGATTTTAGAGAATGCGATACTTAAATACCCCAAAGAATATGCATCTTTTCAAAAATTTTTAAATAACGACAAAAATAGACCAGGTGGATGGGATACAATTTGTTATGAAATGAGATTGAATACAGATTTAGAAATAATGATGCAGAACTTAATGCCAATCATAGAGAATGTTCCTCAAAAATTTACTTTAAACCAATTAATAGAATTTATTTAAGTTTCGCAAGTAAAAGATAACGTAAATAAAAAAGGCTAAAGTGTT
>CAZLUB010000050.1:0-16129 GCA_964562595.1 uncultured Muribaculum sp. | reverse complement strand
CACAGTTGGTATTAGGTTAGAGCCGGTGACCACCAAAGCACCATCAGTATTGGCGGCTACAGAAAGTCCCGACACCGACATTGTTACTGCCATAGGCATTTTTTCCGAAAATTTCACACCTTCGATTTCAAGTTCTGCTGTTGCACTTACATAATCAACCAACAATTTATACATAACCCCGGAACTAACAAAAGTGTTTCCATTAGAACTGATGGAGCCATTCAACATAGCTACATCATATCGGATTACCATTGTGTCATCGTTATCACTTGACACACATGAAGCAAGAACAAGCGCCATAATTATTGTGGCAAAAATTGACTTAATTTTATTCATTACATTTTACAATTAATAATTTATATATTCATTCTTAAGGTAATTCCAAAACGCTGAGGTTTTCCTTGCTGGAGAAAAGCATTGCCAATTGAAACAAAATAAAATGTAGAATATTTCACATTGGTCAAATTCTCCCCCCATATATCCATTGACATGTTATATTTCTCACAATTCAATCTCACCGAGGCTCCCAACAAAGCATAAAACGGCTGAGACACCATGTTTGCTTCATCCCATGCGATATCACCCACTGCCCTGCAATTAACTGCCAAATCGATACTATCAAAAATAAAACATCTAAGCGGGGCCGAGTAATTGGCGCCACCATATAGCGTATTTTCCGGAGAATAAGGAATTTTTTTTCCTGAAAAATCCGTCTTTCCATTATTATATTCTCTAAAACGGGCATCGGTAAAACCATAGGACGCATCAAGTGACAAACATTCGATTGGTTTGTATCGAGCCGACAACTCTACACCATAGCTACGCGTTTTACCGGCGTTTGTCATTATACGTCCGGTTGTCGTTCCTTCGGGGAATATCGTTAATTGCTGGTCGCGACAATCAATGTAAAATAACGACATCTCAGTTTTCAACTTACCATCAAAAAGTTCTGCATGCCCACCTATCTCATAATTCCAACTATATTCCGGTTTATAGGTCACGACCTCATCTACATCATACAACTGAGCAAGCCCCATCATTCCCATAACACGTTGTTGCAACACATCGCTAAACATCTGCGTATTAAAACCTCCGGCCTTGTACCCTTTAGACACCGACGCATATACACGCATTTTGTCTTCAACAAATCCATACGATGCAGTGAGCTTTGGCAACAATTGAACAAATGTTTTTGATAATTTACCTCCATCATCAATGTTGATAAGTTCTTTTCTCATCTGCTTAATGGGAGTTACCGTCGCATCCCATACCCAATAACCGGTATTACACTTACTACGATATTCAAGTGTGCTATGCTCTACATCAAATCGCAGTCCTGCTGATAAATTCCACCGTCCAATCGACAATGTACTTTGATGATAGAGAGCTACTCCTATCGTAGGATTAACAAAGTCACTCCACAA
Organism: uncultured Muribaculum sp.; assembly: GCA_964562595.1. Taxonomy (GTDB): domain Bacteria; phylum Bacteroidota; class Bacteroidia; order Bacteroidales; family Muribaculaceae; genus Muribaculum. The sequence goes on along the minus strand of CAZLUB010000050.1, from coordinate 14,705 downwards.
CTCAAACTCGTCATCATCCCATGAAATTGGATAATAAGGATTTGCATTATTCCGATTTTCAACAATAAGTTGTTTTATTCCATAATCCTTAAATGTAACCGGAGCATCCATTAGCCCTCTCTTATAAAAGCCAAACAAACCTCCGAGCCATTTATATTGGTCGCCAACTCCTTTTGCCACAAAATCCTGTGTTAATGACAATTCTCTCCGAGCCTGTGTAAGAGTAAAATAAGATAACGGCAAAAAATCCTGATCAAGTGTCATGTTGTCATCATGCCATTGTACACTTGTAATACTCGACAGCACAACATCTTCAAGGGTCCACTTTACCGTCACACCGTCAGTTATTGCAAAACGCTTATAGAAACACGTATCATTATAATTTATCGCTCCCGTTTCCACATATTGGTATGGATACCCACCCTGCTTCGAATCTTGAATTCCCAACACATTGTCAATACTCAACGTTGATGTCGGGCGCCATTGAGTCTTCCATCTCATGCTCAACGATTTATCATGATCACATTTTATGCCATCATTAGCGTTAACAAAAAAACCATCGCTTTTACCAGCATATATCGACAACGACATTCCAAATTCAGGATTAAATCTCTCATACGCCGATACTCCTAACCTATAAGAATTACCCGAACTGTATTCTGCCATCATTCGCACCCCCTGATATTGAAGTGGTGACAACGTATAAATATTTATGACTCCCCCCATTGTATTTCGCCCATATAGAGTACTTTGTGGGCCACGCAACACTTCAATACGGTCAATATCAAATAAGTCGAAATCATAATTATCTTTATTCATATAGGGTATATTGTCGATATTCAAGCCCATGACCGGCTGGTCAATGCGCGCTCCGAGCCCCCTTACATATATCGACGAAGTTACGCGAGACCCATAATCGGGGATATACAAATTAGGCACTACATTACTTGCGTTCCGAATTGTCAACATACGCTTTTGTTCCACTCTATCACGTGTCACCAACGTTGTCGAAGCCGGCAAATGCCTCACATCCCATCCTTGCTTGATTGCCGTCACCGACACTTCGTTGAGCGACAACAAAGTATCAATAGCCAGCTCTTCACACCACGCAAAGGCACTCGACATCGCACAACATGTCACAACACATATCATGCGAACAATAATATATAATACTGATTTTCTTAATTGGGATGTCATTTCAAGGTGCAAAATTACATACTTACAGCAATCAACACAATCACCATAAATAGTGATTTTCAACAAATCATAGCAGCAACAACCCAAATCCCATTAAAGCCATACCGGCGACCACTCCACCAACCGCAAAATGATGGTGTCCATATTCTTCTGCTCCCGGCAACAACTCATCAAATGCTATAAACACCATTATACCCGACACAGCAGCCAAGCACACCGCATTTACTACCGGCGACCACAAAGGCAATAAAAAGAGGAGTCCAAACAAAGCTCCGACCGGCTCAGCCAATCCCGACAGCATCGAATACATCAATGCCTTTTTACGATTACCGGTTGAATGATAAATCGGCACAGACACCGCAATCCCCTCTGGGATGTTGTGAATTGCAATAGCAATTACGATAGGCAGAGCCACTTCAAGCCCTTCCAGAGCCGACACAAACGTAGCCATGCCTTCAGGGAAATTATGAACCCCGATAGCCAAAGCTATCATTAATCCGGTGCGATGCAACTTAGGATTTGCCTTCCTTGACATTTCACTTATCAAATGCATTTCATGAGGATTCTCATCTTCCGGGATCAAAAAGTCAATAAGAGCAATCAGCCCCATACCTCCAAAAAACGACAATAGCACATACACCATAGACAATTTTTCTCCATATGCTCCCGTCATAGACGATATGGAATCAGGCATCAACTCCATAAAAGACACATACACCATCACACCGGCTGACAGGCCCAATGCCGATGACAGAAATCGTGTACTGGTTGTTTTTGTAAAGAAAGCCAACAGGCTACCAATAGCCGTCGACAATCCGGCTACAGTGGTAAGCAACAGCGCCACTAAAATCACCTTAGTACTTAATACCACTTCCATTTTGGAGTTTTATGACATTTTAAAAACAGTCAGGGTTGCCATTTAGAAAAATTTGCCTATTTTTGCCGACAAATTTAAGCATAACATTTCATAATGGCAAAAGAGACTCTCAAAGATGACCCTAAATTGGTGGAAAGACTTCGTAACAGCAAAACTTGCCGTGAAGCCTTTGGCGAAGTTATCACACTATATAGCGAGCCTCTTTATTGGCAAATACGACGCATGGTAGCGAGCCATGATGATGCCAACGACCTTCTTCAGAACACGTTTTTAAAAGCATGGAGTTCAATCGAAGGATTTAGAGGCGATGCTAAGTTGTCGACATGGCTTTATAAGATTGCCATCAACGAAAGCATCACGTTTCTTGCTAGAGAGCGTAAACGTCTCAACATATCCATCGATGACGAAGAATCGCATTTAGTCAACACAATCGAAGCCGACCAATATGTCGACGGAGATGCAATTGCGTTGAAACTTCGCAAAGCAATAGCTTCCCTTCCCGAAAAGCAAAGACTCGTATTCAACATGCGATACTATGATGAAATGCGCTACGAAGAAATATCAGAGATACTGGGGACCTCTGTCGGAGCATTAAAAGCCTCCTATCACATTGCGGCAAAAAAAATAGAGCAATATTTTATCGACAATGATTAAACCTTTTTTGTCAATAATAGTCAATAAGAATAGAAATCTAAAAAATCATTGAATATGAATAACGACAATGACATATTAGACAAAGTAGGACGACGTTCCGGCATGATTGTTCCCGACGGATATTTTGCCAATTTTGCTGAGCAAATGGCCAAAAATTTGCCGGAAAAAGATCCTACCGAAAACATTGCATTACAACGTACAATGTGGCAACGTGTTCGCCCATACATTTATATGGCTGCTATGTTTGCCGGAGTATGGTGCATGATGAAGATGTTCAGTGATCTTAGTGGCACTGGTTCTCTATCGATGGAGAACAATCAATTTATTGCCAATGCACTAAGTAGCGATAATTTTTATGAAGACTTCTATCAACCTGAAAATTATTCTGAATACGAATTGCTTGAGGATATGTATAATAATGGGATGGAAATAAACGATATTTTTGCATCAAAATAATTTAAAACTCAACATAACACACTCCGCATATATGAAACGTTTTATAGCTTTAACTTTTATTTTTGCATTTCTTGCAACATCATATGTTTATGCACAAGGACGCAACAACGATGAAAATCGTCGCGAATGGTTTAAGGAAGTACGCCAATACAAGCACAACTTTTTAACTAAAGAATTAAACCTATCGGAAGATCAGCGAGATAAATTTTTCTCTATCTATGATGCAATGGAAGAAGAAATCCACAATGCACAGCGCGAGACTCGCTCTTTAGCATGGAAAATTCACAAAAGCAAAAGTGAAATTTCCGACCTCGAATATGAGAAAGCCGCTGAGGCGCAGTTTGAATTAAAAGGCAAGGAAAGTCAAATTGAGATGAAATATTTCCCACTATTCAAGGATATTCTTTCTAAAAAACAATTGTTCCTGCTAAAACACGCTGAGCTGAAATTCACACGTGAAATAATGAACAAACATTCTCGAATGAGACCCAAGAAAGGGGAAAAGGAATAACGTTAAAAATAAATTTATAAGTACTCGATACAAATAGATACTTTCCCTATGATTGGGAAGTATCTATTTTTTGTTTACATTTGTTACATTCATAGCAACAACTAAATTATATATCATGACAGTTTTTCGACTTATTCTATTTTGGATTATTTTGTTTCCTATTTTGGCTATGGGGGAAAACAATGCATTTTCCAAACCCGACTTTGCATTTCCTAAACAGGTTGAGACCTCTGCCTTAGCCAAACTTAAAACGGCTATATCAAAACAAGACGGGCAACTCGCCATAAGAGCAATTATCGATTACGGAATAGCGAGTACATCAATAGATAATGACAACACTATCGATTATATCGAAAAGATACGCTATGTGATACAAAATAAAAATGACGATTGTACTCGAGCACTATTAAATCTATTGTTGGCCAAGACTTACCAAAACATATACAACGGCAACCGTTGGACATACGACAACCGACAATTGCCCGACTTGCCGCCAAGCGACATTTATCAATGGAGTGGCAAGCATTTTCAAATGCAAATTGTTCAACTACTCGACTCTGCCCTGTCATGCCCAAAACAACTACAATTGCAACGCTTAACCAAATATCAAGACATACTAAAAGCTGACCGCGTCGACTATACTTTCTATCCTACGCTTTATGATTTTATCGCTCATCATGCAATTGATATGATTGATGCTCTTGAAAACGAGCACAACCTTTTTCCTTCCGAGTGGCTATGTCCTCTGAAAACATTTCAACAACTAAATTTCGACTTACAATCCGCCAACACACAACGCGTGCTGAGTTTATATTCTGCATTACTGCAATTCCATGCTGAAGATACAGCTCCATTTATACGTTGCGAGATAGATCGCATTTCTTACATAACCAGACACACTTACGGTTATGAGAATGGGCATGCTTTTGATCTATATATAACGCTATACAACCATTTTAAGGATAGCGAATACTCCTCAGAAGCACTTATTGCCGCATGGCCGGTTGACAATCTCAATCATAAGTCTACACTATACCGATTCATCAATAACAATCTCAAAAAATTTCCCGAATATATTCGCAACAACAATCTGAAAAACATAGCCAATGAGATTTCGCGTGAACATATAGTCATCAACAGCAACAAAACTGTTGTCCCGGGTGACACATTGCATCTCTACATTGACAATCAAAACGCACGCTCCTATAGCATCAACATTTACCGCATCGACAATTGGGATGGTAAAGAACGTTACTACGGCAATACTAAAAAACCATTGTCATACACATTAACACAATCCATTAAATGCAAAACAGACTCCATTTTGCCATTTATTACCAAATCTCAGCATCCGGTTGTCTTAAACACCCCCGGTTGCTACATCATTGTCCCTATTTTAGATGGACAGACTTTCCTTAGCAACAAATCATACAACTATGTATTCTGTACCGACTTAATGATAAGATCGGCCAATTATGCTAATGACCAATGGGGATTTGTAATCAATCCCAAAGATGGCAAGCCTATAGAAAACGCAACATTATTATTAAAAAGCTATAACACATCAGCCGGAGACAAAAAATACACTACCAATGTTGACGGTACAGCAATTATAAATGGCCAAGGACGCCTGCTTGCCGAGAAAGGCAATGACCGATACGCCCATCCGGCTTATATCAACCGTGGATATTCTGCAGACACGACATTGCACTATGCCGTACATGGATTTACTGACCTTGCCATATACCACCCCGGCGATACAGTCAACTGGAGTATCATAGCTCAAAATTATCGCAATCAAAAAATGCATACAGCATCAAATATTGACATAAAAGTCATCCTTAGAGATGCTAATCATCAAATTATCGACTCGACAACCGTTTATACCGATGATTACGGAAGATGTAAAGGTCAATTTACATTACCCGACAATCAATTGACAGGACAATATTATCTTCAATACCGAAACCCGAAATCACAAAATGGATATGGGATTACTCGATTTACCGTATCTGACTATAAATTACCTACCTTTCAAGTAACAACTACCAACCTGCAACGTAACATTCCTAAATCGGGAGATGTCACCATATCATGTAAAGCCGAGACATTTTCCGGCTTCCCAATCATCAATGGCAATGTCAACATATCTCTATCGGTAGCACAACGCAAGTTAGGATGGTGGCATGTCAACTCTTCTTACAAATTCTTCTCAACAACAACGACAACAAACCAAGATGGCTCTTTTGTAATAAATTTCACTGATGAAATATTAAAATCAGCGCCTATCACCAACGGTCTATTCACAGCAGACATTACAGTAACGGCTGCAACCGGTGAGAGCCAAGAAACTACACAAACATTCACCATCGGGCAATCCTATTTTATTGAAGCAGCCATTCCGGACGCTATAGATGTCTGCACCCCATTTCGTCCCGACGTAAGAGTAGTAAATACGATGGGCGAAGCAGTCCTAACATGTGTCAATTACTCTATAATTGACAATAACAACCACACTATCAAGATAGGACACATAAATTCTCAAAGTTCTCTGGTAGACTGGAGCGGTATCGAAGGAGGAGAATATGATATCCAATTTTACCTTAACAATCCAACGCAAGCTGACACTGTTACCGTTAACAACGTAGCATTGTATCGTCCTTCTGACAAAATGCCTCCGGTAAAAGCCCCTTTATGGATTCCAACAAAGCGATATTCTCTTGATGAAGATCTCACAGCATCTATTCTATATGGGACATCGTCCGATACAGCCTACATTCACTATGCTATATACTCCGATTCTACTTTTATCAAGCAAGGATGGATGTCCGTTAAAGCCGGAATGCATTATTTTAAATATAAATTACCCAATGGCATTAATTCCATAGATATTACATTTTCATCGACAAGCGAATATCAAAACGTAAGCCAAACAGTTTCGGCAATTGCCTCCTCTTCTATAAATGGGATAAAACTCTCAATCGAAAGTTTCAGAGACAAAATAACCCCAGGAGCAAAAGAGTCTTGGACATTCAGCGTAAAAGATAATTCAGGCAATGGCCTACGCTCTGCAATGATACTCAACATGTATAACAAAGCTCTTGACAAAATTAAAAAACACACATTGCATCTATACCCAACTCATTCATTTGGCAACAATTACGAATTGAATGCCGGTTTTGGACTTGGATTTAATTATAATGCTACTTCATCCGAGTATCATCAACTCCGTCCAATCAAGATATCACTACCCCAATATCAAACATGGGGTTATTCAATTGGTTTTGGGAATGCTCATAAAGAGGAGTTTATTGTGACTGAATCGGCAAGAGACCTTGTAATGACTTCCAACACCAAAAACGCTATTGGAGCAACTCCGATGATGACCAAATCAAGGGGGTTTGATGATATTGAAAATGAGGAAGAATCACAATCAGACTCAGGCAGTGGAAACAACAAGAACGAGCCAAACGCCAATGACTTTCAATATAGGGATAGCGAAGTAACTCTTGCGTTTTTTGAACCGATGCTCACAACCGATGCAAATGGTCGATTAGAGTACGCTTTCACCACCCCTGATGCCAACACTACGTGGCAACTTTATGCATTGGCTTTTGACAAGAGATTAACTACCGGCAGTCTCGCAAAGGAAATTATAGCCAATAAGCCTATCATGGTGCAACCCAATCTACCTCGATTTATACGTAACGGCGACCATTGCACTCTAAACGCCTCGGTAATGAACAACTCTGACTCATTAATTGTTGCAACGACCACTATTGAAATTTTCAACCCCATCAATGGGCACATAATTTCACTACACCAGCAATGCGACAGCATTGACTCTAAGCAATCGGCACTTGCAATATTTGACTTAATCGCTCCATACGATGACAACATGATTGGCTATCGTATAAAATCCACGACAGGCTCATTTACCGATGGGGAACAAACTATAATCCCGGTGCTTACGACAATTGCTCCGGTCATTGAAGCCACTACATTTTATTTGCCGGCAAAAACCGGCAAAAGTTCCATCGAATTAGCGGAAATACCAAATGATGCACTTGTTACATTAGAATTTTGTGAAAACCCGACATGGTATGTAGCTACAGCATTACCCGGATTCATATCCAACCAATCAAATGACGCCATATCGTCAGCTGTCGCAATATTTTCAGTGGCAGTAGCCGATGGCGTCCTACGTGACAATCCCGAAATCAGACGAGCATTATATCGCTGGCAACACTCTGACAAGAATGACTCGACATTAGTATCCATGTTACAACGCAACCAAGACCTAAAACAAGCATTACTAAGTTCTACGCCTTGGATGATGGACGCTCAATCTGACACCGAGCGCATGACTCGTCTGGCACTGCTATTTGATAGAAGAGAAATTGACATAGTCACAAATAGAGCAATCGAGAATCTCAAGAAACTTCAACAATCCAATGGAGGTTGGGCTTGGACGGCAAAGACCTCGGAAGCATCAGAATGGGTAACACTACGCATACTCAATTTGATGGGACGATTGAAACAACTTAATTATTTGCCGGTCAATAATGAGTTAGAGGCAATGATTGAAAAAGGGATTACATATATAGACTCATTAACGGCAACTCGATATCGAAAGAATCCTAAAGGGAACTATCTCGACTACACATATATCAGAGACTATTATCCCGAGACTCGATTACCTTCTATCAACCGTCAAATAATAGACTCGACCATACAACACTTGGTATCAGCATGGAAATCTCTTGACATTCATGGCAAAGCAATAGCGGCAATCATTCTCAACAACAATCATTACTCTGCGACCGCTCGCCAAGTGATAGAGTCACTTCGCGAATACTCTACATATTCACCTAAAAAAGGTATGTGGTGGCCATCGCTTGACAATTTAGCCCCCTGGTCAATTGGCAAGGTCACCGTCACTTCGGCAATCCTCAATGCATTTCATTCTGTAGACCCCAAAAGCAATGACATAGACCTAATACGTCAATGGCTCATATTGCAAAAAGAAGCAATGGATTGGGGGACATCAATTGCTACAAGCGAGGTTATTGCCACAATCCTAAAATGTGGAAGCAAATGGATAAAGCCGGCAACCGGCACAAACATATCAATTAACGGATTTCCCATTATAATCGACAAAATAGATTCCGACCTCGGATATTTCAGAAAAGACATATCATCAATCACGCCATCAAAAGCGACCATAGACATCGTAAAATACGGCGACACTCCATCTTGGGGAGCCGTATACAGCCAATACGACCGAGAGCAGTCTTTAATAAAAGCAAACAATTGCAATGAGTTATCAATCACCAAATCGCTATATCAATCCATCAATTCCGACAAAGGAACAACATGGCAGGAAACCGATTCATTCAATATTGGCGACCGTGTGCAAGTCAACCTCACAATCATAGCCAATCGTGACATCGACTACATAACCATTATCGATGAACGAGCCGCCTGCTTCGAGCCGGTAGAACAACTGCCACAACCAATCATCGCAGAAGGGATATACTTTTATCGCGAAAACAACGATGCTTCAACCAACATATTTGTAACACATCTGCCAAAAGGTATATACCGGCTCAGTTACGAACTGTTCACAAACAATAGTGGCATATTTTCATCCGGGATAGCAACAATCCAGAGTCAATATGCACCTGCATTAACGGCCCACTCATCTGGCGGCAGGGTCATTGTAAAATAATGACCTATCGAATCCCGTCAAGCATTACTTCTTGCACACTCCAAAGCCATACAATGTGGCATAAGAGTGTGCTTTTTGCGACTAAGCTCATTTAAATTCCACTTTTTAGGTTAAAAACATTTAATTCATCAGAAAATCAAATATTTTTATTTGCAATTATAAAATACTATCTATAACTTTGCAACAGTTTTTCATGGTATTAGATTTAAGGTAAAAGGATTATTCGTCGTGACGACGAGTAATTTTTTTTGTAGAGACCTACCTATATGTTTTCTTCCAAAAACATCTAAACAGGACATTTTATGACAAATACAATATCATATCACACTCTTCCAAACGGTTTGCGCATCGTACACCGCAAATGCAAGTCGATGGTGGAGTATTGTGGATTGGCTGTAAACATTGGCAGTCGAGACGAAGTTCCACACCATCATGGTCTTGCTCATTTTGTAGAGCACACTATTTTCAAAGGTACCGACCACCGTCGCTCATGGCACATCATAAATCGCATGGAGGCTGTAGGGGGAGAATTAAACGCTTATACAACAAAAGAAGAGACTCTTTTGTATTCAATATTTCCAAAAGGCAATCTATCGCGAGCCGTAGATCTGATTTCCGACCTTGTCAGTCATTCTCGATTCCCTCAAATTGAAATAGAGCACGAGCGCGCAGTTGTCATCGATGAGATAAATTCATATCTTGACACACCGTCAGAAGCAATTTTTGATGATTTTGAAGACTTGCTATTTTCAGGTTCTTCACTAGGTCATAATATACTTGGTACAACTACTACAATCAATTCATTCACCCCGGAAGTGTGCCATGATTACCTTGCCACACATTACACTCCTGGCAACATGGTGTTTTTTTACATGGGGCCTGCTTCTCCCGACAAGGTATTTAAAACAATCGAACGCTTTTTTGGCCATCTGTCTCATCCGACCAAGCCATTATCTCGCAAAGAGCCAACACTGCTACCGGCTTTTGACTATCAAAACAAGATCGACACTCATCAATGCCACACTATAATAGGTGCTCGAATCCCGGGCATGTATGATAGACGGCGATATGCAATTGCTCTATTTACCAATATTTTAGGCGGTCCGGGAATGAATTCCTTGCTAAACATTGCTCTTCGAGAACGTCGTGGTTATGTATACAACGTAGACGCTTCATCGACTCTATTTACCGACTGCGGATATATGGCAATATACTTTGGATGCGATCCTGACGACCTAAACGCCTGCCGCAAGGTAACTAACAATTTACTTGAAAGTCTCGCATCATCACCAATGAAACCACGCGCCCTTGACGCTGCAAAAAAGCAATATCTTGGACAAATCGTTGTTGGAAGCGAAAATCGAGAGCAAGTAGCCATCTCGACCGGTCGAGCAATGCTATATCACGGAAAAGTGTCAAATGCCGAAGATATAATTTCCCGAATAAAAGACCTATCGACCGATGACATAATGGAAATAGCCCAAATGATTGCCCCTACTTGCCATTCCATTCTCTCTCTTAGATGAGAAATTTGTCTAAAACACCGCAAAATTTCACCATTACGTATAATTTAGCTAACTTCGTATCAAAATACGATGCTGATATAGTAATCAATATATTACAATGAAGATAGGACATCTCGACTTAGGCGAAAAACCAATCATGTTGGCACCTATGGAAGACGTAACCGACCACTCTTTCCGACTTATATGCAAGGAACAAGGTGCTGATATGGTGTATACTGAGTTTGTTTCTGCCGATGCCCTCATCCGCAACATCAGTGCCACGACCCGCAAACTGCACATCGACCCACGCGAACGCCCTACGGCCATTCAGATTTATGGCAGAGACATAGATTCAATGGTTGAGGCAGCACGCATTGTCGAAAAAGCCCAACCCGACATTATTGACATAAATTTTGGTTGTCCGGTAAAAAAAGTCGCCGGAAAAGGCGCCGGTGCCGGCATGCTCAGAGACATTCCAAAAATGCTTGAAATAACTCGAGCCGTAGTCGATGCAGTAAAACTACCGGTGACCGTAAAAACCCGACTCGGATGGGATCACAATACACGTATCATAGTTGATCTTGCCGAACAACTCCAAGACTGCGGTATCAAAGCTCTGACAGTGCACGGACGCACTCGCTCTCAAATGTACACTGGTGAAGCCGACTGGGAAATGATAGCCCGTATTAAAGACAATCCCCGCTTTACAATACCTCTGATTGGCAACGGTGACATCACCACTCCTCAAAAGCTAAGCCAAGCATTTAATCGATATGGAGTAGACGGAGTCATGGTCGGCAGAGCTTCAATTGGAGCTCCTTGGATTTTTAATGAAATGAAACAAATGATGCTTACAGGGATTCCCGATACGACATTGTCTATTGCCGATAAATTTGCGTTGCTCCGACGTCAGATTGTAGAAAGTATCGACAACATAGACGAATATCGCGGAATACTACACATACGCCGCCATCTTGCCGCATCGCCCCTATTTAAAGGCATCCCATTTTTCCGTGACACACGAATTGCCATGTTGCGAGCCGAAAATTACACCGAGCTAAACGAAATACTCTTGCGAATAGAACACGACATACTCCCCACCGTAACAAATTTAACAAACCAACAACTATAGAATATGAAAACATTCGCTATATCTTTGCTATGTGTTGCAATAGCCACACTATATGCAAACGCTCAAGAAGTTCAAAAGTATGAACTTTTTGTAGACGACTTCACTGAGTTAAAAGTCGTTGAAGGTATAAATGTCGACTATAAATGCAGTGCCGACTCCGCAGGATATGCAGTTTTTGATGCAACTGCCGACATGGCATCCGTGCTGATGTTCTCCAACAACAAAAATTGTCTGGAAATGCTGATTTCAACCGATGGGATTGACTACTCCAACTTACCTCGCGTGACGGTATATTCTCGATTTCTAAATAAAGTTGAAAACAGCGGAGACTCATTGGTGCGGGTCGTATCACTGTCTCCAACAGTGTCTTTACGCGCACGTCTCATCGGCAATGGCCGATTAGTTGTAAGAGAGATTGACGTAAACTCTCTTGATGCATCAATCGGCACCGGCAACGGCATCATCGTGCTCTATGGCTCCGCAACAACAGCCAAATTAAGTATCGTTGGTACCGGTTCGATTCAAGCAGATGATTTCTCGGCCGATAAAATCAAATGTTCACTACTCGGGACAGGATCAATCGGGTGCAACCCCTTGTCTGAACTAAATATTTCAGGAGCAAGTTCCGGTAAAATATACTATAAAGGCTCACCCAAAATAAAAAATCGTTCACTCGGCGTAAAAGCTTACCCTATTGATGACCAACAATAACAAATGCCAAAACAGCAAGACCTAAAGCTCCAGACAGCCCGCACACTCAAATGGAACACTATAGACCGTGTTTCATCACAAGTGCTTTATGCCATCACCGGGATAATATTGGCCAATATTCTCTCAGAAGAAGATTTTGGCTTGGTCGGAGCAGTAATGGTATTTCATGCATTTGCCACGTTGTTTGTCGACAGTGGATTTTCTTACGCATTAATTCAACGCAAATCACCGACACAGACCGATTACAGCACCGTTTTATGGTTTAACATCGTTACAGCAACCATGCTCTACGCCATATTATGGTTATGCGCCCCATTAATCGCCAAATGTTTTCAAGACGACGCTCGTCTCATCCCTTTATCAAGAGTAATGTTTTTGTCGTTTATCATTAATGCGACTTCCATCGTTCAAACCAATAGGTTGATGAAACAGATGACGGTCAAGATGATAGCGATATCCAATTGCATTGCATTAATAGTCAGCTCGACAATAGGCATTTATATGGCAATACATGATTATGGTGCGTGGGCTATTGTGTGGCAAACAATATCTTTGGCTGTAATCAAATCATTAATTCTATGGCTTACAAGCCGATGGATGCCGTCATTTGTATTTTCATGGCAATCATTGAGGTCAATATTCAACGTTGGTGCGGGCATTATGGCAAGCTCGTTTCTCAACATACTCTTTCAAAACATCTATTCATTTCTTATAGGCAACCGAGTCGGCTTGAAATCATTGGGCTACTACACACAAGCCAACAAATGGAGTCTGATGGGGGTCGCGTCTCTATCACAAATTCTAACTGCTTCATTTTTACCGGTACTATCACAATTTCAAGACGACGAGACTCGATTTAACAGAGCAGTTGGCAAAATGCACCGCATGACCACATACTTGATTCTGCCAATCATCTTTCTCGTCACAATTATGGCCGAACCGATTTTTCACTTATTTTTTGAGACAAAATGGGATGCCGCAATAATACTTTTTCAAATTTTGCTCGCAAGAGGCATTTTCACTATATACACATCTCTTTACAACAACTATGTCATAGCGTTAGGCCGCTCCAAAATGGTTGTCAAGATGGAGATTATCAAAGATAGCACAGCACTAATTGCCATAGCATTAACACTCCCTTACATAACGCTGACGACACCTGCCGACCCCACTTATGGATTACGCATCATGTTATGGGGGCAGTTAATCGCATCTTTCATTACGTGGATTGCATCTCTTATCATCACATCTCGACTTACACATCGTGGATTTGTTATGTTTTTAAACGACATTGCTCCTTATTTTGCCATTACTACAATATCCATACTTCCAACACTGGCATTTAATAATTATATCAGTAACAATATTTTGCTTATCATCTTACAAACATCTATAAGCGCCATTATTTACTTCAGCATAAATTACTTTCTAAAATCAACTATACAAAAAGAAGCATTCACATATATTCTTGGACGATTTCGTAAATAAGGGCTATTTAACCCGACAAAAGCACCGGAAAATGTTCGCATTTCACGAGACAAGGAAATAAATACATTAAATTTATCCTCACAAGTTTATCATCCTGCATGAAAGATTTCTCGGCTAAGGATTTCGCACATTTAATATACTGGAAAACACAAACCGACTTGATTATTTCCCTTGCAGCCTATTTTTTGACTCAAGTTATCCACCGACTAATACCTCAAACACTATTAAATGAATCATCAAAGTATATACAAAATCGGAAACTTGGCCAACCGGTCAAATATGACGATGTCATCTAACTTTAACACAACAATATATAACCCTTATTATTAAATATGTATTATAATGATTTAACATTATCATTAATAAAAAGTTAAACATCAATACAAATTCTTCGCTTTCATTTCCGTATATTTGCATTTTCGAAGTTACGAAAAAGGTCTAAA
>CAZLUB010000049.1:0-16903 GCA_964562595.1 uncultured Muribaculum sp. | reverse complement strand
TCAAACACTTTAGCCTTTTTTATTTACGTTATCTTTTACTTGCGAAACTTAAATATCTTAATATAACAACTGTGGCTTTTAATTAATATTAACAACATGGACTGCAATCAAAAATAAAAGTTTAATTGGTCTGGCTGTTTTTATCGTTCGCAACCGACTTTGGTAAACATCTTTAATCCTCAATATCTACATGTGAGATTCACTTCAAACTTGGTTTGAGGTGAGTCTCGCTTGGATTTTAGCTAACCGTGTTCCGGCAAAAGCCGACAATCGCTACAAGCTCACTCTCGAATACTTTGCATTTTCCTATGCTTTTAGAGGTGAGCTGGGTGGTTTTCTTTTGTATTGTTGGGTATCTGTAGCAATAATAAGAAATATTAAGATTTTAATTATAAGTGGACGTTTTTTGTTAATTTTGTAGTTGAAAAAACAATTATATAGACTGATTGTAAAAAATGATAAATAATTGGAAAGTAGCATTAATGCTGTTGTTGTCTGTTGGTGCAGAGACGGTGGTGGCTTCGGTAAGTGAACCGACAGTGCATTTGTTGTCATGGTCAGATGACTCGTATATTAAGCAGATGTCAAACAATGGTCGTTGGGTGGTTGCTAACGGGCATGCCGAAGATGCGACTAAAACTGTAGGAGCGAAACTATATGACGTTTCTTCCGGCTTGACAATCGAGTTGACCGACGAGTATGATGAGAATGGTGCTGAAATATATTCAGGAGCAGGAGATGTTACTGACGACGGGTTGTTGGTCGTTGGTAGTTATGGAATGGCTCCGGCTGTGTGGCATAGAGAGTCGACATCTGACAAAGCCGGAGTGTGGACGTTATTGCCCTTGCCCGACGGATGGGATGGAGGACACGTGTGGTCGGTGACTCCCGATGGTCGCTATGCGGTGGGGCTGGTTAACACCGAAACCAATCTGCTTGCCGAGGAAGGGGTGTTGTGGGATTTGACCGGTGATGATGCTGTGATAGTGCCTACACCGGACTTGCCAACATTCGACCGTTCCGGGATGTCGCAGGGCATGAACCGATTTGTCGGTGTAAGTGCCGATGGTCGGTATGTGTTGGGTACGATGTCCTATAGCTATCCATCTGACTTGATAACGTATGTGTATGACCGTGAAACTTCTGCTTATAAAGTGATTGGTTATACCGAGAACAATAAAAATTGGGTGGCTGAGGCTGATGGAATTTTTAAAATCGAGGGCGTGTTTAGTCCCGATGGTCGATGGGTAACCGGAGAGTCTTATCTGGTTAAGGATATCGCCGGCAGTGATTTTGCCAATGAATATAGCACTGCATACAGATATGGAGTAGTTGATGCTACATTGGAAACTTATGATAATGTAACAGATGATGTTGATGTTATAGGGACTGCTATTGGCAATGATGGGACGGTCTTTGCGGCAACTCCGGCGACTAATCCTTATCGCACATGTAAAGTGCGTAAGGATGGATATTGGTTTGATTTGGAATTGATAATGTCACAGACTTATGGATTTGACCTTTTGGCCAAGACCGGAGAAGATAATTCGGGAACACCGATTGCGGTTTCTGATGATGGTAAGACATTGGCACTACTATTTAATCCAACTGCGAGCTATGTGCTTCAGTTGCCTAAGACATTCACCGAATCGTGTGATGGCGTGGACTTGCTTGCCGATTATAATGTAGTTCCGGCATCGGGTTCTTCATTCTCAAAAATCCGTTCGGTAGAAATTACATTTGATCGCAATGTAGAAATAGTTGGCAATGGAACTAATATTGAATTGCTTGACAATGATGGGAATAAGGTAGATGCTGCGCTTGGGGCAACGGTTAATGGCTTAAAAGTCGTTATTTCATTTTGGCCAACATTTTTGAGTGAAGGGGCAGTTTATAGTGTGCGTATACCATGTGGAACGTTTGCGATTAATGGAGACTCGACGCGCAAGAATAATGAGATTGTAATTAAGTATTATGGGCGAGCTGATAAGCCGGTGCAGATGGTCGAAGCCGCGCCTGCCAATGGTACTTCTTTGGCTAAAATAGATTCATCTACAAATCCAATAATAATAAACTTTGATTCGGAGGTAATAGCAGTAGATGATGCAGTAGGATATTTATATAATGGAGATGAGCAGGAGCCATTTGCCGAATTGGTAGTGATGTATGGTGGCAATCAAGTGGCTTTATATCCATCGACAACCCAGTATCTATATGATGGCAACACTTATAGAGTGGTTCTTCCGGCCGGCTCGGTTACGGATGTCACCGGAAATGGTGCGAATGAAAAGGTCGAGCTGACTTATAAAGGAGTTTATGTCAGGGAAATATCGGCTGATGACAATATACTTTTCTCAGAAGATTTCAGTTCGGGAGTTGCCGGAATGTTGCTATATGATGGTGATAAACTAAATCCCGGTGATGAGGCTGTTGCAATAGGTTTTGCTGATAATAATAACTATCCATGGTGGGTGGCTCGCGACGACGATGCAACTGATATGGCTGCAACCTCACATTCAATATATTCTCCGTCGGGAAAAAGTGACGATTGGATGGTGTCACCTCAGATTTTTGTTCCTGATGATTTGTGTTATTTATGCTTTGACTCGCAGAGCTATCGATTTGCATCAGAAGATTACTTGAAGGTATATGTCATAGTAGATGACAATGTATACGGCTATATTAATGATAACATTGTTGCCGGATTTAAAGAAAATGGGACGCTGGTTTATGATGAGAAGCAATCACCCGGAGAAACTGAAGATGTGTTGATGGGTGAGTGGACACCAAATGAAGTTTCATTGGCGGAATATGCCGGTAAAAATATCTATATTGCTTTTGTCAACGAGAATGAAGCACAAAGCATGGTGTTTGTTGATAACGTCAGGGTATTGCGAGATATGCATTTCCTTACGACGTTGTCTTATGATCCAATCGTAGTAGATGGACAATCGGCAACTATTAGAGGTCGTATAGAGGTTGCATCGGAGGTAGAGACCTATTCAAGCATAAAATTAACGCTTAAAGATACCAACGATGAGGTCGTTGATGAAATTTTGGAAAACGAGTTAGCGTTGGATTTTGGCGACGTTTACGCATTTGAATTTGCTCCTATGACTTTGGCATCGGGTGTTGAGAATAATTTTACAATCGAGATATCTCTTGATGAAGAAAATAAAGAGGTGATGGGTGTAGTTAAAAATCTTTTGTTTATGCCCACTAAGAGGGTTGTGCTTGAAGAATACACCGGGGCGACATGCAAAAATTGTCCGTTGGGAATACTTGCAATTGAACATATCAGAAACATATACCGCGACCGATTCATACCGGTGAGCATTCACACATATACGGGCGACCGTCTTGCAGTCGGGGTCGAATCGTATGGCGCATTTTTTCCATGGACGGGAGCGCCTCAAGGCATGCTCAATCGCAGTGGAGTATTGTCAAGCCCTATGATATCTAACTCGGGAAGCTATTATTTCTCAGCGGTAGACATTAATGGAGATAAATTGTGGTATGACTTGGTTAGAGACGAAATGGAACAATTGGCTGAGGCTGACGTGGATTTTGTTGCTGAGTACGATGCCATTAACAATGTGATTGAAATACCTTGCACCGTTAAATATGCGATGAATGCCTCCAATCTAAATGTAGGATTGTTTGCTGTGTTGCTTGAAGATGGAGTAAAGTATGCTCAAACCAATAATTTTGCTACGGTAAGTGATCCTAATTTGGGCGAGTTTGGTGTTGGAGGAGCTTATGCGTCATCTACAATATCTCCGTTTTATCATGAAGATGTAGCGCGCCATTATGTCGGTGCAACATTTAATGGGACGTATGGGTTGATTCCGTCAGAGGTCGTGGCCGGCCAAGAATACGCAACAACAATTACAATGGAGATGCCATCTACGATAGCTGATATAAACAAATGCAAAGTAGTGGTGATGTTGATAGATGGAAACAGCGATAAGGTTGTAAATGCTAATTGCATTGGTCTTTCCGGCGATGTGGCAACGATCTATGATGTGAATGAGACTATGGCCGATGTTGTTGTGACAGGAAACGAAGTGAATGTTGTGGCAAATGGAAATCTATGTGTAGAGTTGTATACAACCGGAGGTAATTTGCTTTGTTCAGGTCGAGGTGAAGGAGTGGTGACACTTGATGTTAAGGCTTATTCGGGTGTCGTAATAGCTAAAATAGTTGCCGCTGATAAAAATATTGTAAAGAAAATCATTATAAAGTGAGAATAAATATTATGAAAGGAATCAATAATTTTTTCAAAACATGTCCATTATTGCGATTGACATGTTTTATCATTGCATGTGCCGCTTGGCAGTCAGTTAGTGCTGTTGATTATGATTTTGGAGAAATGCAATTGGACGTAGACTACCAATTGAAAAATTATAAGAGCCACGCAGGTACATTTGTAGTGCCCGAGGATGGAATATTGGTGATGACATCGGATAATGGAGGGTGGATGGAAGCTTACAATGAAGAATCTTATGAAACCGAACTCTCATATTTACATTCTTACATTGATAATGGTCAGACTCGGTCATATAATGTGACGGCTGGACAAAAAGTCTATTTTTATAATAGTTTTGTTATGACCGAGTCTAAAATCCGATTGTCGATGGGGCAGACTCTTAGTGTGGCAAGTATTGCTCCGGAAGAAGGAAGTCGTCTTGTAGCAACCGGTTCGCAACGTTGTCAGGTGTCTTTTAACATGGCGGTGACAGTAGAAACGGTAAAATTGGTTGTGGGAGATGCCGTTGTGGCATTAACCCCCAACTTCATTGGTGGTAGCATTGTCGTGGAAATACAATCGACAATGATTGATTTGATGGCTGATGGCATGATGAAAGAAGGCGATACATTTAAAATCGTATTCTCGGGGATTGCTCCCGCAGCCGATGCGTCGGCACTGTATAATGGTGATGGCAAGCTTGAAGTAAGTTATGTATGTGGAGGAAATCCTGTCAGACTGGTTAATGAAACCAATACAGATATGACATTTCTTTCATATTGGCTTGATGGAGATGCCGATGGAGTGATAACACTTGAATTTGATGGGGCTTTGCTTGATGATGAAAACGACCGACCTACAGCCGCATTGACTTACGGCAATACGGAGGGTGAAATAGGAGACTGCTACTATGAAACGATGACTTGTGATGTATCCGGGACAAAGGTAATTGCTGATTTTACCGGGAAATTACGTCGTAATCAAGATATGATTACGACAGGAAACCAATATAATACAATATTGCTGAAAATAGGCAATCTTAAGGACGAGGGTGGCAATTATGTGTTCACCGAGGGACAAGGTACATTGGGCAGCTTCTCATGGCAATTGGCCTATGAGGAGGTGGAAGCAAATATTGCGGCACGTTTTATTCCGGCTTCCGGTTCGATGCTTGATGATGTTGACTGCATTATGATAGGTATCAGTGGAGCTGACAAGGTGTTGTTTGATGCTATAACGCTTGTTATGACCTTTGCCGACAAAGAAGGTATGGCCATAACAACTGAATATGATGATTTGTCTATAGAGTGGGATGGTACGTTTGCTACAATAACTGTAGATATTCCGCAGGAGTTTAAGAATGAGCGAGGTGAAGTCATGTTGTTTTTTGACGGGCTAGTATGTGCCGACGGTCTTGACTACTCCGAGATGTTGACTGCCCGATATGGCTATCTTTCGTCGGGCATTGACGATGTAGTCGTGGATTGTGACAAACAAGGCTCTGCGGTCTACAATATGATGGGCGTTAAAGTGCTTGAGTCGGCTACTGATGCCGGCATAAAAGCATTGCCCGGTGGTGTATATATTGTTGATAGGAAGAAAATAGTAGTAAAGGATTGATTATGAAACGAATAATGCTATTTGCAATATCGTTGTCGGCGGTGTTGCTGTCGCTTGCTCAAAACTTGACTGTCGGGTCGTACAATATTCGTAATGATAACACGTGGGATGCTGACAACGGTAATGGTTGGGTGAAGCGTTGTCCGGTGATATGTAATCAGGTGGAATGGTATGATTTTGATATATTTGGCACGCAAGAGGTTAAAAAGAATCAACTTGAGGATTTATTGAGTGGTTTGCCCGAATATGACTATGTCGGTGTCGGGCGAGATGATGGCAAGGAGCAAGGAGAGTTTTCGCCGATTTTATACAAGCGTGAACGATTTAAGAGGCTCGGTGCAGGCACTTTTTGGATTTCGGAGACTCCTGAAGCAATAGGTGTTAAAGGTTGGGACGCTTCTTTGCCCCGAATCTGCTCTTATGTGCGTTTGCAAGATCGAAAGACTAAAGTGCGATTTTGGTTTTTTAACTTGCACATGGATCATATCGGAGTGGAAGCCCGCAGAGAAGGTGCTAAGTTGATTATACGCAAAGTGCAAGAAATGTGTGGCCGTGAGTCTGCCATTGTTACCGGTGATTTCAACGTGGATCAAAACAATGAAGCCTATGTGACGATGCTTTCCGGAGATGTATTGCGAGATTGCTATGTAGTGGCAGATAAGAGAATGTCACCTAACGGAACCTTTAACAGTTTTGATGCCTCGTTGTTTACTGAGAGTCGCATCGACCATATCTTTGTCACAAAAGACATTCAAGTCACCAATTATGCAGTGTTGACCGATAGCTATTGGACGGCTGACACAGTACCCGTGGCAGAGCAAAAAGGTAATGCCGCTCCTCAAGAGATAAATTTCCGTAAACACGTCATCCGTTGCCCATCCGACCATTATCCGGTCGCAGCACGTATCATCTTGAAGAAATAATAGCGAGCGAAAGATATACTGCTACAAGTGGCGGTATATGGAGTTTTGATTGGAAATAGATGTGTGGCAAGTTGCTACATGTGCAGGATATGGTGATAGCCTGTTGTTAAGGGGAAGGATCAAAAAAGACAAAGGAGAGCCAACAGCTCTCCTTTGTCTTTTTTGAAGGTTTATGTAAATCTATTGGTTGAGTGCGCAGCGCTTGCACTTTTCAGATATTTCAACAAAGAAATCGTTACCTTTGTCGTCGACAAGAATGAAAGCCGGGAAATTTTCAACTTTAATTTTCCAGATGGCTTCCATTCCAAGTTCGGGATATTCGAGACATTCTACCTTCTTGATGCTGTCGTGGGCGAGGATTGCAGCCGGGCCGCCGATTGACCCGAGATAAAATCCGCCATGCTTGTGACATGCATCAGAAACTTGTTTGCTACGGTTGCCTTTTGCAATCATAATCATAGAGCCGCCGGCGGCTTGGAATTGGTCTACATAAGAGTCCATGCGTCCGGCAGTGGTTGGCCCGAAAGACCCTGATGGCATGCCTTCCGGAGTCTTGGCCGGACCTGCATAATATATGGGGTGGTTCTTAAGATATTCGGGCATTTCTTCTCCTCGGTCGAGGCGTTCTTTAATTTTGGCATGGGCAATGTCGCGGCCAACTATAATTGTTCCGTTGAGAGACAAACGTGTAGATACCGGATATTTGGTCAATTCGGCCAACACCTCAGCCATCGGGCGGTTGAGGTCTATTGTTACAACCTGACCTTCTCCTTGTTTACGAAGTTCATCAGGAATCAATTCGCCCGGATTGTTATCGAGTTTTTCAATCCATAATCCGTCTTTATTAATTTTAGCTTTGACATTGCGGTCGGCCGAACAACTTACACCTAAGCCGACAGGACATGAAGCTCCGTGGCGAGGCAAGCGGATGACGCGAATGTCATGAGCAAAGTATTTACCTCCAAATTGAGCCCCGAGACCAATCTTTTGAGCCTCTTCGAGAAGGGTCTTTTCAAGTTCTACATCACGGAATGCACGACCATATTCGTTGCCGGTAGTAGGCAGGTTGTCATAATATTTGACGGATGCTTTCTTTACGGTGGCGAGGTTCATTTCGGCCGATGTACCACCGATGACAAATGCAATGTGGTAGGGCGGACATGCTGCAGTGCCAAGGCTCTTCATCTTCTCAACGAGGAATGGAACAAGAGTTTTGGGATTGAGCAATGCTTTTGTTTCTTGATAAAGATATGTTTTGTTGGCAGAGCCACCGCCTTTGGCTACAAACAGAAACTTATATTCATTGCCGTCTACAGCGTAGAGGTCGATTTGAGTTGGAAGATTGCAACCTGTGTTTACCTCGTCATACATGTTGAGAGGAGCATTTTGGGAGTAACGCAGATTATACTTGGTGTATGTGTCATATACTCCACGTGACAATTGCTCTTCATCATTGCCGCCGGTATATACGTTTTGACCTTTTTTGCCAATGATAATTGCGGTGCCGGTGTCTTGGCAGAATGGTAGTTGCCCTTTAGCTGCAATTTCAGCGTTTCTGAGCATAGTAAGCGCTACAAACTTGTCATTTTCACTTGCTTCGGGGTCGCTGAGTATTTTTGCAACCATGGCATTGTGTTCGCGGCGAAGCATAAACGCATTGTCGTGAGTTGCTTGGTGAGCAAGCACGTGTAAAGCTTCAGGATCAACGACAAGCATCTCTTGTCCGTTGAAGTTTTCTACTTTTACGTAATCGGAAGTAAGGTGATAATACTCGGTATTATCGTGTGACATCGGGAATGGTTCCTGATACACAAAAGGTTTTTGAGCCATAACTTATTGTAATCTATTGAGAATTTATTCTTTATGCAAAATTAGCAAATATTTCGGCTTTTCGGAATTAATTACCTACTTTTGTACTAATAAAACATCCTTATGTATGAAACTTCAAATTAATAATAGTCCGGTCACCGGATTGTGGATATTGATAGTGTTGCTTATTGTCACATTTTTGCCTTCATTGGGAGATGCTATTTTTAATTCCAAAGGGGAGCCGAGAGAGGCTGTCGTAGCAGTATCGATGTTGCAGTCGGGCGATTGGATTCTGCCGGTTAGTAATGGTGGTGACATTCCCTATAAGCCACCTTTTTTGGCCTGGTGTATAGCATTATGTTCGCTCGTAATAGGTCATGTGACAGAGTTTACATCTCGATTGCCATCGGCATTGGCTTTGATAGCTATGGTGGTATGGGGCTATCGTTTTTATTCACGTCGTGGTGATTGGTTGAAAGCGTTGATCTCTGCATTGGTTACAATCACTGCGTTTGAAGTATATCGTGCCGGTTATGCTTGCCGGGTCGACATGGTGTTGACGTTTTTTATAGTTACTGCTCTCTATCACATGTTTGCAGTGTGGCAACGTGGATGGCGATTCCCATTGTTGGCGGTGGTGTTGATGAGTGGTGCTGTATTGACCAAAGGCCCGGTTGGAGTGTTGTTGCCATGCCTCGTGATGGGCGTTTTTATGCTGCTTAAAGGCGAAAATTTTTGGAAGTCGGTGGGACGTTTGTCTCTTGTGGCAATAGCATCACTGATAATTCCGGCAATGTGGTATGTGGCGGCATATGCTCAAGGAGGACAAGAATTCGTAGATTTGGCTCTTGAAGAAAACATCGGTCGCGCTACCGGAACAATGAGTTATGCCTCTCATGCCAATCCATGGTATTATAATCTAATCACAGTTGTGAGCGGGTATGCGCCCTATACATTATTGGCTTTACTTGCAGTGCCGTTGTTAAAGCGTGCAAAAATGACTTTTAACGTCAAAGGTTGGTGGACTGGGGTGCGCCAAATGGATGATGTTAAACTATTTTCATTGGTCAGCATAGTTGTGATATTTGTATTCTATTGTCTCCCTGAAAGTAAGCGTAGTGTCTACTTGTTGCCGATTTATCCGTTTATTGCTTATTTTGTAACCGAAATGATCGTGTGGCTAGCTCGTTACCATCGGCGTGTCGTCGACATATATGGTGGCGTGTTGTCGGTAGTGGCGATATTGGCATCATTGGCATTTATTGCTGTGCAATGCGAATTATTTCCATATGAAATACTTAAAGGAAAGCGAGCACTTGAAAATGCGATGATGGTTACGGCTCTTGAGCAGCGAATATCGATAACAGAGTGGCTTGTAGTGGAGTTGTCAGCCATTGCGGGAGGTTTGTATCTCATGAAGTCACGTCGTCTTAGTGGTATGTTGTCGGTCTTGTCGGCCTTGTTGTTGACCTTGTCGATTTATTGGGCGTTTTCGGCAGTTTATCAGCCTGCAGTGCTTGGTGCAAAGTCGGATAAACCCATAGCTTTGGAACTGAATAGATTGCAACCCGAGGGTGATATATATTCTTATGTAAAGACGCCGATGTTGCGATTTTATATAGCCAATTTTTATACAGGTGATCGTATAAAGCAGTTTGAAAAAGAGTTGCCCGATAAGGGGTTGTTGATTGTTGGAGTAGAGGATGCCCGAGAGTTTTTGCCAAAATACAAGCAATCTTATGATTGGTCGCTTGTAAAGCATTGGCAGAAACGAGGTCGTGATGTGGGTCAACAAGTGCTGTTGTTGCGATTCAATCGCAAAGAATAAAACAGAATAAAGCTAAGTTTATTGGTTACGCAGACTGTGTAAATTTTTACAATTGGTGAGATTTTTAGCTGATTTGCGACCAATCGACTGATTTGTTGTAGAGCAGATTTATTTGTTGTAAAGCAATTCTGTTGTCGGAGAGGGAAAGGTCGGGGTCGTTATCGAGAATGTCGTCAACTGCATTACGAGCCAATTGTACAATCTGTCCGTCAGTAGCAAGGTTCGCAGTGTGAAGTTCAAATGCAATGCCACTTTGCATCGTTCCTTCCATATCGCCCGGTCCGCGCATTTTAAGGTCGGCCTCTGCTATAAGAAAGCCATCGGTTGTCGATGTCATTAATTCGAGACGCTGTCTTGTCTCGCTAGTTATTTTGTAGTGTGACATCAATATGCAATAACTTTGTTCGGCTCCACGTCCAACCCTTCCACGAAGTTGGTGAAGTTGTGCAAGGCCAAACCGCTCGGCATTTTCAATGATCATAGTGGACGCATTCGGAACGTTAACACCAACTTCTATAACTGTCGTTGCTACCATGATGTCAGCTTTGTGGGTCGCAAATAGCATCAT
Organism: uncultured Muribaculum sp.; assembly: GCA_964562595.1. Lineage (GTDB taxonomy): Bacteria > Bacteroidota > Bacteroidia > Bacteroidales > Muribaculaceae > Muribaculum. The sequence continues at coordinate 5,906 of CAZLUB010000049.1, read as the reverse complement.
CTGATGATCTTTTTCGGCAGGTTTCATTTTGCCATGTACATAGCATACTTTATATTGGGGGAAAGTTTCTCTGATTAATTCATAACCTTCTTCAAGGCATCTTAAATCGAGTTTTTCATTTTCTTGAATGAGTGGATATACAATGTAGGCTTGCCGACCTTTTTTTAATTGCTCTCCTAAGGCTTGATACACTTTAAGACGTTGATTGTCATATCGTAGTAGAGTTTGTATCGGTTTGCGTCCCGGAGGCAATTCGTCGATTACCGAAACTGACAAGTCACCATAAACAGTCATGGCTAATGTGCGAGGAATCGGAGTTGCTGTCATTACAAGCACGTGTGGCGGAGTGATATTTTTCTTCCACAATCGAGCACGTTGAGCTACTCCAAATCTATGTTGTTCGTCAATTACAATAAATCCCAAATTGCGGAATTGTACATTGTCTTCAATTACGGCATGAGTTCCTATGAGTATGTGCAGGGATCCGTCAAGTAATTGAGCGTGTATCGTGTCTCGTTCACTTTTGCGAGTTGAACCGGTGAGTAGTTTTACATTTATTCCTATTGGTGCTACTAACTTTGATATAGTTTCAAAATGTTGAGTGGCAAGAATTTCGGTTGGAGCCATTAGGCATGCTTGTGTGGCATTGTCGGTGGCAATCAACATGCAAAGTAGTGCCACAAGGGTTTTTCCGCTTCCGACGTCGCCTTGTAACAGACGGTTCATTTGCTTGCCCGACTTCATGTCAGCGCGAATCTCTCTTATTACGCGTTTTTGTGCCCCTGTCAGTTGAAAAGGCAGAAAATCGGAGTAAAATGTATTGAAATATCTGCCAATGTTGTTAAATCTAAATCCGATTGTAGATGCATTGCGTCTACGAGTGTATCGTTGAATATTGAGTTGGAGGTAAAATAGTTCTTCAAACTTAATTCTCAGCCTTGCTTGTTCGAGCATGGCTGTAGATTGAGGGCAATGCATGTTTACCAATGCGTCGCGCAATGGCATCAGTCTATATTTGTCGATGACGTGTTGTGGTAAAGTTTCTGAAATTTGAGAAGCTAATCCAAGAGCAGATTGAACCCAATTGAATAGCTGTCGCGACCCGATGTTGTGGTTGCGCAATGTGTCAGTGAGTGGGTATACGCCTCTTAATCCTTGGGTAGCTCCGGCAGATGTTGGATTGTCAACTTCGGGGTGCACCATACTCCATCGACCGTTAAATAATTCAGGCTTTCCAAATATGATATATTCGTTTCCTGGTAGGTATGAGTCTTTAATAGATTTGATCTTTTTAAACCACACGACTTCCATCGTGCCCGTGCCGTCGCTAAAAAGACCAACAAGGCGTGTCTTTGCTCCGACTCCTTGCATTGTCATTGTGACAAAACGCCCTCTGAGTTGTACCATTGGCATGTCTCCCGACAATTGGTTGATGGTGTAAATTGAAGAACGATCGATGTAACGGGTCGGGAAATGTAGTAATAAATCACGGTAAGAACTGATGCCAAGTTGCTTGTTGAGCAATTCGGCTCGTTTAGGCCCTATGCCATGTAGATATTTTATGTCGAGTGAGCGTAATCGGTTCATCCTTTTTGAGTCATGTAGAACAATGCAGTTTCGATGTCGGCAGGATGAGTAATTTTTATGTTCGCATTTGAGCCTTCAACAAGTATAATGTCATCATAACCGGCCGCAGTCATTACAGATGCGTCGTCAGTAAATGCATCGTTGTAGTCAAGACGGTAAGCTTCAATAAGCTTGTCGGCATCAAAAGCTTGTGGTGTCTGAATCGCACGAAACATGCTACGGTCAACTGCTATGGAGTTACCGGAGTCGGTTAACATTCGCAACGAGTCGGTGACTGCAATTGCCGGTATAGCTCCCGAGTGGCCTTTGACTCCATTGATAATGCGATGTATCAAATCATCGTCAATGAGAGGTCGTGCTCCATCGTGAATAGTGATGATGCCATTGGAGTCTAGTGATGGCGAGATAATGTCGATTGCATTTTTTACCGATTCCCATCGAGTTTTTCCGCCGATGACAATTTGGGGAGATTGGAAGTTGTGTGTTTGACACAATTCTTCCCATAACATGGTGTGTGCGGCGCTGATGACCAATATTATTTCTGACTGAGGCAGTGCATGCTGCATGCGTTGAATAGTGTGCATTAATATCGGCTTGCCGTCGAGCAGGCAATATTGTTTAGGACATTCTGCTCCAAATCGGCTGCCGTTGCCGGCTGCTACTATGATGTTGTATATTTTTGAGTCCATTATATGATTCAATAATTGCTCTGTTTCTACAAAATTACAAAAAATAGGTCAATATTCATTGTTTTTGAAGATGCTCATAAAAAGAATGGCGCTTATCACTAAGCGCCATTCTATGGGTTTCCAATAGGTACAATTTCTAAGGTAAAAAAGATTGTTTTAGGTTTGCGTTACAAATTTGCTATCTTTTTTTTTTCTGACCAAAGGAAAAAATATGTTTTCCAACATTCTTTTACTTTGTAAAGTTGTCACTAATATTGGTAAAAGATACTAATATGCTATTTTGTAAGCATTTAAGTGCGATGATGCGTAAAAGAGGGTTAGTGTAAATATTTCTTAAATTTGCTGTTTTGAAGCAATATTGTTGGCAAATAGATACAATTTTAGGCTTTGTCCGTCAAATCGGGCATATGAAAATTGACTTATCCAGTCACCCAATATAATAGCCCGGCAAGACTGAGCTATCTTTTCGTCTGCTAATATGTGCATGTGTCCAAAAATGTAATAATTGATGTCGGAATTCTCAATAAAATGATTTTGTGCAAATTTTATTAATGATGGAGTGTCGCTGGTTTGGCATCGCTCCCCATTTTTGCGGCTATGTGACGACCATTTGTGAGCAAACCCAATAGTCCAGCGCGGATGTATGGCTCCATATAGTTTTTGGCATGTGCGGTTGCGAAATAATGCGCGGATAAATTTAAATCCCGGTTTTAGTTTGCCGATTCCGTCTCCATGTGCAAGAAAAAAACGTTGACCATCGATGTCTATGATGCGACTTCCATCTATAATTTCAATCCCAATTTCGGTTTTGAGATAGTCAAAAAGCCAAATGTCATGATTGCCTATGAACCAATGAAGTCTTACTCCGGCATCGGCGAGTCGAGCCAAAGCTCCAAAAAAACGGATGTAGCCGCGAGGTACTACCGTGCGATATTCCCACCAAAAATCTAAAATGTCGCCAAGCAGGTACAAGTCTCGAGCATCGTTGGCGATGGAGTTAAGCCAGTCGACAACCAAGCGTTCGTGTTCACGAGGATTGTCGATATAGGAAGCTCCCAGGTGTATGTCTGAGATGAAGTAGGTGGCTTGTCGGCTCATAGTGTGCTGAAGGTTATAGAAATCCCAATTCTAGTTTTGCTTCTTCACTCATCATGTCCTTGTTCCATTCGGGCTCAAAGACTATGCGTATGTCTACAGAAGAAACACCCTCTATGCTTTCAAGTTTAATGCGAGCATCTTCTACAAGAAAGTCTGCGGCCGGACATGTAGGGGCTGTCAGAGTCATATCGATTGCCAACTCTCCGGTATCGGCAAGGTCAATTTTGTATATGAGTCCAAGGCTGTATATGTCAACAGGAATTTCTGGGTCATATACGGTCTTAAGCATTTGTATGGTTCGCTCTTCGATGGCGAGTCGTTGTTCAGCAGTCATAATGGAGCAAAGTTACGAAATAATCATAAATCGGCATAATGTGATCTCTAAAGTCGTATTAGGATAGTTGAAGCATATTAATAAATTGCTCTTCATTTAATATGGCAATCCCGAGAGATTGTGCTTTTTCGAGTTTGGCAGGTCCCATGTTTTCCCCGGCAAGTACAAAGTCGGTTTTTTTAGAAATGGAACTGACATTTTTACCTCCGTTCCGTTCAATTATTTCCTTATATTCGTCGCGAGAATGGTTGCTAAATGTGCCACTGATGACAATCGATTTGCCGGCAAGTATATTAGACGTGTTTTCATCTGTAGTGTCGGGCTTCTGCATGGTTACACCGGCCAGCTTGAGGCGATTGACGTTTTCAACATTGGATGGGTCGGCAAAGTATAGCTTGATGCTTTCGGCGATGCGTGGGCCGATGTCGTCGATAGCGGTTAGAGTCTCTATATCGGCATTAATGATGCTGTCGATGTCGTGCATGGCACGAGCCAATTTTTTTGCGACTGTTTCTCCTACATAGGGTATGGATAAAGCATATACGACGCGTTCAAATGGGACAATTTTTGATGTTTCGATGGCGTCAAATAGTTTGTCGGCCGAACGACTGCCAAATCCCGGCAATTGTTCTATTTTGCCTTTGTGATTGTGTAGTTGGTATAGGTCGGCAGTGGTGTGAATTAACCCTTGATTGAAAAGCATTGACACCACTTCCTCTCCAATGCCTTCGATGTTCATCATGCGTCGTCCGACAAAATGCTTGATACGGCCTTCGAGTTGAGGTTGGCATCCGTTTTTGTTTGGGCATATCCAAGCGGCTTCTCCGTCGACACGTATCAATTGCGACCCGCATGACGGACAATTGGAAGCAAATGCAACGGGCTGTGCATCGTGTTGACGTTGGGAAATGTCTACTTCGGTGATTTTGGGTATTATTTCTCCACCTTTTTCTACATATACCATGTCGCCGTCGTGTATGTCGAGGGAGCGTATAATGTCTTCGTTGTGTAGTGATGCGCGTTTGACAATGGTTCCCGATAGTAGCACCGGCTGAAGGTTGGCTACGGGGGTGATTACACCCGTACGACCTACTTCAAACGATACATGCCTGAGTTGTGTCAACGCTCGTTCGGCTTTAAACTTGTAGGCTATTGCCCAACGTGGGGACTTGGCGGTGTAGCCCAAGTTGAGTTGCTGGCGCAGGTTGTTGACCTTAAACACTAATCCATCGGTGGCTACAGGCAGTTCTTTGCGAGCAGTGTCCCAATGATTGATAAAGTCGTCAACTTCTTGGATGGTGTTAAGACGTGTCATTATGTCAGAGACCTTGAAACCCCATTGACGAGCCATGGCCATATTGTCGAAATGGTTGTCACAAGGCAGGTTGTCGCCAAGCATATAATAGAAATAGGCGTCTAAGCCACGTTTTGCTACTTCTGCCGAATTTTGAAGTTTAAGTGTGCCTGATGCCGCATTGCGTGGATTGGCAAATAAGGGCTCTTCATTGAATTGACGTTCGGCATTGAGTTGCTCAAACTTAGTCCATGGCATGACAATCTCTCCTCTAATTTCAAAGTCCTCGGGCCATCCGTCGCCTTGAAGTTGTAATGGGATGCTGCGAATGGTCATGACGTTGTTCGTTACGACGTCTCCTTTTTCACCGTCGCCACGAGTTACCGCCCTAACCAATCGCCCTTGTTTATAAGTTAGAGATATTGAAGTTCCGTCAAATTTCATTTCTCCGACGATTTCAAATTCTTGCCCCATCAATCCCTCATGAGTGCGGCGCATGAAGTCTTTCACTTCGTCTATCGAATAAGTGTTGCCTAATGACAACATGGGGCGTTGGTGGGTGTATTGAGAGAATGTTTTGCTGATGTCACTTCCTACTCTGTGGGTTGGCGACAAAGGATCGTCGTATTGGGGGTGTTCTTTTTCAAGCTTTTCAAGCTCTTTGAGAAGCATGTCAAAGTCGTAATCGGAAATTTCGGGTGCATTGAGCACGTAATAATTATAGTTGTGACGATTGAGCTGTTCGCGCAAAGCGTCAATGCGTAGCTTGGCTTGTTCCATCGGTCGATTTATCATTTATGCAAATTTACAAAAATCATAGCCATGCTCAAAGATAAAATATTAACTTTACCCAATTATATACTTGAATACACCAATTTATTAAATCTTGGTATAGGTTAATATA
>CAZLUB010000048.1:0-17139 GCA_964562595.1 uncultured Muribaculum sp. | reverse complement strand
TGTTGTTGATAACCAACTGACACTCTTTTGATTATTTTCGTCGAATTCACGTTAAGTTATATTTTAAGTAGTATAGATAAATTGTAATTGATTGATAATTAGGTGTGTCTTCTGATATTTTTTGTGATTATAGTTTATATTTCGAAGATGATGTGTTTTTTTGTAAAGTCTATGGCTTAACTTTGTAATGTAAAATAATTAACAGCCTATAGGTAATCGATGAGATTATGGCTCTATATATTGTATAAGGTTAGTTTTATGAAGTTAGAATTAGAAAACTCAAGATAGTTCCTTATTGAAAAGTGTTTTTTGATTAATTGATGTTTTAGGTTTGACCTGGCTTAGTCCAGGATGGAAAAAAGTAAAGGCTCCTGAGAAGGAGCCTTGCTGTTATTATTTGGGTAGTGGAGCTCGAGGAAAGGCATCGATAAAAGAGCCGGACGTAGAGTTGTATATTTTGATTCCGCGAGATGTGGCATAACGTTGAATTGTGTGATAAGCACTAAATGCAATATAGAAACTTTGAATGATTTTGTGTAGAGGATGTTTTAGGTATTCTATGTTTATGCGTTGTTGCTCTGATTCATCATCTTTGTAGAAGTGAGGTTGTATAGATATAACTTCGTTGTTATCATTGACTGATATAGTCCGCATCCAAGAGTGGTCAGCTCCGGCTATAAAAATATGCTTGTATCCGAGTCGTGTTGCAATCATTATTGCCGGTATTAACACATTGCGAGGACGAGGCATGCCCCAACCTCGGGAGAATGCAATGTCCTCCAACCAATCAAACCCTTCTATGCCAATAGAATTGAAATACTCTATTTTGATATTTTTGTTGCAGCGAGCTAGTGCTGAATGTCTGGCGTTGACAGGTAAAAATAGGGTCATTTCCCAATTGACTGATGATAAATTTTGAGTCAGACGGTTGACTGCCGGATTGTCGCATGAAGAGTAGAAATGAGGATCGGCAATGAGGTAATATCGTGGCCGCATTTTTTTGAACTCAGGCGCATTTGCGGCAAAATTAACAGCTAATGTGGGATTGGTTGACAAAGCTTTGAAGTCATTATTGATTGTGTTTGTCAGAGAAGGCCCATTACCCATAACAATTATTTTGTCGTTATTGTCGTTGGCACGCGTTATTGTATCTTTACGCGATAAAAGCGCAATCTTGATTAAAGATTTGAGCGAAAGTAATAAATCGCTGATAAATCGAGATATTTTGTCGACGTTCATTAATAATTTATAATGGGGTCAGTTGTTTTATTTAATTATAGTGTTGCAAATTTAAGCAAAAACGCATTATTTCATAGGTGAAAAATGCTGAAAACACTTATAATTTGGAGCCAGCGTCATTTTATGCGACAGATTATGCTTATTTTTGCATAATGAAACAAGATAAAGCAATGTTTTCAACTGATGATCTGCGAGTCGATGTGGCGACAGTGTTGAAAAACCGCGCTCCTCGCTATGAGCGTTATATTCCCGATTTTTTGATAAGAAAGTTGGAAAAGACTATTTGTCAAGATGAATTGAATGAGTTGCTTTGCGCAACTCGGGGAATGGAAGGCGCGGACTTTTGTCGTGGTGCGTTGCAATATTTGAATGTGAAGTATGATGTCAAGCATGCCGAGCGCCTCCCCGACAAGACTAAACGTCGTGTGGTTTTTGTCTCCAATCATCCTCTTGGTGCTTTAGATGGTATTGCGCTTATAGATTGGGTTAGTCGAGTGTATGGCGGCAGTGTCAAATTTGTGGTTAATGACCTATTGATGGCCGTTAAACCATTACATTCGGTATTTCTTCCGATAAACAAGCATGGCTCACAAAGTCGTAAGTCGACGAAAGATATTGACCTCTGTTTTTCAGGAGATGATCCAATTATTATTTTCCCGGCAGGATTAGTGTCAAGAAAGGATGATAATGGTTGCATTCGTGACTTGAAATGGCGCAAGATGTTTGTTAATAAATCGGTTGAATATGGCAGGGATATAATTCCCCTATATTTTAGTGGGGAAAATTCGACGTTTTTTTATAAATTTGCAAAACTTCGCGCTAAAGTTGGCCTGAAGTTTAATATTGAGATGATATATTTGCCGCGTGAAATTTTTCGTAGCAAAAATGCACGTTTCTCTATATCGGTAGGACATGTAATCCCTCATAGCAAATTACAGGGAGGAGCGCGAGCATTTATTGAAGCGGAGGCTATCAAGCGCATAGTATATCAAATGAAGTCTGAAATAACTGAAAAAAGCTAAGCCATTATAATGGAAGAACCGATAATATCCCCAGTCTCACTATCTCTGATAGAAGCAGAACTTACGCCTGACAAATTTTTACGTACTACCAATAAAGGTGGTAATCACATATATGTGGTAGATGCAAATAATGCCCCAAATGTGATGAAGGAAATCGGTCGGTTGCGTGAAATTGCATTTCGTACAGCCGGAGGTGGAACTGGAAAGTGTTGTGACATCGATTGTTATGACACTATGGAACCTCCATGCAGGCAGATGATTGTGTGGAATCCTGAAGAAAAGGAAATTATTGGTGGATATCGTTTCATAACCGGTAAGGATATCAAATGTGATTCAAATGGAGTGCCTCGTATAGCAACAAGCCACATGTTTCATTTCTCAAAGCAATTTATAGAGGAGTATTTGCCTTATACTTTGGAACTTGGCCGTTCATTCGTGCGTTTGGAATATCAGTCGTCCAGAGCAGGGGCAAAGGCACTTTATGCGTTGGATAATTTGTGGGATGGACTTGGAGCGTTGACAGTTGTTTATCCCGAAGTGCGATATCTGTTTGGAAAGGTGACTATGTATCCCAACTATTCTCATGAATGTCGCAACATGATATTGTATTTTCTGCGTAAACATTTTCCGGATAGGGATAATTTAGTTGTCCCAATAAATCCGTTAAAGATTGATGCTGATGAAGAAGAGATGGGAGCACTCTTTGTTTCAGACTCATTTAAGGAAGATTTTAAGATTCTGAATAGTCAGGTCAGGCGTCTCGGTTATGACATTCCTCCTTTGGTTAATGCTTATATCGGATTGTCTCCGACAATGAGAATGTTTGGCACTGCAATCAATGATGAGTTTGGGAATGTAGAGGAAACAGGCATATTCTTTGCCGTAGATGAAATCTTTGAAGAAAAAAAAGGGCGGCATATAGATACCTACCATTTAGAACCCGGTAATGCATGAGGTCGTGTAGGCATATAAACATAGACTATTGTGTTATGTATTACAGGATAATAAAATTGTTTGTGGTTATGGTCTTGACTACTGCGATGCCGCTACAGTCACAGACTTTTAACTATGGAGTAGAAGTCTTTGGAAATACAGGTAATGGTGATTTTGCCCCTTATTTTATAGGTTCAAATGTGTATGGTGTAACTACGCAACAATCTTCGGCATTATTACGTGTTAATGGGTATAAAAGCATTGATAAAAAAGACCGTTTTAGTTACGGTTTTGGGATTGATGTAGTTTCAGGATATTCGTCAGGTGCCAAATATGATTATTTTGATGGAAATACTCAGTCATGGGCATCACACGATATTGGACCTTCAACGATGTGGTTACAGCAACTTTATGTTGAATTGAAGTATCGTAGTCTGTTTTTGACGTTAGGCCAGAAACAACAAGAATCTCCTATGCTTGACAATCTGTTGTCAAGTGGAGATTTGACTCGTAGTACCAATTCACGTCCAATGCTCGGATTGACCGCCGGATTTATTGATTTTCAAGATATACCATTGACTGATGGCTGGGTGCAACTTGAAGGGCAATTGTTTTTTGGCAAATGTATGGATGGAGATTGGATAAAGAATCATTACAATCATTATAATAGTTTTTATACGTCTGATGTGTGGTTTAACTATAAGCGTATTCATTTTCGCACTCGTGTAGATAAGCCGTTGTCGGTCACTATCGGGTTACAAGCGGCTGCACAATTTGCCGGAGTTAAGAGGGAATACCGCAAAGGTAAGTTGTATTCAGAAGAAAAGCATCCATTAGAATTTGCTGATTTCTTTAAAATGATAGTTCCTAAAAATGGGGAGGAGGAATATTATAAAGGGAATCATGTCGGCAACTGGGATATCTCGATGAACTATAGATTGTGCAATGGGGATGCGTTGCGTTTGTATGCCCAATTTCCTTGGGAAGATGGCTCAGGTATGGGAAAATTAAATGGATTTGACGGTTTGTGGGGAATCGAATACAAATGCTCATCTTGTCGTTGGGTTGATGGTATAGTAATAGAATATCTTGATTTTATGAACCAGTCGGGACCTTTACATTGGGATCCGGTAGATAACGTAGGAACTAACCTTAAAGATGAGGCAACCGGAGCCGACTCATACTATAACAACTATTTCTATAATGGCTATAACTATTATGGGATGAGTATCGGCACTCCGTTTATTCCGTCAACGTTGTATAATAGTGATGGTTATATGCGAGTAGTTGATACTCGACTGCGTGGTGTACATGTCGGTATGTCAGGCCAAGTGGCGAGCAATATAGGGTACCGATTGCTATATTCCTACAGAAAGGGCTACGGCGATGTATATATTCCTCGTCGGCGTCCGGTAGAAAATACATCAGCCATGCTTGAAGTGACATATAATTTGTCAAAATTGCCGGGTTTGCAGATAAAGGCACAAGTGGCAATAGACCGAGGTGGTATATATGGAAATAACTTTGGCACAATGCTGTCGGTAAGCTATAATGGCTTGTTTAACCTGTAGTTGTAGGGGATATGAAACAAATAAAAGAAATCTTGCTTGTTACGTTATTGTGTATGGGGTTGTCGGCATGTACCCATAATGATGGTGACATCGGAGTGTATTTTGGGACATGGAAGGTTGAAGAAATTACAATTGATGGAGTCGTCGACAAGGATTATAAGGACAATCTTTTTTTTCAGTTTCAATCGGGAGTGTTTTGTATGCGCCGTGTCGATGAGCATCATGTGGCGACGGTGTCTTGGGGCTCGTGGGAGGAGGTGTCTGATGATGTGTTGCGATTGTCGTTTGTTTACAGTGATGATGATAATCCCGAAGGATCTGATAAATATTCTCCATTACCCGAGTCTCATCTTCCCAAAGGAATTAGTGATTTGGTAATATTGCAGTTATCCGGTTCTACTATGAAATTGCAATATGTCACAGGAGATAAAATTGACTATGAATATAATCTGAAGAAGTGGTAAAAACTTGATATGGCAAAAAATAAAGTATTGGTAACAGGAGCGGATGGTTTTATCGGCTCACATTTGACTGAGTTGCTCCTTGCTCAAGGTTACGAAGTTAGAGCTTTGAGCGTATACAATTCGTTCAATTATTGGGGTTGGCTTGATGGTATTAACCATTCTCGATTGGAGGTAGTGAGTGGAGATGTTAGAGATGCAGCATTTTGCCACCATTTGGTGCGAGATTGTGAAGTCGTTTTTCATCTTGCAGCATTGATTGCCATCCCCTATAGTTATATTGCCCCCGAAAGTTATGTCGATACCAATATAAAAGGTACGCTAAATATGTGTCAAGCGGCTCTCGATTGTGGTGTTAAACGATTGATCGTGACGTCCACGAGCGAGGTTTATGGTTCGGCTCAGTATGTGCCGATAGACGAAAAACATCCTCGTCAGCCACAGTCGCCTTATTCGGCAACGAAAATAGGGGCTGATGCCATAGCTATGAGTTTTTACAATGCATTCAATCTTCCGGTTGTTATTGCACGACCATTTAACACCTATGGACCGCGACAGAGTGCGAGAGCGATAATACCTACTATAATTACTCAGATAGCCAATGGGGTACGTCAAATAAAAGTAGGTGATTTGACTCCTACACGTGATTTTAATTTTGTCAAAGACACATGTCGTGGATTTTTGGCTCTCGCCCAAGCCGATAATGTAGAGGGAGAGGAGGTAAATATTGCTACGGGAATAGAGGTATCGATGGAAGATACGTTACATACCATTGCTCGCCTAATGAGAACTGATGTGGATTGGATAGTAGACCCCGAGCGATTGCGCCCGTCAAAGAGCGAAGTATTCCGTCTGTGTGGAGACAATACAAAAATCACCAAACTGACCGGTTGGAGTCCTGAATATAGTCTTGAGTCTGGATTAAGCGAAACTATCGAGTGGTTTTGCAATCCTGATAATCTTTCGAAATATAAATATAATGTCTATAACCGATGAATCAACCATTAAACATTCTTATGCTTGGAGGAGCCAAGCGTGTGTCAATGGGGCGAATGCTGGTTGAGTCCGGACGTAGACTGGGCCGTGATGTTAAGTTATATAGTTATGAGTTGGATACTCATGTCCCTATATCACAGATAGCTACAATCATCATTGGTCTACGTTGGAACAACAACTCTATCCTTGAACACTTGCATGAGATTGTAGATCGATATGGCATAGATATTCTCATCCCGTTTGTTGACGGGGCAGTAGGAGTTGTGGCTCGATATTGTGAGGCTTATAATGATGTATGGGCTCCGGTTGGAGATAGCAATAGAGTGGAAGCGTTGTTTGACAAGGTTGTCTCAGCAGATTTGTTTAATCAAGCTAACTTGCCGACGCCGGCGACTTATGTAAAAGGTCGTCCGGAATTTCCATTGATTGCCAAGCCTCGTTATGGCTCAGCTTCAAAGGGAATAAAGGTTATAAACAATCCTCAAGATTTTCGACGTGTTATGGCTGATGGTGATGCCTACCTTGTTCAAGAGTATATGAGCAATTGTGATGAATACACAGTAGATTGTTATATAGATACTTTTGGGCAACCTATCTGCATCGTACCTCGCAAACGAATGGAAGTTGTCGGAGGAGAAGTGTCTCGTACGATGACAATAAGAGACCAAGAAATCAGCAAATTTGCATCAGAAGCAATTCATCGGCTGTATCTTCGTGGCGCTGTGACATTACAGTTTTTACGAGATCGAGAAACTGCGCGATTAGTGTTGATGGAAATTAATCCGCGACTGGGTGGAGGAGCAGTTTGTTCTGTGCATGCCGGGGCCGATTTACCGACATATATAATAAAAGAAGCTTTGCACATGCCAGTAGAACCTGTCGATGATTGGAAGCCGGGAACTGAGGTGTGTCGTTATCAGCAAGAAGTGGTGTTTTATAATGAGCAGTAAAGTAATAATAATAGCAGAAGCAGGTGTCAACCATAATGGTAATCTTGATATCGCTCGACGTATGGTATATGCCGCTAAATCGGCCGGAGTTGACTATATAAAGTTTCAAACAGCTGTTCCCGAATTAGTTATATCGTCAATCGCGCCAAAGGCTGAGTATCAAAAAGAGACTACCGGAGTTGGAGAAAGTCAACTTGAAATGTGCAGAGCAATACATCTGCCGTTGACTGACTATTCTGAACTTGAAGCATTGTGTCGTGAGGTTGGCATTGGTTTCTTGAGTACGCCTTTTGACCTTGTGTCAATTGACGCTCTCGACGAGTTATCGATGGATTATTGGAAGATTCCATCAGGAGAAATAACGAATTTGCCATATTTGAGAAAAATAGCGGCAAAACGAGGTCGGGTGATATTGTCGACCGGAATGAGTCGAATCGATGAAATCGAAGATGCTGTAAATGTCCTTGAAAAAGGTGGTGTGGCTCGGTGCAACATTATTTTACTACATTGTAATACGCAATATCCAACTCCAATGTGTGATGTCAACCTTCGAGCTATGGAGTCGTTGCGTAGTCTTGGTTGCGGAGCAGTCGGTTATAGCGACCACACTATTGGTGTTGAAGTGCCTATTGCAGCAGTAGCCATGGGAGCACAGGTGATAGAAAAGCATTTCACTCTTGATAAGACAATGGTGGGACCTGATCACAAGGCTTCTCTTGAGCCGGATGAACTTAAAGTGATGGTGGACTCAATACGCAATATCGAGCAAGCTGTTGGCAATGGTGAAAAATCGGTGTCACCCTCTGAAGCTCCAAATATTGTTGTCGCTCGTAAAAGTATTGTGGCTTCGAGAGATATTAAAAAAGGAGACTTGCTGACCGAAGAAAATATAACAGTGAAACGACCGGGCAACGGGATTTCTCCGATGCTTTGGGATGATGTTGTCGGAACGGTGGCTAAACGTGATTTTTCGTATGATTCTCTGATAGAATTATGACGGATATTATTAAATTTGTAGGCAAAAGTTGATGTCATGGAAGAGTCTCTGAGTTTGTCGCAAGAACAACGATTGCAGCAACGGCTTTCTCCACTTCAGATGAAGTTTGTCAAGATGCTTGAGATGAACGCTCCTGAGGTGGAAGATGAAGTGAGACGTGCACTTGATGACAATCCGGCTCTCGAACTGGTTGATAATAACGACATGTCGACGAGTGAGTTGGAACTGGCTGAGAACGGGGAGTTTAATGAAACTGCTGAAGATATGGAGCGTGCCGACTATCGTTCGGAAGAAGACATCCCAAATTATCGGTTGGAGGCGCGTAATCGTAGCTCGAATGATGAATATTATGAGCATGTGGCTGTCGATTCGACAATCTCTCTCAATGATATGCTATTGTCGCAAATCGCAGAGTTTGAACTAGATAACAAAGAAATGGTCATCGTCAGCTATATTATTGGAAGTCTTGACGATAATGGCTATCTGACTCGTGAATTATCTTCTATAGCGAGTGACATTGAGATTCAAACCGGGGTTTATGTTACACTCGATGAGGTGCGTTTGATGCTTGATGTTGTTAGAAGATTGGACCCGGCCGGCGTTGGAGCCTTTGATTTGAGAGATTGTTTGTTATTACAATTAAAGCGAAAACCTCGGACTGCCGATGTGGAGTTGGCGACAGAAATAGTTGCACATTATTTTGATATGTTTTCGCGGTTTCATTACGACAAACTGATTGCGACTTTGGGAATAAATCAAGACCGGTTGCGCAAAGCCCAGTCTGTAATAGTGTCGCTTGACCCTAAGCCGGGATTGCAAGTCGACGGTGGAATGGAAGATGACAGGACTCGTCATATTATTCCTGATTTTCAAGTATTGGTGGAAGATGAAAACATAACAATAACCTTGCTCAATAATATCCCTGATTTACAGATTGAAGCATCTTTCCGCATGGATGAAGAAGTGGCGGTCGTTCCGCGCACGCAACGAGAGCGTGAAGCAGGAGCTTTTATCAAGCAAAAACATGATGAAGCCGCTGAATTTATAAAAATGTTGAGTATGCGTCAAGAAACGTTGTTTAGGGTAATGCAAGCCATCGTTAAGTTGCAACGTGATTTTTTTATTACTGATGATGAAAGCATGATGCACCCTATGATACTGAAAGATGTAGCTGCATTGACAGGGTATGATTTGTCGGTGATTTCACGTGCAACTGCCGGAAAATATGTGACTACTGCGCGAGGATGTTATCCACTGAAGTTTTTCTTTAACGAGCGACCTAAGGAGGATGACGACACATCGTCGCATGAAATACTTGCTGCGATAAGAACTATTATAGAGCAGGAAAATAAACAAAAACCATTGAGTGATGAAGCAATTACGAAATTGCTTGTTGAAAAAGGTTATAATATAGCTCGTCGTACTGTGGCTAAGTATCGGGAACGTCTTGGACTACCGGTCGCTCGATTGCGTCGAGGAATTTGATGTAAACGTAAAAGAGAAAATATATATATGCTTACGTTATCGCGTATACTTTCAGCAATTTTTACTCCGTTGATGATTCCAACCTATGCTATGTCGTTGGCATTGTGGCTTTCAGTATATTATTTTTTGCCGGCCAAGACTTTGTTTGGAGTCGTATTTGTGGCATGGGTAATAACATTCGTTATCCCATTTATTGCAATACTGTTATTATATCGGTTTAAATGGATTTCTGATGTAGCACTTAATAAGCGAGGAGAACGATGGTTGCCGTGTCTAATAGCATCGTTATGCCTTTTGAGCTGTAGCTGGTATCTGTCAAGTGCGCATGCTCCTGAGTGGATGTCTATGTTTATGATTGGAGGCGGTGTGGCCGCTCTATTATCGTGTATAGTCGGGTTCAGATGGAAAATTAGCGTGCATGCTACGTCTTTGGCTGGTCTGGTGGCTTTGATGTTTAGAATGATGCACGACCAAATTGCCATTTGGAACATGTGGCCCATAGTGTCGGTGGCGATAATCTTGCTTGGCGCAGTATGTTCGGCAAGAATTCTTCTCGACAAGCATACTTTTGCTCAAGTATTTGCAGGAGCCGTCAATGGTTTTTTGTGTATCTATTTAATAACAATGATATAAATTTGAAAAATAATAAATATATAGCCTTTAAATATGCAACCGTTAGTAAGTATAATCATGGGTAGTACGTCTGATCTGCCTATCTTGGAAAAAGCGGCAAAGTTGCTTGATGAGTTTGAAATCCCATTTGAAATGAATGCATTGTCGGCTCACCGTACTCCGTCTGAGGTCGAACATTTTGCAGTTAATGCGTCTTCTCGTGGTGTAAAGGTGATTATCGCGGCAGCCGGTATGGCCGCTGCACTTCCGGGGGTCATTGCCGCTAACACCACATTGCCTGTTATCGGTGTGCCAATCGCATCGACTCTTGATGGGGTGGATGCTTTGTTGTCGATAGTACAAATGCCTCCCGGCATACCGGTAGCAACAGTAGGTATCAATGGCGGACTTAATGCGGCTATTCTCGCAGTGGAGATGCTAGCTCTAAGCGATGCCCGCATAGCAACTCGATTGGCCGAATATAAAAAGACCTTGTCTCAGAAGATTGTGAAAGCCAATGCCGACCTTGCAGAAGTGAAATATAAATTTAAGACCAATTAATGGCTATAAAAATGTCGGTTTTTGATTATAAGCGTCGAAACAGCCGTCAAGTACTCGTCGGTGATGTGCCTATGGGAGGAAATAACCCTATCAGGCTACAGTCGATGACTAATACATCGACGCGAGACATCGACGGATCTGTGGCTCAGTGCCAACGTATAGCTGATGCCGGAGCCGATTATGTAAGGCTTACGGCGCAGGGTGTGCGTGAAGCCGGGGATATTGGACTCATACGTCAATGCTTGCGTGACAAGGGTGTCTCTGTGCCACTGATTGCTGACATTCATTTCAATCCGCGAGCAGCTTTTGCCGCTGCTCGGGTTACTGACAAGGTTCGCATAAATCCCGGCAACTTTGTTGATCCGGGACGTACGTTTAGACAACTTACTTACACTGATGAACAATATGCGGCAGAGTTGCAACGCATAGAAAATGCTCTCGTCCCTTTTTATGAATTATGTCGGGAGTGCGGTACGGCCGTGCGCATAGGTGTCAATCATGGGTCGTTGAGTGATCGTATAATGAGCCGATATGGCGACACTCCGGCAGGAATGGTGGAGTCGGCAATGGAATTTCTTAGGGTGGCAGTAAAACATTCGTTTTTAGATATTGTCATTTCCATTAAGGCCAGCAATACAGTGATTATGGTAGAAACTGTACGACGGCTGGTGCGTGCTATGGAAGAAGAAAATATGGATTTCCCGTTGCACCTTGGTGTTACAGAAGCCGGCGATGGGGAGGATGGACGAGTGAAAAGTGCTGTAGGCATCGGTACGTTGTTGGCGCAAGGGATAGGCGACACCATACGAGTGTCGCTTAGTGAAGCTCCCGAGGCTGAAATCCCGGTTGCATCGGCTTTGGTTAACTATATAGGACGTAGAGCGGAAGCGACGTCGATAGAAGGGGATTATGCTCCGGGATATGATTGTGTCGCGCCCGATCGTCGCCAATCGATAGCCGTGGGCAATGTCGGAGGCAATCGAGTGCCTATTGCCGTGGGAGTTGATTCTCTCGAAGATTATATCCTTGTAGATGCCGATCGCGGTTTTGATTACTATCGATCGTTGTTGGTTGACAATCCCATGAAAGTCGTTGTCGTTGAAAGCCATCATGTCAATGTCACTGGAGCTATTCAAGCTTTTGTACATGCAATGAGCCGGGCCGGATTGCGCAATCCTGTTGTTTCATGCATAGACTATGGAGAAGCTCCTGCCGAAGATGTGGCAATCATGGCGGCGGCTGACTTTGGCACGCTTTTACTCAATGGAATTCGCGACGGTATATGGCTGAAGGCGTCGCGGTTGAGCGACGAAGACATCAATAGGTTGTCGCTTGGCATACTGCAGGCTACGCGACTTCGCATTACACGCACAGAGTATATCTCTTGTCCCGGGTGTGGGCGTACTTTATTTGACCTGCAATCTACATTGCACGCAGTCAAAGAGGCGACATCTCATCTTACCGGACTGAAAATTGGTGTTATGGGTTGTATTGTAAACGGCCCGGGAGAAATGGCTGACGCCGATTACGGATATGTCGGAGCGGCTGTCGATCACGTGAGTCTTTATAAAGGGAAAGAGTGTATAGAGAAAAATATCCCCACCTCCCAAGCCATATCTCGTCTTATAGACTTGATAAAAGCCAATGGCGATTGGCGTGAACCGTAGCATCTCTCTCTTAATTATAAAACGACACGCCCCCAAGTCCCTATTATGGATTTTGGGGGCGTGTTGTATTTGTAGTGGTCACGTTATTTGGCAAGCAAAATAACTTTTTGTGATGTAGAGCCTTTGCGTTTTATATAAATGCCCGGAACCAATCGATCACTTGCCAACTTTATTCCTTGAAGGGTATAGTATTCTGCATTTTCGTCGATGTCATCTATTGAAATTGTCGAAATAGAAGAAATGGCGTTTATGTCGCAAGATGCCGATAAGTTGCTGCCGTCGGTAGTCGAAACAGTGACTTTGGCTTGTCCCGATTTGATGATATTTATTGTTGCTTTGTGCCCGTCGGTTTGCAAAGTTGCAATATTTTCATCATCGATGTCCCATTTAATTTCAGTGTTGGTTGTGTTATCGGGTGTGATAGTCGCTATTAGGCTGAATGAATCGCCTACAATCGCATTTATACTTGTTAAGTTAAGTTCGATTGTTTCCGCTAATATCGGGTTTACCTTAATTGTAATTGTTGCCTTATGCCCATTGGAGTCAGTCGCTGTGATTTCAACCTCACCGATTCCGACGGCTGTTACCAGACCGTGGTCATTGACAGTGGCAATATTGGAGTCGCTCGATTGCCAATATACGCTCTTGTCTGTTGTCGTTTCCGGATATACAACGGCATGTAATTGTAAAGTCTCACCAATATTTAGATCGCGATAATCCGGTTCTTGAATAACGATGCTTTCCGCCGGAGTAGCGACAACGGAAATCTCGCAAGAAGCGCTCAGTCCGGAGCCGTCAGCCGTCGTTGCCGTAATAGTTGCCTTTCCGATTCCTACCGCCGTCACCACGCCATTGTCGACAGTAGCGACCTCGTTGTCAGAAGACGTCCAAGTCACGTCCTTTACGGTTGTAGTTTCTGGCAACACTGTCGCCGTCAGCGTCGTAGTCTCAGAAACTTTAAGTGTTGCCGACGTCTTGTCGAGAGCGATGCTTTCAGCCTGACGAGATGGTAACAAATACGTAAAATCACCTTGCGACGACATGTTTTCGCTATTAGAACTGCTAAACACCAAGTTGTCAATGGAAATGATGCTTTTATCGATGTTGTTGCCATTTTCGTTAAAATATGGGATAGTGAATATTTCACCGGAATTTCCTGAAATAGGTGTATTGTTAAGTGAAAATATAATCACTCGATAGATTCCATCGCCAATTTTGGTTATCGACGACGATAGACCACTTAATCTGCTCGTAGGTATTATATCGTCGGCTTTCATTCCCGGTAGCCAATGAATATCCATTTGTAAAGCTACAATATCGGTATAATTATTGAGCGATACTTTAAGGTCATATCCATTATTAGAGAAATTCCCATCTACAGTTATATTGTTTGGCTCAAAAATATTTCCGCTTACGTTCACCGATTTCATGCGATTTTCCGGATCATTCGTATAAATTTGCATGGTTGTCGAATGATGAGCCTTTGCTGTCGGAACGTATTCTACGGTGATTTCTTGTGATTGCCATGGCTCAATGCTGATTGGCAGTTGCTCGGTAATCCGGTAACCTTCAGAAAGGAATAAGACCTTGTTTATTGTCAAGGTAGCTTCTCCACTGTTGTTAATGGTATATTTTGCTGTAGACGTCTCGGTTATCGAACAGTCGCCCATATTCAAGTCGTCACTGCTATTAATCGTCGGACTTTTAATCTGTACTGTTCCGTAGCTCGTCGCAGATGTCATGTCTTCGGCTGATTCATTACTCAATACTACTTTTTGGGGATGTAAATCATACCGGCCGCTTGTCCCGTTCAGTTTTAATTTAAAGGTTGCGATTTCACCATCATTGCCTGTTATTTTCTTGCCATCGAGCGAAAATAACACTAAAGACAGCTTATTGCCGTTTACTTGACTTGTAGCCAAAAGGTCCTTGGCTCGGTTTGATGCCGAGAAACTCCCATCTACGTAAACCAATTGCTCGGGGAGATTAAATTCGCAGCTCATACCCATGATTGTCTCCATATTGTTCATGGTGAGTGAAATGGTGACTTCATTGTCGCTTATTCCCGATGCACTGCCAACGTGCAACTCGTTTACTGAAAATGGATCTGCCACAAGCATTGCTGTTTGCTTCCCATTTATTGCATTTGAGTAAAATGTCACAGTTTCGCTTATTGCACCGCGCGCCATGGGGGTGTAGTTTATGATAATGTCTTTTGTCTCTCCGGCGGCTATGGTAAATGATGATTCATCGGTGCTGAATTCTTCTGCCGAAAACTTTACGTCGCTTGCTGTCAACGGCTCGTTGCCACTGTTTTGCAAAGTGATATGTTGTGAATAAGTATTGCGTATCGGAATATGTCCATAATCAATTGATTTTGTAATCACTGTAAGTTTTGGAGACAGAATTGTTGCCGTACCGCTATTGACATTTGCTTGAAGACTGCCACCTGTAGAGTTGCTGATTACGGCTGTTGCGGAGAGCGGGTAGGTTTGAGGTTCTTTCTTTAATTTTAGTTTAAATGAAAACAATTCGCCGCTATTACCTATAAGTGAATTGCCGTTAAGGTCGTATATCACTACCCTTAAATTGTTCTCATCGGCCCCGCCTGTTATCGTATGGCCGTTGATACGGTCGCTGTTTAACTCACAAGAGCCGTCTATATAGGTTAACTGCCTATCGAGAGTAATAGTCATATCTACTGCCGTAGCAGTGTCGCTGTTATCAAGCGACACAGTTACGGTCACCTCTTCGTCGGGATGGCCTTCAACCTTAGAGATAGTGAATATATTGGCTCCATTGGCGGTGAGAGCAAATCCCACCGCCAAGAGCAATATCAATAATTTAGTCCTCATTGTTTTTTAACGGCTTTTGCAGTTTGCATAAGCATTTCATCTACATATAGCGACACCAAATAAATGCCATTGCCGATGTTCCCTCCGGCATTCCAAGTCCATGAGTGATACCCATATTCGGCATTCTCGGTATGCATTGCCACGATACCACCGGCAATGGTGCTGATTACAATCTTTACTTTGTGAATGCCGTCTTTGCCTATTCGGTATGGAATGGTCAGTGATTCGGTAAATGGATTTGGATAGGGAATGTCCATTTGCATGGTCTCGATTACGCCTATGTTGCTTATGGTGCCATCTATGCCTATCACGTTTCTGCCGGTTGTGTCGCAAAGCACAACTTCAGTGATCTTGGCGTCACCTATTTGCAAAAGTGCATGCTTGCCTGGAGCAAGAGACTTGCCGGTCATTGAGAATGCAAAGAACAAATGACCGTTTTGTCCTTGGTCGTCGTTTACTATTTCAAATCCGTTAAGAGCTTCAAGAGGAGTGATGTCTTCTCCTTCGGTTACATTAAACCTGAACTGAACACCTCCAAGAGCAATATCGCTCTCTACATATAATATGCCGTTTTCGATGGAGTAAATCGCCGAGCTGTTGACATTCATGTTGCTTATGTCGGTCGGGTTCTTGATGATATTTACAGTTCCAACCACGTCAAGCACATTTATTAAGCCATCAGTTATCACATCGGCGGCTTCAAATATAAAAGGTTGTGGGTCTTGATAAGTCATATAAGCCACTTCGGTCACTACGTCGGCCACATCTACACTCATCGAACCGTTTGCGTCACCCTTTGATGCTGTCAGCGGAGTGGCAGCCACCACATTGCTTAAGTCGTAACTACTCATTGATGTTGTCAATTGCTTGATTTGATAATAATAAGTAGTTCCCGGCACTACCTCATAGTCCGTGAACGATTGGTCACGACTATCTATCAGCGTTTTATTTATAATAGTCGTATCTCCCCTTAAAACGAGATGATTTTCCCAGTCGCCATATTTGTCAAAATCGCTCTCGTAAATTGAATCCACATGTTCGGTATATCTTACGATATTGTAACCGAGTAAGTCTTCAAAATCTTCTTCGTCGGTCTCCCACGTTAAGTTTACCTTACCAAGTCCTGCTTCGGCAAAGAAATGCGTTGCCAATGAGCCTGCCGATTGTACATTCACATTGAAACGCATATTCTCGATAGGGATTTCAAAGTATTCGGAATCTTCAGCACCTGCCACATAGATGCGATTCACGCCGTCGACATTCATCTTGCCGTCGACAGTGAGATGGGCAGTATAGACAAGGCTGTCGGCACTCCAGTTACCGTCTTCCTCTATTGGAATTTGATTATATGGTTCTACCACACCCATCGCTATGGTTGGTTTTACGGCAGTGTTCATCGGGCGATTGAAATAGACTTCAAATTTATGTTTTGCCCACACCGAGTGGCGGAAGTTGTTCAAACTCATCTTGTGTATCATAACCGTTTACCACCACTTTCCACACTATACCATGAGCTTCAGCACTTGGACGTGTACGCATGTTAGCCAAATCTACGTATGCATTACTTCCAGAACTGTGATAATTCTCAATATCCCAAATACCACGGCGAGCAATATCCTCACGTGAAGTACCATAATAAATCATTGTGTCAACTAACACAGTTGGAGTACCTAGTCCTGGAATAATATTAACTATTTCATTACCATAATAGGTGTGGTTTGAGAATATATTATTATTTTTCGCAAGTAATAAATCACTTCATTAGTGTCCACTAAAAAATCGAAATAGTT
>CAZLUB010000047.1:0-17444 GCA_964562595.1 uncultured Muribaculum sp. | reverse complement strand
TGCTTTAAAACATATTTTCCAAATTTACAAACATCTTTTTTTGAAAAAATTCTCACCAAACATTGACATTTGATTTCATACGCAAAACACAATTCAATGAAACATAGCAATTTATTGCAGACTTCGACGTCATTTACATTAAATTCCTTCTCTCAACCGTTCTCTGTCTTTTTTAAATTCATCTTCGGTACTTTAGCCCAAAGCACACGCTCACACACATTCATTTTGCACAACTTACAACCCACCAAAATAGATAAAACACTAAGGCTCAACACACGGCAACCGTCACATTTGTTTTATTACAAAAAAACAATTTATAAAATAAATCAAGGACAAACAATATCGCGCATTGTATCAACCTTACCAGCACATGTTCATTTGCGATTATTATTGACATTTTGTAATTTTGTTTAAATTATTTCATCCTCATTAATTAAATACACCATTTTGTTTTACCAAGAAGAGAAATACCATCTATGAAGCTAAAGTTTATTGGTCTGATCATTTTCATATCCGTTTTTCACATCCAAGCTAACGGATTTAATGAAATACGATTTAATAATGAGACATCCGACACTACACGCATAAACGATTTGTTGATTTCCATTGCATCTCAAGGAGAAATGACTCCAAATCAAATTATCTCATTTATCGGGAAGCAATTCATCGGGACCCCCTACAAGGGAGGTACACTCGAATGCAGTCCAGAAACTTTAACCATAAATATGGACAGTTTAGATTGCACCACTTTCATAGACAACGTTGTTGCAATAGCATACACTATTGGAGAGAACAGGCAATCATGGCGAGACTTTGTATATAATTTGGAACGTTTTAGATATCGCAATGGAGAATTAAACGGATATGCATCACGACTACACTATATCAGTGATTGGATTATCGATAATACTCACAGAGGCAACCTAAAGGAGTGCACAGACATGATACCCCAATGCGAATACATTGAAAAGACTTTAAATTTCATCACAACCAACCGCTACAAATATCCGGCGTTAACAGATTCTATCGAATATGAACGTCTAAAAAGCGCTGAGATTGGATTTCGCAGGCATCGCTTCCCTCACATAAAAACGTCTAAGCTGTCAAACTCAAAAGTAAGGAATGCTCTTTTGGAAGGAGATATAGTGGCAATTACATCTAAAATCGAGGGACTCGATGTTCAACACATGGGCATAATTGTGATCAAAAACGGGCAGCACCATCTGTTACATGCATCATCAAAAGCAGGAGAAGTTATAATAGATCCAGTTCCGCTTCAAGATTATCTTCGCCGCAATAAAAATGCATCGGGAATAAGGGTCATTAGGCTCAATTTTTAACAGTCTCTTCACTTTCGCCAATCATAATCCAACCACACTTTAATCATATAAGTATTCCTTTAGACTGATTATGACATAAAATAATAAGAAGCGAGTTGCTCTTGTAAAAGCAACTCGCTTCTTATTTTATTAGATTATAATGCTAAATTATGCTTGTGGCATTTTTGTACGTTTGCCATAACCATATTCGGCATCAGCTCCAAGTTCTTCTTGAATGCGGAGAAGTTGGTTATACTTAGCCATACGGTCAGAACGGCTTGCTGAACCAGTCTTGATTTGTCCAGCATTTGTAGCAACTGCGATATCTGCGATTGTTGCATCTTCAGTTTCACCCGAGCGGTGAGAAATTACAGCGGTATATCCATTACGCTGAGCAAGCTCTACTGCACGGAGTGTTTCTGTAAGAGAACCAATCTGGTTTACCTTAACAAGGATTGAGTTGGCACAACCCATCTCTATACCCTTCTTAAGATACTTAACATTGGTAACAAACAAGTCATCACCAACGAGCTGACAACGATCACCGATAAGGTCTGTAAGAATCTTCCAGCCTTCCCAATCATTTTCTGCCATACCATCTTCAATAGAATCGATGGGATAATTTTCTACAAGACCCTTAAGGTATTCAGCTTGTTCTTTAGAAGTATATTTTGGACCATCAGCTTGCTTCCATGTGTAGTCGTAAACTCCATCTTTGTAGAATTCTGAAGAAGCACAATCAAGACCAATAGTAATATCTTTTCCGGGTACATAACCTGCTTTTTCGATTGCTTGCATGATTACATTAAGTGCATCTTCAGTGCCATCAAGGTTGGGTGCAAAACCACCTTCGTCACCTACTGCAGTAGAAAGGCCACGAGCTTTCAACACTGACTTTAGATTGTGGAATACTTCAGTTCCCATGCGAATTCCTTCTTTGAAGCAACATGCTCCGATTGGGCGAATCATAAACTCTTGGAATGCGATAGGAGCATCTGAGTGAGCACCACCATTGATAATATTCATCATAGGCACAGGGAGAGCATATGAGTTGCATCCTCCGATATATTTGTAAAGAGGAAGATCTAAATAGTCTGCTGCTGCTTTAGCAACTGCAAGCGACACTCCAAGGATTGCATTTGCTCCAAGGTTTGACTTTGTTTCAGTTCCATCAAGTGCAAGCATTGCTTCGTCAATCTTAATCTGATCAAGAGCCGACATTCCAACGAGAACATTAGCAATCGGACCATTTACATTTTCAACTGCCTTAACTACGCCCTTACCCATGTAACGATTTTTGTCACCATCACGAAGTTCGAGAGCCTCATTAACTCCAGTAGATGCTCCAGAAGGAACAGATGCACGTCCACGTGCGCCAGATTCCAAAATTACGTCTACTTCAACAGTGGGGTTACCTCTTGAGTCCAACACCTCACGTCCAATGATTTTTTCAATTTTCATAATTGGTCGATATAAATTATTTTAGTGAATAATATTCGCACTATTAATGCTTGGCAAAGATACAAAAAATCAGTGAGATAATGTCCATTTTATACACATTAATTTGGCTGATTATGTTCATAAAAAAAACGCGCTCTTCAATAGAACGCGTTTTTTCTGCATAACAGATATTATCTTATTCAGCCGCAGGAGTCTCGGTTGCCGGAGTTTCTGCAACAGGTGCTTCTGTTGTCTGCGCAGCACTCTTACGAGAGCGACGAGTGCGAGCAACCTTTTTAGCACCTTTTTCCTTGAGCATGTTTTCGTTGTAGTCAACAAGTTCAATGAAGCAAGTCTTTGCATTGTCTCCTAAACGATTACCTGTCTTAAGGATACGAGTGTAACCTCCATTACGGTCTGATATTTTTTGTGCAATTTCGCGGAACAATTCAGTAACCGCTTCTTTATTTTGTAGATAGCTGAACACAACACGACGATTGGCAGTGTTATCTTCCTTTGCGCGATTGATTATCGGCTCGGCGTAGACACGAAGAGCTTTAGCCTTTGCAAGCGTAGTAAAAATGCGCTTGTGAAGAATCAAAGCGATGGTCATGTTGGCGAGCAAAGCGTCGCGGTGAGCTTTCTTGCGGCTAAGATGGTTAAATTTTTTATTATGTCTCATCGTTTTTTACTCTTTATCTAATTTATACTTTGAAATGTCCATTCCGAACGAAAGGTTAAGACTAGCTAAAAGCTCATCAAGCTCAGTGAGCGACTTCTTACCAAAGTTACGGAACTTAAGGAGGTCGGTTTTGTTGAATACTACGAGCTCACCAAGAGTCTCAACTTCAGCACTCTTCAAACAATTTAACGCACGTACCGACAAGTCCATATCGACCAATTTGGATTTGAGAAGTTGTCGCATATGCAATACCTCTTCGTCAAACTCCTCGTTGCCGTCAGTTTCGGTCGGTTCAAGTGTAATTTTCTCATCTGAGAATAACATGAAGTGATAAATAAGAATCTTAGCAGCCTCCTTGAGTGCTTCCTTAGGAAGGATAGCTCCATTGGTAGTAATTTCAATGGTAAGTTTCTCATAGTCGGTTTTCTGTTCAACACGGAACGGATCGACAGTGTACTTAACATTCTTAATCGGGGTGTAGATAGAGTCAATTGCTATAACGTCAATCGCATCATTGGGAGTACGATTTTCTTCAGCAGGCACCCATCCACGTCCTTTGTTGATAGTAAGTTCGAGAGAGAAACTTGCGCTTGGATCCAAATGACAAATAACTTGCTCGGGGTTAAGGACTTCAAATCCAGAAAGCACCTTGCCAATGTCACCGGCCTTGAACACCTCCTGTCCTGACACTGTGACGGTAGCCTTCTCAAACTCGGTATCCTCGACAATCTGCTTGAGATCGACTTTCTTGAGATTAAGGATGATATTAGTTACATCTTCCTTTACTCCGGGAATAGTGTCAAACTCATGCTTAACGCCATCAATACGGATTGAAGCAATGGCAAATCCTTCAAGCGAATTAATGAGAATACGACGCAACGCATTACCGATGGTGATACCATAGCCCGGCTCCAACGGTTTAAACTCAAATTTACCGAAGAAGTTGTCGGCTTCCAACATTAGGACTTTGTCAGGTTTCTGAAATGCTAAAATAGCCATGGATCTACAATTTAATTATTATTTAGAATACAACTCAACGATCAACTGTTCCTTAATATTTTCAGGGATATCTTCACGAGCTGGCACGTGTAAGAACTTGCCGGCTTTGATAGTTTCATCCCATTCAATCCAAGGATACTTGCTGTGGTTGAAACCAGCCAAAGCATCTGCAATTACCTCAAGAGACTTTGACTTTTCACGAACACCCACAACATCACCCGGTTTCACCGAGTAAGAAGCGATGTTGACTACTCCACCATTTACAACGATGTGACGATGGAGAACGAGCTGACGCGCAGCAGCACGAGTTGGAGCAATACCAAGGCGATAAACTACATTATCAAGACGTGACTCAAGAAGTTGTAGCAACACTTCACCTTTCACACCTTTAGTACGAGATGCCTTTTCAAAGAGATTGCGGAATTGCTTTTCCAACACGCCATAGGTATATTTAGCTTTTTGCTTTTCGCGTAGCTGAACACCGTATTCCGAAGTCTTACGACGTCTGTTCACGCCATGTTGACCCGGAGGATAATTTTTCTTAGTGAGAACTTTGTCTGCACCGAAAATCGGCTCGCCAAATTTACGAGCAATTCTTGTTTTTGGTCCGGTATATCTTGCCATTTTAATTTACTTAATAATTAGAAACTCGGTAATCTCCATCTTAGTGCAGCCGCGACCCCAGAGAGGTGATAAAAATTGAGGTCTATTCACATTCAATGCAGATGTCGTAATTTCAAGTTAAAGAATTTAGTAGGATAACAAAGGGATTATGATTACACACGACGACGCTTTGGTGGACGACATCCATTATGTGGCAGTGGCGTAACATCGATGATCTCAACCACTTCGATTCCTGCGCCATGCACAGTGCGGATTGCAGACTCACGACCATTTCCAGGTCCCTTTACATAAGCTTTAACTTTGCGCAAGCCTAGGTCATAAGCGATCTTTGCGCAATCTTGTGCTGCCATCTGAGCTGCATAAGGAGTGTTCTTCTTAGAACCACGGAAACCCATTTTACCTGCCGACGACCAAGAAATTACTTGGCCTTCAGAATTGGCTAAGCACACGATGATGTTGTTAAAAGATGAGTGAACATGAAGTTGACCGTTTGCGTCAACCTTAACGTTTCTCTTCTTTGCTGCGACTGTCTTTTTTGCCATACTAATTTATTATTTTGTAGCTTTCTTCTTGTTAGCAACTGTTTTCTTGCGACCCTTACGAGTACGAGCATTGTTCTTTGTGCTCTGACCACGAACCGGAAGACCGATACGATGACGTATTCCGCGATAGCAACCGATATCCATCAAACGCTTAATGTTAAGTTGGATTTCGCTGCGGAGGTCACCCTCTACTTTATAATCTCTACCGATAACTTCACGCACGGCAGCTGCCTGAGCGTCAGTCCAGTCTTGCACTTTAATGTTTTTGTCAACTCCGGCTTTCTCAAGGATAGAGTTAGCGGCGCTACGGCCGATGCCGAATATATAAGTCAAGGCGATTTCACCTCTTTTGTTTTGGGGGAGGTCAACTCCCACTATACGTACTGCCATATTGTTTGACTAAATTTTCTGCAAAAATAACAAAAATTATCCTTGACGTTGTTTATACTTAGGGTTTTTCTTATTAATTACATACAAACGACCCTTTCGACGCACAATTTTGCAGTCAGGGGTGCGCTTTTTAATTGAGGCTCTTACTTTCATATCTTATGTCTTTTTATTATTTGTATCTAAATGCAATTCTACCTTTTGACAAATCATAGGGCGACATTTCAACCCTAACTTTATCTCCAGGCAATATCTTTATGTAATGCATTCGCATCTTACCCGAGATATGAGCAGTTATTTCATGCCCATTCTCTAACTCCACGCGAAACATAGCATTGCTCAATGCTTCAACGATAGTTCCATCTTGTTCTATTGCAGCCTGTTTTGCCATATAATAATCTTAAATTGAACGTTCTCCCAACACCTGTTCGATATAGTCAAAAGTTGTAAGGATCTCAGTCTTCCCATCGTGCATTGCGACAGTATGCTCATAATGAGCCGATTGTTTACGGTCTTTTGTGCGACATGTCCAACCGTCATGCTCAATCACGATGTTACGACTACCCATATTAATCATCGGCTCTATGGCTATACACATACCATTTTTGATTAAAGCACCTGTACCCTTACGGCCAAAATTAGGGACCTCAGGATCCTCATGCATTTTCTTTCCAATTCCATGACCACACATCTCACGAACTACGGTATAACCGCGTTGCTCGCAATATGTCTGTATGGCATTGGCAATATCACCGATTCTATTTCCCACTTTGCATGCCAACACGCCACAATTAAGCGATTCTTTTGTTGTTTTAAGCAAGCTAAGCACTTCTGGAGCTACTTCTCCAATAGGAAACGTATAACATTGGTCACCGTTATAGCCATTTAACTCTACAACACAATCCAATCCGACTATGTCTCCTTCACGCAAAGTGTAATTTGATGGGAATCCATGTACGACTATCTCATTCACCTCACAGCACAAAGTACCGGGGAAACCGCCATAACCCAGACATGCAGGACGACCGCCGTTATCAAGTATAAACTCACGTGCGATTGTGTCTAGTTTTAAAGTCGTAATCCCCGGAGCCACCCACTTGGCCACTTCTCCAAGTGTGCGACTCACGAGATTACCGGCTTCTCGCATTAAAGCAATTTCTTCAGGTGTCTTAAGATATATCATTATTATACTTAAGTTAGCTTTTAGCGATAAGATGAACTAATATGCACTACCGGTCGTACGACCCTTGATTTTACCATCTTTCATCAATCCATCATAATGGTGCATCATCAAGTGAGACTCAACTTGTTGCAAGGTGTCAAGAACAACACCTACCATAATGAGCAAAGATGTTCCACCAAAGAATTGTGCAAAGTTCTGACTAACACCAAAAAGACGGGCAAAAGCAGGCATAACTGCAACTATTCCAAGGAATATAGATCCTGGGAATGTGATACGCGACATGATTGAGTCAAGATACTCAATCGTTTTCTTGCCTGGCTTAACTCCTGGAATAAAGCCATTATTACGCTTCATATCCTCAGCCATCTGGGTTGGACGCACTGTGATAGCTGTGTAGAAATAAGTAAATGCTACAATGAGGATAAAATAAACAGCATTATACCAAAATCCGTTGATGTCCGCAAATGCTCCCATTACACCACTTCCGTCTGAGCTGAAACCCGACAAGGTAATAGGAATAAACATCAGAGCTTGAGCAAAGATAATCGGCATCACACCTGCCGCATTGACTTTCAATGGGATGTATTGACGTGCACCACCATATTGCTTGTTTCCCACAATACGCTTTGCATACTGCACGGGGACTTTACGTGTTCCTTGTACAAGAAGGATTGCCCCCACAGTTACGGCAAACAGAAGTAGGAGTTCTACTATAAACATAACAAGACCGCCTTCAGAACCTGTTGAACCAGGCAAACGACTTGTAAATTCATAGAACAAAGCTTGTGGCAGACGTGCTATAATACCTACCAAGATTATGAAAGAAATACCATTTCCGATTCCTCTATCGGTGATACGCTCACCGAGCCACATGATAAACATAGATCCAGCAGCTAGGATAATCGTGAGGAACGCCATTGTCCAAAAGCCTAATTCGACATGAGCACCTGCGCTGTTAACTTGCAGCTGGAGGTTGAGCAAATAGGCCGGTCCTTGAAGAAGGAGGACGAGGATTGTCAAATAGCGTGTGTACTGATTCAGTTTTTGGCGACCACTTTCTCCCTCGCGTTGCATTTTTTGGAATGAAGGGAGTACCATACCCAACAATTGAATTACAATTGAAGCAGTAATATAAGGCATAATACCCAAGGCAAATATAGATGCCTGTGAGAAAGCGC
Source organism: uncultured Muribaculum sp. (assembly GCA_964562595.1). Taxonomy (GTDB): domain Bacteria; phylum Bacteroidota; class Bacteroidia; order Bacteroidales; family Muribaculaceae; genus Muribaculum. The sequence continues at coordinate 9,090 of CAZLUB010000047.1, read as the reverse complement.
CACCTGAGAACATATCAAGAAGCTGCATCAATCCGCTTTCCGAAGTAAATTTAGCCAATGCGTCAAGGTCATCGGGATGGAAACCGGGAAGCACAACGTAACATCCCAATCGGTACACGAGTACCAAAAGGAATGTCACGATGAGACGTTTACGTAGCTCTTCGATTGTCCAGATATTTTTAAGCGTCTGAATGAATCTCATTATCGTTATACTTTAGCGATTGAACCACCTGCAGCTTCAATTGCAGCTTGAGCAGCAGCCGAGAAAGCATTTGCTTCAACAGCAACGGCACGAGTCATATTGCCGTTTGCAAGCACTTTTACAAGTTGCTTGCGAGAAATGAAGCCGGCTTCACGAAGTTCGGCCAAACCAACCTTATCCAGATTTTTGGCTGTTGCAAGAGCGTCAATAGCACTAATGTTAATAGCCTTGTACTCAACACGGTTGATATTTTTGAAACCAAATTTAGGAAGTCGACGTTGCAATGGCATCTGACCACCTTCGAAACCAATCTTACGCGAATAACCCGAGCGAGATTTAGCACCCTTGTGACCACGAGTAGATGTTCCACCGCGGCCTGAACCAGCACCGCGACCAATACGCTTTCTGTTCTTAGTAGAACCTACAGCGGGTTGAATGTTATTTAATTCCATTGTTGCTACAATTTTTAAGCGTTGGTCACTTCTACAAGGTGACGAACTTTGTTAACCATACCCATCACGTCCGGAGTATTTTCTTTAACCACAGAGTGATGCATTTTTTTCAAGCCGAGAGCGTCAAGAGTGCGTTTTTGCACTGCGGGGCATTTAATACGGCTCTTTATTTGAGTGATTTTAATTTGTGCCATATCTTAGCTGGATTAACCTTTGAACACTGTTTCGATTGATACACCACGATTTTGTGCCACTTGGGCCGGGCTTCGCATTTCAGCAAGTGCAGCGATAGTTGCCTTTACCAAGTTGTGAGGATTGGATGATCCCTTTGACTTTGCTAGTACGTCGGTAACTCCAACGCTCTCAAGAACTGCACGCATAGCACCACCAGCTTTTACACCGGTACCTTGAGATGCAGGCTTAAGAATCACACGAGATCCGCCAAATTTAGCAAACTGTTCGTGGGGGATAGTTCCTTTGTGAACGGGAACCTTGATAAGGTTTTTCTTAGCCGATTCAACACCTTTGGCGATTGCAGCAGTTACTTCATTAGCCTTGCCCAGTCCCCAACCGATAATGCCATTTTCGTTACCAACAACGACAATTGCAGCAAATGTAAATGTTCGACCACCTTTGGTAACTTTGGTAACGCGGTTGATGGCAACGAGACGATCTTTCAATTCGAGATCGTTGGTTGATTTTACTCTATTATTCTTATATGCCATGATTCTTAAAATTTAAGTCCGCCTTCGCGAGCCGCGTCAGCCAATGATTTAACACGACCATGGAATAAATATCCGTTGCGGTCGAAAACTACTTGAGTAATACCTGCAGCAAGAGCTTTTTCAGCAACAGCCTTGCCTACTTGAGCTGCGATATCTTTCTTTGGACCATTTTCTAAGCCCTTTGATGAAGCGGCCACAAGAGTCTTTCCGGCGAGGTCGTCAATAACTTGCACATAAATCTGCTTATTGCTACGGAAAACCGTCATGCGTGGACGTGCTGCGGTGCCAGACACTTTACCACGGATACGGGTTTTAATCTTATTTCTTCTTTGTATCTTGGTTATCATGATTCTGTCATTTTAATTATTTAGCACCAGCCGATTTTCCTGACTTACGACGAATAACTTCGCCAACAAACTTGATACCTTTTCCTTTGTAAGGTTCAGGCTTACGAAGTGAGCGAATCTTGGCGCACACTTGACCAAGGAGTTGCTTGTCTCCGCTTTCAAGGATAATGAGAGGATTCTTGTTACGTTCAGTTTTTGCCTCTACCTTTACTTCGTTAGGAAGTTTGATATATATAGCATGAGAGAACCCGAGCGAGAGTTCAAGAACCTGGCCTTCTGAAGTTGCACGATAACCGACACCCACGAGTTCCATCTCTTTGCGATAACCTGCTGATACACCAACCACCATATTGTTGATAAGAGCACGGTAGAGACCATGTTGCGCGCGATGTTCACGTGCATCAGAAGGACGAGATAGAGTTACTTGCCCGTTTTCTACTGTAATTGTGAGTTCCGGATTGAATGTTTGCGAGAGTTCACCTTTTGGGCCTTTTACTGTTACCACATTGTCTTTAACTGACACTGTAACACCGGCAGGTATTTCAATGGGAGCTTTACCTATTCTTGACATTGTAATTTCCTCCTATCATTAATATACATAACATAGTACTTCACCACCTATCTTGAGCTCTGCAGCCTTCTTATTGGTCATAACGCCTTTAGAAGTAGATAAAATGGCAATACCTAAACCGTTTAACACTCTCGGCATATCTTTATAGCCAGTATACTGGCGGAGACCCGGACGAGACACACGCTTCAAATTCTTGATAGCGTTAACCTTGTTAATCGGATCATACTTCAAAGCAATTTTAATGATGCCGGCGGGGGTTTCACCCTCTACAAACTTATAATTAAGGATGTAGCCTTGTTCAAAGAGAATCTTAGTAATCTCTTTCTTCAAGTTTGAGGCAGGCACTTCAACTACGCGATGCTGTGCCTTAATTGCGTTCCTCAATCTTGTCAAATAATCTGCTATTGGATCAGTCATTTTATAAATTGTTTAAATTGATTCGGGAAACTCCGAACAATATTTAATACTCACTAATTGTGTCTCGGGTTACCAACTTGCTTTCTTAACACCAGGGATAAGTCCTGCAGAAGCCATTTCGCGGAATTGGATACGGGAAATACCAAATTGACGCATATAGCCTTTGGGACGGCCTGTGATGCTGCAACGGTTGTGTAGACGCACTGAAGAAGCATTTTTTGGAAGCAATTGGAGCGCTTCGTAGTCGCCTGCAGCTTTCAAGGCTGCTTTTTTAGCGGCATATTTAGCTACGAGTTTAGCTCTTTTTACTTCGCGAGCCTTCATTGATTCTTTAGCCATAATATTGATTCTTTAGTTTTTAGCGTTCTTGAACGGGAGACCAAATTGCTTGAGCAGGGCATAACCTTCTTCGTCAGTCTTAGCAGAAGTAACGAAAGTAATATTCATACCCATCATCTTAGAGATGCTATCGATGTTGATTTCAGGGAAGATTATTTGCTCAGTAATACCGAGTGTATAATTACCACGGCCATCGAGCTTGCTTTCAATACCCTTGAAGTCACGTATACGAGGAAGTGCTACACGTATGAGACGTTCGAGAAATTCATACATGCGGTCACGACGCAAAGTCACCATCACACCTACCGGCATCTTTTTACGGAGCTTGAAGTTGGAGATGTCTTTCTTTGACAATGTAGCTACTGCTTTTTGTCCTGTGATTGCTGTCAACTCGTTGATAGCAGTTTCAATTATTTTTTTGTCCTGAGTTGCAGCGCCAAGACCTTGATTGATTACAATCTTTTCAAGTCGTGGAACTTGCATTACTGTTGTGTAGTTAAATTCTTTAACAAGAGCGGGGACAATTCGCTCGAGATAGTCTTTACGAAGGGTTGTTGCCATTATTTAATCTCCTCTCCTGATTTTTTTGAATAACGAACTGTCACACCAGCCTCATTCTTACGACGACCTATACGGCACGGTTTGCCACTTTTAGGGTCAATAAGACTGAGATTAGAGACGTGAACAGGAGCTTCCATCTTCACGATTCCACCCTGAGGGTGTTTTGCATTAGGCTTGGTACTCTTCGATACCATGTTGATACCTTCAACGATAGCGCGATCCTTCTTCACAAGGACGGCGAGCACACGGCCGGTTTTGCCACGATCTTCACCGCTGCGTACGTAAACGGTATCGCCCTTTTTAATATTTAATTTGCTCATTGTGGTTTACTTCTTTTACTATGGTTTAAAGTACTTCAGGTGCAAGTGAAACAATCTTCATGTTTGTTGCACGAAGCTCACGGGCAACCGGGCCGAAAATACGAGTTCCGCGAAGTTCACCGGCATTGTTCAACAACACACAAGCGTTGTCATCAAAGCGGATATAAGAACCATCGGCACGACGAATTTCTTTCTTTGTGCGTACTACTACAGCCTTTGATACAGTACCTTTCTTTACGTCAGACGAAGGGATGACATTTTTCACAGTCACTACGATAATGTCACCTACTGAAGCGTAACGACGTCCTGTACCGCCAAGTACACGGATACAAAGAGCTTCTTTGGCTCCGCTGTTATCTGCTACTGTTAAACGTGATTCAGTCTGTATCATAATTACTTAACTTTTTCGATTATTTCAACTAATCTCCATCTCTTGGTCTTGCTCAGGGGACGAGTTTCCATCAGCTTCACTGTATCGCCAACGTTACACTCATTCTTTTCATCATGAGCATGGTATTTTTTTGTCTTGTTGACAAACTTACCATAAATAGGATGTTTTTCCTTCCACTTGATAGTCACAGTGATGGTCTTATCACCCTTGTTGCTCGATACAACCCCAATACGCTCTTTTCTTAAGTTTCTATTTCCTTCCATTTCTTGGGATTATTTATTGTTAAGTTCACGCTGACGCAACTCAGTCTTCATGCGTGCAATCATTTTACGATCATGTGTAATCTTAGCAGGGTTGTCTAACGGCGAAATTGCGTGATTAATCTTCTGTTGAAGATAATCTTTTTCAGCCTGTTCGAGACGATCTTTTAGATCAGCAGTGCTAAGTTCCTTTATTTCTTCTTTCTTCATAGTTTTTTACACATTTTGAGTTGGATCATAATCTCGGCGCACTACAAATTTAGTTACTACTGGTAGCTTTTGAGCTGCCAAGCGGAGTGCTTCTTTTGCTACGTCGTAGGAAACGCCTTCAAGTTCGATAAGGATACGGCCCGGAGTAACAGGAGCAACAAATCCTTCAGGATTACCTTTACCTTTACCCATACGCACTTCTGCAGGCTTCTTGGTGATAGGCTTATCTGGGAATATGCGGATCCACACTTGACCTTGACGTTGCATGTAACGCGTTACAGCGATACGCGCAGCCTCAATCTGACGGCCGGTAATCCACTTTGATTCCAAAGTCTTTATGCCGAAAGAACCGAAAGCCAACTGGTTGCCACGCATTGCGTTGCCCTTCATGCGGCCTTTTTGTTGACGGCGGAATTTGGTTTTCTTAGGTTGTAACATTGTTGTGTTGATTCAATTCGGTTTAACGATTGTTTTTTGGTTTACGGAAACCACCACGACGTGGAGCTCCGCTGTTGTTTCCGCCACGGCCTTCTTTAGCAGTGTTGGTAAACGAAGGAGTGAGGTCGCGCTTGCCATAAACTTCGCCACGGCAAATCCATACCTTTACACCTATCACACCTACTTTGGTAATTGCTTCAACCAAAGCATAATCGATGTCTGCACGAAGAGTGTGGAGTGGTGTACGACCTTCTTTAAACATCTCACTGCGAGCCATTTCAGCGCCATTGAGACGTCCACTTACTTGAACCTTAATCCCCTCAGCACCACTGCGCATTGTCGAGGCAATTGCCATCTTAACTGCACGGCGATAAGCTATCTTACCCTCTATCTGACGAGCTATATTAGCTGCCACGATTTGAGCATCGAGTTCAGGACGCTTTACTTCATAAATGTTGATTTGGACATCCTTGTCGGTTATCTTCATCAACTCCTTTTTAAGTTGGTCCACTTCAGCTCCGCCCTTACCGATAATCAGACCCGGACGTGACGTGCAGATTGTAATAGTGATGAGTTTGAGAGTGCGCTCAATAACGATGCGCGAAACGCTTGACTTGGCCAAACGGACATTTAGATACTTGCGAAGTTTTGCGTCTTCTAGCAAAGTATCACCATACTTTTTGCCACCAAACCAGTTGGAATCCCAACCTCGGATGACACCTAAGCGATTAGCTATTGGATTAACTTTCTGTCCCATACGTTTGCCTTAATTTTTAGCGTTATTAATTGTATCTACAAACAATGTAACGTGGTTAGAACGCTTGCGAATTCTATAACCGCGTCCTTGCGGAGCTGTACGGAGACGTTTCAACATTGGAGCAGGATCAACAAAGATTGTGCTAATATAAAGTTCTCCGGTTTCAGCTTTTCTTTCGTTCTTAGCTTCCCAGTTGGCGATAGCAGAACGCAGAAGTTTTTCCACCTTTGCGGCGGCTTCTTTATTTGAGAATTTAAGAATACCCAAAGCCTTAAACACTTCTTGTCCGCGCACCATATCTACAACGAGACGCATTTTGCGAGGAGAAGAAGGCACGTTGCGCAAGATTGCAAATGCCTGTGTCTTGCGGGTTTCCTTAATTACTTCGGCTGATTGTCTTTTTCTTACACCCATTGTATTTAATTTCTTTTTTTGTCAAAAATTTTTATATCCAGGGCCCTTATTATTTCTTCTTGTTTCCGGCATGACCACGGAAGTTACGAGTAGGAGCAAATTCTCCTAACTTGTGACCAACCATGTTTTCAGTGACGTAAACAGGAATAAATTTATTACCATTGTGCACTGCGAAAGTGTGTCCAACAAATTCGGGAGCAATCATTGATGCACGACTCCAAGTCTTTATAACCGACTTCTTGCCGCTTTCTTCCATTGCTGTGACCTTTTTCTCAAGCTTTACACTGATGTATGGGCCTTTTTTTAATGAACGACTCATAATTACTTAATTAATCAGATTACTTTTTCCTTCTTTCAATAATGTACTTTGAAGAATGTTTCTTCGGTGCACGTGTCTTAAGACCCTTAGCGTAAAGACCCTTGCGTGAACGTGGATGACCACCAGATGCACGACCTTCACCACCACCCATTGGGTGATCTACTGGGTTCATAACAACACCACGGTTGTGAGGACGACGGCCGAGCCAACGTGAACGACCGGCCTTTCCAGAACGTTCCAAAGAGTGTTCGCTATTACCAACTACACCAATTGTAGCCTTGCAAGTAGCAAGCACCTTGCGCGTTTCACCCGAAGGTAATTTGATAATTGCGTAATTTCCTTCTCTCGAAGTCAACTGTGCAAATGTACCAGCCGAACGAGCCATAAAAGCTCCTTGACCGGGACGCAACTCAATGTTGTGAATTACAGTACCCACTGGTATTTTATTAAGTGGGAGTGCATTTCCAACTTCAGGAGCTGCCTCAGCTCCACTAACTACAGTTGCGCCAACTTTTAAGCCGTTGGGTGCAATTATGTAAGCTTTCGCTCCATCTACATAATAAAGCAATGCAATACGAGCCGAACGGTTTGGGTCGTATTCAATCGACTTTACTACTGCAGGAACACCGTCTTTATTTCTCTTAAAGTCTATTATACGGTATCTACGTTTATGCCCACCACCAAGGTAACGAGTGGTGAGATGACCTTCGGCGTTGCGACCGCCAGTGGAACGTTTACCGACTGTAAGAGACTTTTCAGGCGTAGTTGCAGTGATTGTACCTTTGAAAACGCCTATAACTTTGTGTCTTTGCCCCGGTGTTGTGGGCTTTAATTTTCTTACTGCCATTTTCTAATTATATATTGCTATAAAAGTCAATAGTTTCTCCATCGGCTACTGTTATAAAGGCTTTCTTGTAAGACGCTGTATGTCCTTTAATTAAGCCACTCTTAGTGTAACGCGATTTGTTTTTCCCTCTTACAACAAGCGTGTTGACGCTGACTACATGAACGCCATAAAGCTTTTCCACCAAGTCCTTGATTTGATACTTGTTGGCACAGGGAGAAACACGGAAAGTGTAGCGATTAAGCTTTTCAGTGAGCATTGTCGCTTTTTCTGTAACGATAGGGCTTATTGCAATTTCCATTGTTAAATTCCTCCTGCTTTATTAAATGTTGTTAATAACGTCAAGGCTACTCTCCACAAGGACAATAGCATTATTGTTGAGCAAAACATAAGTATTTACATCCGAAGCACTTACGATTTGCACATTGGGCAAATTTCGAGCCGACAAATATACGTTTTTATTTTGGTCTTTTAAAACCAATAGCACTTTTTTGTCTGAAACTTGAAGATTTTTAGCAAAATTTATAAAATCTTTAGTTTTTGGAGCCTCAAATGTAAAGTCCTCTACTACAGTAATCTGGTTGTCCTGAGCCTTGAACGTCAATGCCGATTTACGAGCGAGGGCTTTGAGTTTTTTATTAAGCTTGAAGCGATAATCACGAGGACGAGGACCGAATACACGACCACCACCTACCAAAACGGGAGAGTTGATGTCACCAATACGGCTTCCACCACCACCTTTTTGCTTGTGGAGTTTACGAGTAGAGCCAGATACTTCACTACGTTCTTTTGATTTATGAGTACCTTGACGCTGATTTGCCAAGTATTGCTTTACATCGAGATATACGGCATGCTCGTTAGCATTAATTGCAAACACCTCATCGTTGAGCTGAGCCTTGCGACCGGTGTCTTCTCCTTTTATGTTATATATTGCGAGTTCCATTATTTCTCAATTAATACGATTGAACCTTTACTTCCGGGGATTGAACCCTTTATCAACAATAAATTGTGCTCGGCAATCACCTTCAATACTTGGAGGTTTTGCATTGTCACGCGTTCGTTGCCCATTTGACCGGCCATACGCATTCCCTTAAACACCTTTGCAGGGTAAGAACATGCACCTACGGCACCGGGAGCACGAAGACGGTTGTGTTGACCGTGAGTTGTTTGACCGACACCACCAAATCCGTGACGTTTTACAACGCCTTGGAAACCTTTACCTTTAGATGTTCCGATTACATCGACAAAGTCACTTTCAGCAAACAAATCTACGGCAATAGTATCTCCAAGTTTGTATTCGCCTTCAAATCCTTTGAACTCGGCCAAGTGTCTCTTGGGTGTCACACCAGCTTTCTTGAAATGTCCTGCCTCGGGCTTAGTAGTGTGCTTGTCTTTTTTGTCGACAAAGCCAAGCTGCAAAGCCTCATAGCCATCAGTTTCGAGATTTTTCACTTGAGTAACCACACAAGGACCTACTTCGATAACAGTGCACGGTACATTCTTACCGTCGGCACTGAAAACGG
>CAZLUB010000046.1:0-18197 GCA_964562595.1 uncultured Muribaculum sp. | reverse complement strand
GGAGTGCTTTTACAAATTTTTTTCGTAATGTTGCACTTGCTGGTTGACTCTGCTCATTCTTACAATATTATTTTCACACACTCATTTCGTTATTATCCTATAATAATTAATTTTGTAACAACATAGATTTATCAAAGCAACCATGAAAGCAATAATTGTAGGAGCCACTTCAGGCATCGGGAAAGAAATCGCCATCAATTTAATCAACAAAGGTTGGAGTGTCGGAATATCAGGCCGAAGATTAAGTCTTCTTGAAAATATACAATCAGAGCATGACAAAAAACGTGTATTCATCTCCGAGATGGATGTTACACGGCCTGATGCAACAAACGGCCTGGATGCTCTAATCTCTACCATGGGTGCACCTGACTTATTACTATACGTTTCGGGCATAGGATATGAAAACCATAAACTAGACCCGGATAAAGAGATTCGTACCCTACAGACCAATTGCGAAGGGATGGCACGCATTGTCGTACATTTTTTCAACTATGTGCGTAACTCACCCGACATCTACCCCCCTAACAAGAAAGCTCACGTTGCCGTAGTGACATCAATTGCCGGTACTGCCGGTCTTGGCACCGCACCGGCCTATTCCGCATCTAAAAGAATGCAAAGCACCTATATCTCAGCCCTATCTCAACTCTCTCGGATGGAATCCGTCCCAATAGACTTCTCTGATATTAGACCGGGATTTGTCAAAACAGCGATTCTAGATTCAAACAAGCACTATCCTATGACAATGTCGGTCGAACAAGCCGCCAAACACATCATAAAAGGTCTTGAACAAAAAAAACGCATCATCACCTTTGACTGGAAATATAAAATTTTGGTTTTCTTTTGGAGGCTTATCCCACGTCCTATTTGGGAACGCCTGACAATCATAAAAACCACAGAAAAATCGTGCTAAACACATTTCCATCACACATAACTAAAAAGACAAATCGACAAACAAAACAAGAAATAAAGCAAATTATAGCTTATAATCAAAACAAATAGGTTAATTTTGTTGCCAATTAGACCAATCTTCTCTTTATCATGAAATTGTCGGCAATAAAATTAATTATAACATACACCCTATTTGTAATACTATTTGTATTACAGAAACCGGTGTTCATGATAACGCATCATGACATATATGCTTCAATATCATTATCTGACTATTTTGAGGTAATGCTAAATGGTCTTCCTTTAGATTTGTCATTAGCCGGATATTTAAGCGTGATACCGGGATTGTTATTAATTGTTTTTCAATGGGTCAACTCGGCTATATTGCGACGTATCGAAAGAGTATATTATGCTTTTGTTGCAATCATTTCAGCCTTGATATTTTGTCTTGACTTAGGATTATATGCATATTGGGGAACACGCCTCGACGTAACACCTTTATTTTACTTTACGTCCTCGCCATCAGCAGCGATGGCTAGTATTTCTACATTTGAAGCTATCGGTTGGATTGTCACTATAATTATAATCAGTGCCATCATATATATGTTCTTTTGTCGTATACTGCTACGTATCACACCTCATCGTCGACATCCAATAACCACCTCTTTGGGAACTCTTCTTCTCACGGGCATGCTATTCATCCCTATTCGTGGAGGCTTTACTGTAGCGACAATGAATCTGAGTGCAGTATACTACAGCACCGACCAACGCCTCAATCATGCCGCCATCAACCCGATGTTCAGCCTAATGTATTCGGCAACACATCAAAGCGATTTTTCATCTCAATTTCAATACTTTGAGCCCGCGGAAGCCGACATCATCTTTTCATCACTAACAGACCAACCGCCTACCGACTCAATTCCTCGACTATTCACATCCTCTCGACCCGACATATATTTGATTATACTGGAGAGTTTCTCCTCTCATCTCATGTCTACCCTAAATGGGCAATGCCCGATAGCCAAAAACCTTGACAACATAGCATCCGAAAGCATCTTGTTTACTAATTTTTTTGCTAATGGCTATCGTACCGACCGCGCACTTCCTGCTATATTAAGCGCATATCCGTCACAGCCCACTACAAGCATCATGAAATATGTCTCCAAAACCGACAACCTGCCCTCATTTCCCGGAGCGTTGAAAGATGACGGTTATGACATTAGTTACTACTATGGCGGCGATGCCAACTTTACCAACATGAATGCCTTTTTAGTATCCTCGGGCTTTGATTATATAGTGTCGGACAAAGACTTCCCCATATCTGACCGCTTGAGCAAATGGGGCGCTCATGACCACATCGTATTTAATCGATGCCTTGACGACATTCATAGTTATTCCGGCGACAAACCTACTTTGAGAGTGATACAGACATCAAGCAGCCATGAGCCATTTGATGTTCCATTCCAAATAGACGGAATTAACAACAAACGTGCAAATGCATTTGCTTATACCGACCAATGCGTTGGAGATTTCGTCAATAGTTTAAAAACCAGCAACAAATGGAACAACTCGCTACTGATTATTGTCCCCGACCACTATGGGGCATATCCAAAAGGGCTTAACGACCCGGTCAAAAGACACCAAATCCCGCTCATTTTGGCCGGAGGTGTAATCAGCGAACCCAAACGCATTGACACCATTGCGTCCCAAATTGACATTGCCGCAACAATATTATATCAACTTGGATTACCCCATAATCAATTTAAGTTCAGTAAAAACATACTAAATCCGGCATCTCCACATTTCGCTTTTTTTGTTGACAACGCACAAATTGCCATGGTGACTGAAGATAATGAGATAGCCTATAATTGTGATGCTGATGAAATTGTGTTAAACAGGGGTAGCGCTCTTAACGCCAATCTCGACAAAGCAAAAGCCTTTGTTCAAAAACTTTATGAAGACCTTGACAAAAGATAACATCAACAAACAATAGTTTCCGATATGATTGACTTTTTAATTGACATAGACACTAAAGTTTTTCTATTTCTCAACGACATCAACATGCCGCTATTCGACCATTTCATGATGGCATTTACAGGAAAAGCGATATGGGTCCCAATGTATGCAACGATATTATTCATCCTATACCGACGTTTTGGCTGGCGCGTAGCCACATGCTATGTTATCGGCATTACCATAGCCATCACTATTACCGACCAGGTATGCGCATCATACATACGCCCATTTGTTGAACGTTTACGCCCATCCAACCTTGCAAACCCTATTTCCGGAGAAGTACACATAGTTGATGGCTACCGCGGAGGCTCATACGGATTTCCCTCATGCCATGCCGCCAACTCATTTGCATTGGCAACATTCTTATCATTGTTATTTGCCTCACGACGATTTACCATATTCATCCTCACCTGGGCCGTTCTAAACTCCTATTCACGACTTTACCTTGGAGTACATTATCCCGGCGATTTAATTGTCGGAGGAATCGTAGGGGCAATAGTCGGTTGGGGAACATTTCTATCTCTACGCCAAGTTGCAATAAAGGTTTCTCGACCCAATAAATACATCAGGAAACCGGCTTCCGGACTTATCCCCATAGGCAATTACACCTATGCCTATCACTTATCCGACATCATGATAATTGCCGGATGCACAATATCTTTTTTCATATTGGCTTATGCATTTATGGCATGGGCCGGATTATTTGATTAGTAGACAAAAAAAACGGGCAAAGAATTCAACTTAATTCCTTACCCGTTTTTTATTTTATTTATTTCAAATTATTGCATTCCTGAGACAGCTACTTCTCGAGAAATCTTGCTGACAAGACCTTGAAGAACTTTACCCGGGCCTAATTCAACAAATTCATCAGCTCCATCAGCGACCATATTCTGAACCGACTGAGTCCAACGCACCGGAGCAGTCAATTGAGCCACAAGATTAGCCTTGATTTCTGCCGGATCGGTATGAGGCTTAGCATCAACATTCTGATATACAGGACAGATCGGCGTATGTATAGGTGTTTTCTCTATCGCTTCAGCCAATTCGGCACGGGCAGGCTCCATACATGGGCTATGGAAAGCGCCCCCGACCTTCAACTTCAATGCACGTTTTGCCCCGGCTGCAAGAAGTTTCTCGCATGCGGCATCGATTGCGGGCTCTTCACCGGAGATTACAAGTTGTCCCGGGCAGTTATAGTTGGCACATACTACAACACCATCAACCGAAGCACATATTTCTTCAACTTTTTCATCGGGAAGCGCCAAAACAGCAGCCATTGTCGAAGGAGTCAATTCACAAGCCTTCTGCATAGCTTGAGCACGTGCACTTACCAAACGCAATCCGTCTTCAAAGCTTAATGCCCCGGCAGCAACAAGAGCTGAAAATTCGCCCAATGAGTGACCGGCAGTCATATCAGGTTTAAATTCTTCACCAAGAGTTTTTGCTAAAATCACCGAATGGAGGAAAATCGCCGGTTGAGTAACCTTAGTTTGACGCAAATCTTCATCAGTACCGGCAAACATAAGGTCGGTTATGCGAAATCCTAAAATTTCATTAGCTTTTTCGAACATCTCTTTTGCCACAGGATTATTGTCATACAAATCCTTGCCCATCCCTACGAATTGAGCACCTTGGCCCGGAAAAACAAATGCTTTCATATTTGATAATGATTGTAAATTGTTAATTGAGTCGCGAAGATACGCATTTTTTCTCAAATATGCCGTTATTTAGAGTGATTTTAGTATCTTTGTAAATCTAAATCAAAAAGACTTCTAAATATGACATATGGAATAATGGGCTTAGGAATGCCAGAAATAATACTGATTGTCGTTGTTGTATTGCTTCTATTTGGCGGGCGCAAAATACCCGAATTAATGAAAGGCATAGGTAAAGGCATCCGCAGTTTCAAGCAGGGCATGAATGAGGTGCAAGATGAAATAGAAAAGTCAGACGACAAGCCTACTACCATAAAATAAACATATAACAAAAAGTATCATTGTAGAGGATGAGCAATAGTGACAAGTCTCAGCAAGAGATGGGATTTTGGGATCACGTAGATGCTCTACGTGGAGTGTTATGGCGTAGCGTAGCCGTGATTGCAGTATTTGCAGTGGTTTTGTTTTACTTCATGCCAACAATCTTTAAAAATGTTGTTTTGGCCCCATGCAAAGGAGATTTCATTTTATATCAACTTTTTGAGCAAATCACTGCCGGCAATCCACTATTCCCCGATTTTTCAACCGAAGGATTCTCTGTTGAATTAATAAACATAGAATTAGCATCACAATTTTTCATACACATATCTACGTCTCTGTGGTTGGCACTCATATTGTCATTCCCTGTGATATTCTATCTGCTTTGGGGGTTCATCAGTCCGGCACTCTATCAAAATGAAATAAAAGGCACGCGCATTGCTCTCATCGCCGGCAACATAATGTTTTATGCCGGAGTTGCAGTCAGCTACTTTCTTGTGTTTCCGCTGACTTTACGCTTCCTCGCTGAATACCAAATAAGCGAAGAAATCGTCAATACCATTTCTTTATCATCTTACATGAACACATTCATGATGCTCCTACTTTTAATGGGATTGCTTTTTGAATTACCAATCGTCGCATGGTTGCTGGGTAAGTTTGGCATCTTATACCGCAGCTTCTTCACGACCTACCGACGCCATGCAATAGCCGCATTAATGATATTGGCCGCAATAGTCACACCGACAGGCGATCCATTCACTATGCTTGTTGTGTTTATACCAATATATGCGCTTTGGGAAGCCAGCGCATTACTTGTCAAGAAACAACCTACTCTCGATAATACACTCGCTTGACGCGAGATGAAACAGACGTGAGTATTTCGTAAGGTATTGTATCCAATATATCTGCCAACTCAGTTACGGATATATTTTCGCCAAAAATCTCAACCAAGTCCCCAACCTTACAATCGACATCGGTCACATCGACCATACACAAATCCATACATATATTGCCAACAATAGGGCAACGCGCTCCGTTTATCCACACATAAGCCTTGCCATTACCAAGATGTCGATTCAACCCATCGGCATAACCAATAGGGATAGTAGCAACTCGTGAATTCCTGTATAGGACGCCTTTACGACCGTAACCAATCGTTGTCCCTGACGGCCATTCTTTTATGGCACATATGATTGTATGCAATGAACTCACCGGTTGCAAATCATCTTGAGACCCATCATTCATTGTCGGTATACCATAAAGACAAATCCCAAGTCTAACCATGTCATATTGATGTTCGGGATAACGAGTTATTCCAGTGGAATTGAGTATGTGACGCAATATAGGGTAATTTAGTCCACTTTGTAACTTTTCACAACAACGGCCAAAACTGTCAAATTGCATTAATGTATAGTCATCCATATCGGGACAATCTGCCGTTGCAAGATGACTAAATACCGACTTTGGCTTAATTACAGTCTGTCCGGCCAATGTTGCCAACAATTGAGGAATGTCATCCTCCAAAAAACCCAGGCGGTGCATTCCCGTATCGAGTTTTATATGTACCGGATAATCCGATATGCCATATTTTTCCGCTTCCTTGATTATCTCATCAAGTATATCAAATGAATATATTTCGGGTTCAAGCCTATAAGAAAATAATGTTTTGTAGTTGACGACCTTTGGATTCAGCACCATAATAGGCATTGTTATACCGGCTTTGCGCAAATCGACTCCTTCGTCCAACACTGCAACCGCAAGATATGCCGCACCTTGGCTCTGTAGGGTTTTGGCCAATTCGTAACTGCCGGCTCCGTAACCCGAGGCCTTTACCATCGCAACTATGCCGGTGGTCGGTTTAACCAAAGAACGATATTTATTGAAATTATGAACAACGGCATCGAGATTTACTTCAAGCACAGTCTCATGCTGGCTAGCTTCAAGGAGTTCCCTAAGGCGCTCAAAATGGAACTGACTCGCTCCTTTAATCAATATCAGTTCATGGTCAAAATCACTGGTTGTCACCGATTCTAGAAAATCTGACGTAGTAGAATAGAATGTTGCATTCTCATCAAAATATCGGCAATGATGCGTAATTTCCTCACCTATACCAATCACCCTCTTGATACCCTTATGCTTCAACAATTGTGCAATTGTCTCGTACAATCGTGATGATTCCATAGTTTCATGCATCACATCACTCAATATTACCGTCATCGAACGATCTGTAGTCGCCCGACGAGTCATAAAATCAAGAGCCGGAGCCAAAGAATGCAAATCGCTTGTGTAAGAGTCATAAATAAGCATACATTCATTTACCCCCTCTATGACATTCAATCGTGTGCCCACCTCCGTCAATCGAGACATTCGCATAGCTATAACATCGGTTGAATACCCAAAATATAGCATTACGGCCAGACAATGTATTGCATTTTCGATATCAAATTCAGCAAAAAATGGTATTGAAAATACGCCTTTATGTTTAAGATAACGATAATTTATGCTCGTAGAGCCGTCTTCCTGTCTGATAATAGAAGATATAAATAATGGATGATTATCGTTACGGCACGACCACGAAATCTTTTTAACCGATTGACAACATCGGCTTACCACATCAGATATTAACTCATCATCGCCATTATAGATAATGCAATCACAATTTTGTAACAGCAACACCTTCTCTTCACACTTACGACGCAAAGACTCAAATCCATCACTATGTTCGTTGCCTACGTTTGTTATGACACCAAGTGTTGGACTTATCAATGTTTGCAAAACGTTCATTTCTCCCGACTGAGAAATCCCGGCTTCAAACACTGCCATCCGAGTATCTGCATCCATCTCCCACAGCGACAGGGGTACGCCAATCTGGCTATTATAGCTTCGCGGACTACGCACTATATTATATTCAGCCTGCAATAGTTGATAAATCCACTCTTTTACCGTTGTCTTACCTCTACTTCCGGTAATACCCACCACCGGCACATCAAACCGCTCCCGATGCAAACGAGCCAACATCTGTAAAGCCTTCAATACATCGGATACTACAAGGAAATTGGCATTTCCTATTCCAGACAATTCTTCGGGAATATACTCTACAACAAAATTACGAACACCTTTGCCATACAATTCAGAGACATAATGATGTCCGTCATTATGTCGGGTTCGCAAAGCAAAGAACAATGACTCTTGAGGATATGTGAGCGAACGCGAATCAATGAGTAACGTAGATATCACATAATCGGGATTGGCTGGCGTCGCCAAATGCAACAACTGCGCTATATGGTCTATCGAATAGTTCATTGTAATTTAATATTTTTGATTGCCCGCGACATAAATGGGTATTGCGCGAGTAAATCAATGATAAGTTTTTTTCTTGATTCTTCAAAAGCGACAAGTCCTAATGGGTCGTTGCCCATATACCGATGTTTCAAACGACGTGTCATCTTATACATCAACGATGCAAGAGTCATCGTATCAGACGACATAAACGATTGTTGAAAAATTTCATATATGTAATTGACCGCTACAGTCGATGGATGTGTCATATCTTCAGCATAAAAACGATAATCGCGCAAATCGTCAAGCACAATCTCATACGAAGGAAAGTATATTGCCCTATCAGGGAATTCATTGACTATACGCTCCACAGCAAGCAACAATGTAGCCTTGCTCACTGCATTTCCATGCAATCCATCGGCAAGATGTCTGATTGGGCTAACTGTAAACACCACTCTTAAGTCGGGATAACGTGCCGACACCTCACGCATCATCTTGCGCCACAATCCCACTATACGGTCTACATCAAGCATTTGCCGATCAAACATTGATGCTGGCAACTTATGACAATTTGCCACCAAACGCCCGTCATTGATCATGCGGAATACATAAGCTGTTCCAAATGTAATAATCAATGCCGACGAATTAGCAAGCGATTCTCTGGCATGCTCGGCCGAATCGTTGATTCGTTTTAGCGTTTTATCTACATCGACATCGGAAAATCGGGAATGATGAGAATAACTATGCCAAAGACCCTCATGTTCAAACAAGTCTTCTTGCTTGAACACTTTCCCATACAACAAATCCAAAAGTGCCTGTGCTATACTTGCCGGATTGTAAAGTGTCCCATAAGGATTTATATCA
The DNA here is from genome assembly GCA_964562595.1 of uncultured Muribaculum sp. Taxonomy (GTDB): domain Bacteria; phylum Bacteroidota; class Bacteroidia; order Bacteroidales; family Muribaculaceae; genus Muribaculum. Next base: position 9,177 of record CAZLUB010000046.1, on the reverse strand, counting down.
ACATCAAACAATCGTTCAGATAGACATTGACCGATATTGTCAGTAAAACAAGACCCCATCATCACTATAGCACGATGATGGTCGACAAGCCCTTGATGTCCTAACAATGGTTGTTGCTGAGTGCGAAAATTCATAGCTTAATACATCTGATAATCAACATTGAGCACTTGGAACTCAGTGCGACGATTTATTTGATCTGCAATTTCTTGATTTTCTTCTGACAGAGCCTCGATATATTCTTCGGTGAGCGTATCACCCTCTGAAAATTGCGGATACAATCGAGCAAGTTTCTTGGTTATCGTCTTGGGTCTTGATTCCCCATAACCTTGAGGCTGAAGACGGTCGGCGCTGATTCCGGAGTCAATCAGATAATCTATCACTGATTGAGCTCGACGATGAGACAATTTAATATTATATTCGTCCGAGCCTTTTCGGTCGGTATGCGATGCCATTTCAATTGTTACATTGGGATTGTCACGTAGCACTTGAGCGATAGAGTCCAAAGCGTGTTTTGACTCGGGGCGCAACGTTGCCTTGTCAAAATCATAGAAAATATTGTCTATAACATTGGGCTTATTAATTGACGCCAATATAAAATCAATCCCATATTCCGCATCAACCTCGGTAGTGTCGGATGTAAACTCCTGCTTGGCATTTAAATAGCCCTTTGCTCCGGCAAGCATCACATAGCTTACGCCTCTTTGCAATGGAAAGCTAAACGAGCCATCGGCTTTGCCTATCGCTTTCTGATTGGAACCATCATTGCCCACAATGCGTATCACTGCATTAGGGACCGGCTCCTCATCTTTATCAAGCACCCAACCGCTTATATTTATTTTTAGATCCGGCAATACGAATGAGTATAAATGGTCGTATCCTCTACCATCATTGCGATTTGAACTAAAATATCCGCTTTCACCTTCACCAAAAGTGATTCCGAAGTCATCGCTTGAAGAGTTCATCGGTGCACCCATGTTAACGACACTCCAGCCTCCCGATGGGGTCATTTGTGCCCTAAACAAGTCAAGTCCACCAAATCCGGCATGGCCATCACTTGAGAAATACAACACGCTATCGGTACGCATATATGGGAACTCCTCATCTCCAGGAGTATTAATAAATTCCCCCATATTCTCAAGAGACCCTACACGCTCACGCAAATTGACGCGCCAAATATCTTTACCGCCTTGACCTCCGGGCATGTCACTCACAAAATAAAGCCATGAGCCATCGGGCGATACTGCCGGATGACCATAACTCGACAACGTATCGGCCGTTATTTCAAATTTAACCGGTGCGCTCCATTTTGCATCACTTCGTTGTGAGGTATATATTTCGACAGCCGTATCGGCATTAGGCTCTCTGCGAGCCCGTGTGAGATACATAGTCTGACCATCAGGTGTAAACGACACGATCCCCTCATCAAGTTCACTATTCAGTTCTCCCTCTACAGCCTCAGGACGTTGCCATTGTCCGCGCTCATCCTTTTTAGAAAACCAAATATCACTCTTTTTCATTCCGGTAATCTCACTTCGTTTATTTCCGGTCACTTTCTCATTAGTCGTGGTGAAAAACAATTGGTCGTAGGCTTCTCCCAAAAACATAGGAGCAAAATCAGCTCGACGTGAATTAAACAATTTTGCTTGTTTTACAACATAACGCGTGGCATTACCTTTGTTTTTTATAGCCAAACGACAACCGGCAATCCCGGTTTCGGCAATGTCAACACCTTTTTGTGGATTTGTTGCTATAAAATTTTCATATGCCTCAATCGCTTGCGAATATTTGGCTTCCCCTTGAAACGACTGTCCCAAATACAAGTATGACATAGAATCGGGATAACCATATCTAAGGGCATTTTGGTAAGCCGCCGAGGCTCTGCTATGCATACTTAGACGTCGATAGCACTCGCCCATTTTAAATGCGATTTCACCTCTTTGAGGACGTTCTTCTTTTTTTGTCAATTTGTTATAGACCTTGCGATAGGTCTGGGACGCATCGTAATATTCACCTCTGGCCATCTGTTCATTTGCCACAGAGAGCTTTGCCCCTCCACAGCCCGACAATGCCATTGCAATTACGACTATCAATAGTGAAAACAATTGTATTTTCATCAGATCTCTTATTTTTTGCGATGTAAAGTAGCGACTCTACTATTTTATAAACGCAATATCATTCCGGTTATTTCCTATAATTCCGACAATTGCTCAAAAACTTTTGTTAAGATCATTTACCCATTAACAATGATGCATCACCGTAACTTAAGAATCGGAAACCACGCGCAATAGCATAGTCGTACATTGCTCGCCAATCGCCATCGACAAATGCCGATACAAGCAACAACAATGTTGATTGAGGTTGATGGAAATTGGTTATCATACCTCTTACGACACGATAGCGATAACCAGGCGCAATGATAACACGCGTGCTTGCCACTAATACATCTGCACCCGTTTCATCAAGGTGACGCACAACCATCTGCATCGCCTCTGCCATTGACAAGTCGGGATGCCCGGCCGCATAAGGATACCATTGTGGCAACTCACCATCCCAATGCCCTTGAGCTATCATGCATCCTATGTGATAAAGACTTTCAAGGGTTCTAACCGATGTCGTGCCAACTGCAACCACACGTCGAGAAGTTGCCGCTAATTCGGTTATTAATTCCCGTGGTACAGCTATAAACTCACTATGCATCTCATGCTCACCTATATTTTCACTTTTTACCGGCTGAAACGTACCGGCACCGACATGCAACGTCAATTCTCTGCGCGGTATTCCCCTGTCGCTTATTGCCTGCAACACTTCATCGGTGAAATGCAGACCTGCTGTCGGAGCAGCGACAGAACCGTCAATATGTGAATACACCGTCTGATAATCGTCAGAGTCACTATCCTCAGTGTCACGATTAAGATAAGGCGGAATCGGAATTTCTCCGGCAACTTCTATTATTTGAGCAAATGTGCAATCTGCCAAGTCCCATTCAAATCGCACAATCGAAGCATTGCCATTTTTACTCTCACGCGTTGCCGACAATATTACTTCTCGACCATTAATTACAATTTTCGTAGTGAGCTGACCATGCTTCCACCGCTTGGAATTACCTACAAAGCACAGCCAAGAACAACCTTCTGACGAAGCAAAATTCACAGCATAATCCCGAGGCATTACCGGCTCGAGGCAAAATATTTCAATCAGCGCACCTCCTTCTCCTTTACGGAATCGCAGGCGAGCATTTATAACTCGAGTATTGTTATACACCAATATCGCATCATCAGGCAACAACTCCGGCAATCGAGAAAATACCGTTTCCGTAATCGTCCCCTCTCTATCTCTCACAAGCAATTTACATTGATCACGTTCGACCAACGGATGCTTAGCAATGCGCTCTTCTGGCAATAAATAATTATATTCCTCAATCTTTATATCGCGAACGTCCATCAATCTAATATTTTCACAAAGGTACAAAAAAAACGCCACCCTCTATATACGATAATCACTGATTGTGAGGTGTAACAATCAGTGATTATCATCAAATATCATCAAAGGTTGAATGCCTGTTGTAATTCTTGCATTTGCTCTTTAGTTGTTCCGGTGGGTTCAAACCCCATAGACTTTGCCGTTAAATATATTTGAGACGCCTTAGACAATACATCTACTTGATCAAACGCCTCCATAATATCATATCCAACAGCGCAGACACCATGCTTTTCCCACATTACAACATCATAATACTCCAATTGTTTAATTGTCTCATAAGCCAATTCTACCGACGAAGGCATTTTATATGGTACAATGCCCAGCCCTTTTGGGCAAAACGCCCTTGTCTCAGGAATCATACTCCATAGCAGATTGGTAAGTACATCTTTCTCTAAAAATTTAGGATTATGTGTCATTGCCACAAGATCAATTGGATGAGTGTGCATTACAGCTTTATAGCCATTCTTTTTCTCAATCATCAGATTATGCATCGATAGGTGTGAGACTATCTCGGATGTAGGCTTTACTACTCTATCTGCGACAATTTCATATGTTGCACAATCGTCTAATATGCGAATTATAGAGCCATTTTCCATGGGATTTCGTGCCAAATCGCGCATGCGCCGATTTGTTCCCTTACAATAAAAGTAACACCCCTTTAATGACGGCAATATACAACCTATAGGATAGCGCTCGGAGATTGCCGGCTTGTGAGCCATCTCGACATCTACATACTCTGTAATATTGATTGTAATATTACCTCCGTTCCGTTCTGCCCAACCCTTTTGCCATAGATATCCGGCAACTTCAGCAACCTTATCAATTTCGGCTTTTAGCTCAGCTCGATTTTCCAAGACACTGCCAGCCAGCTGATTTTGATCGTTCATAAATTACAACATTTTAACGTTTAGAAGTAACTTCGGCTTCATACTTTTGTACTTCTGCGATAAATTCTTCTCCTACTGGCACATTATTCTTCAAGCAGAACATATCCCACACAGCCGACCAAGGGAGAGATTTGCACTCTTCAAGAAGAGCCAATCGTTCAAATCCTTTTCCGGCAAGTTCATACTCTCTCAATGTAGCAATCGGCTCTAAAAGCGCCTGCAACATACATTTCTGTGTAGCACGCGAACCTATTACATAGGCACCGATACGATTGATTGAAGCATCAAAATAATCCAAACCGATATGCACTTTATTTAATGCACTACAACGAGTAATCTCCTTACACAATTCAAGCGTTTCATCATTTATAATAGTTACATGGTCAGAATCCCATCGCACAGGCCGTGACACATGCAACATCACCTCCGGAGTGAATAACAACAACGATGAAATCTTATCAGCAATGCTTTCGGTCGGATGGAAGTGCCCAGTATCCAACGTGACCATTTTACCTCGCGATGCTCCATAGCCTATATAAAAATCATTAGATCCAACTGTATAGCTCTCCAATCCAATTCCAAAGACTTTTGACTCTATGCTATCTTTCATGTTTTTGTATTCGGTTGCAAATATTTTATCCAAAGAGTCTTTAAGCAACTCTCGATAAAACATACGATTTACAGTTAAATCCTTTGACCCATCATGCACCCACAGATTCATGATACATGGGTCGCCTTGAGCCTCACCCATCGTCTCTGCTATTGCTCTACAACGCTTAGTGTGCTCAATCCAAAAATTACGTATTCCATCGTCAGGATTGGACAACGACAAATCACCCGACTTGGGATGAGAAAATGAAGTTGAATTAAAATCCAATTTCATATCATTGCATTTTGCCCAATCAATCCAACTCATAAAATGAGATGGCTCCACCTCATCACGATCGACAAAGCGACCACCAAAATCGCCATAAATCTCATGAAGGCTTAAACGATGTTTTCCAGGAATCAGTGATGCGGCTTTGAGTATATCTTTGCGTAGCTCATCGATGTTGCGCGCACGACCAGGATAATTTCCAGTTGCCTGTATTCCTCCCGATAGAGCTCCGACTTTAGGTTCAAAGCCAACAACATCATCAGCTTGCCAACAATGCAATGATAAAGAAATCTTCTGCAACTCATCCATTGCCATATCTGTGTCCACTCCTATTGTCGCATAACGTTCTTTAGCTATGCCATAAGCTTTTTCAATCAGTTCAGTTTTCATATATTTACTTTATTTATATTTTCCTTGGTTCATAACGCGTGGTATCTACCGAACGCATTATATATCTACGTATATCTGAAAGACTATCAACTAATCCGGCAACACGAGCCTGTATCATTATATTACCCAATGCTGTTGCTTCAGAAGGTCCGGCAACTACCGGAATACCACATTTATCAGCTGTCATCTGATTTAATAAACTATTTTGTGCACCTCCACCAATAACATGCAATGTCTCAATCTCAAATGGAGCGACTTGCCGTAATTTATTCAATACTTCAGCATACTTAATTGCCAACGAATCAAATATCAACCTCATCAATTGAGCATCATTTTCAGGAACAGTTATCCCCCTTTTTTCACAATAGCGGCATATTGCACTTGGCATATCAGTCGGTGCTGCAAATTCCGGAGCATCAGGATCTATCGTATCGACTGACGGGGAAGTAGCTTTTACCATACTCATAATTTCGGAATACGTATAATCTCTCCCTTTTCTTTTCCATGCTTCACGACATTGTTCCAAGAGCCACATCCCGGTAATGTTTTTCAGATAACGAGTAGTGCCATCGACTCCTCCTTCGTTAGTGAAATTCATAGCAAATGCCTCTTTAGTTATATGAGGTTTCGGTAATTCTATACCCATCAATGACCATGTCCCCGATGATAAATATGCAAAGTTACTATCTACTGCAGGGACGGCCACTACCGCTGACCCTGTATCATGTCCGGCCACTGCCACCACAGGAATATTTCCGAGTTGCGTTTTCCTTGCCAATATTGGAGATAGCCGACCAATAATAGTACCGGGCATTACAATCTGCGGGAAATGTGATTTTGTCAATCCCACCTTCGATAGCAACACCTCATCAACATCTTTAGTATATGGATTTAGGAACTGAGATGTAGATAATATTGTATATTCACACACCTTCTCGCCAGTAAGCATATAAGACAAAGCATCTGGCATAAACAATATTTGTTTTGAAGCGCTAAGTGCCGATGATTTTTCTTTACGCTGTGCATATAGCTGATAAAGCGAGTTAAAGTTCATTATCTGAATTCCGGTACGCATATACACCTCTTCATTCGACATTTGTGCAAAAAATTCCTCTGGAATTCCGTTGGTATATGTGTCTCGATAAGCTCGTGGAAGACCGCAAAATGTACCGTCAGCAGCAACATGCACAAAATCGACACCCCAAGTATCAATACCTATAGATTTAATAGTAACATCTCGATTTCCTGCTAACGCTAATCCGTACAGGATTTCCTCATATAGAGCATATATATTCCAATAATATTTCCCATCTATATTTATCAATTTATTGGGGAAACGATGCAATTCCTCTATGATAATATTTTCGCCTACAAGCGTTGCCAATATCACACGTCCACTCGTAGCTCCAAGATCTATTGCTATAAATCCAAAATATTGTGATTTCATGATTTAAATATGTAGGTTATCAAACGGAATCATTCACTATGCAAATTTAAAAATTTAAAATGTAATTCATTTATAATTACAGAAATATTATTACTTATTGCAAATAAAAAAACGTCCTCGCTCTATTGTTAAAATAAGAGCAAAGACGTTTTTAATTTTTATTGGTTTCAACTTAATGACTCACTATTTTATAAACGTTATCACCAATTGAAATTACATACATGCCCGAAGGCAACAATAATCCATTAGCATTTGACACATTACCACTATATACAAGCGCACCCGACACCGAATACACACAGACATTATCCTCTGCATCGGCATCTATCTTCAACCTTCCGCCAACGACTTCCGCTCCGCCAACGATACGGTCGATTGAACGCAATGAAGAAGACTTGTCAAGCGTATAGATTTCAGAATATTCTCCAAATATTGCTGTATGAGGCCATGAATAAGAGCCTGAGGTTGTATAATACCACAACGAAGCATTAACTTGATATGTTATTTTATCATTTTCACAACACTTAGGTATATCTATAGTTGTTGAAGTTTCCCCATATAGATTCTGATTGCTAATAGTTTTTACGACCTCATCTCCGACTTTAAGATTTTGCCGTATTTTGAAATTGTCGATAAACATGTGACCATTGCGGAAATATTGTATGTAAACATAGCAACGTTCATTTGCATCAGCAAAATCAATTACAAGATGTTCCCAATTATCAGTTCCATAAAAATCTTTATATAAAATTCGTTCCCACGCTCCATTCATGCGATATAGTTCCACCTTAAACATATGATCAAGCGGTGCACAAACATCCAATTCTATAGTTCCGGCTCCTCCATTTGCACTTAAGTCGAGGTCTCCACTGACAAAATTGGCATAATACTCCCAACCATCGGAATCAGTTCCATTTAAGCCAAAAACTCCATTAGCATAACAATCCCAGCCATCAGCATAAGAGCCGATAATACCAAAAAGGCTTTCAACATCATAGTTGAGATATTCATCCCAAGTGTAATCGCATGGAGAATCCATCGTTCCATCGACGACTTCATCAAATGTTGCATTAACAATATTATATACTTCATCTTGCTTTGCAATATGTGTCATGTTGGCTAATACGCCATAATTGGTAGCCCCTTCCACCTCATTCCACGACAAAGTAAAGCTATCTTCTGTAACGTTGCTTGCTGATATTCCGGTAGGGACCGGTACGGTAACGGCTTCAACCTTAATATCATCGAGATAGACACCTTCACTGCCACTATTGCCAAACAATGTAAAATAAGCATCTGAAGAAAATGACCCTACTTCAAATCTAACCTCACTCCATGAATCACTTATGTCTGCAGTAGCCCAGTCAATATATTCATAACGATTATCACCTACTTTTTGATACACTTCTATATTGAGAACATTTCCCAATCCTGATTCACACCGAGCTTTTAATGTTACAATCCACCCCGAGCCAACTTGTTTGATATCCGGTGAAATCAACATTGCTGACCGCAGGGATGTATCTCCTTCTGAATTTGTCGTTTCAAATTCTCCCAGATAACACACTCCTCCAGCTTGATATATTTCCTGTGCTAACCACCCCGGCGTTTGAGTATATTCTTCCGGGACTTCTCCTCCTTCGATTCCAGCTGAAACCAAACAATTTTCATCTGGAAGATCCTCTTCGCCTGCTACAAATTTAGAAAAGTCTTCAGTCAACACAGTCGTATAAATAATATCGCCTTCTGTACGCGTCGGCAAACTCTCGGACAAAGCAGTTACAGCATCTGCGACCAAAACTCGTCTTGGTTTTGCTCTCATTTCTCGAGTTTTTACCACACTATCAAGACGTTTCATTTCTGACTTCTCAACATATTCCTGTGACATCACAGATACACTTAACGCCATAAGTAAGGCCAATAATTGTAGTTTTTTCATTATAAAAATGTAATTTGTTATTTTTTTGTCAAATATACAATTTTACTCAAGTCTATACAAATTTATACTTACTTTATACACAAAAATAAAATTACCGTCAACTGATCTGACCCCAAAAAGTTGGACGGATTAATAATAAATTTTATTGGCAAAGAGT
>CAZLUB010000045.1:0-18244 GCA_964562595.1 uncultured Muribaculum sp. | reverse complement strand
CTCCGTAGTCAGTCAATTGCTTAAAGGGTCGTTTAAGCAACGCATTATTGACTTGTTTGGAAAGTCTCTTGACAAACAAATAGTCCCGGTTGAGACAGAAACTTCGATTGTGAGAGTCAGTGGATTTGTAGGGCGGCCGGAAAATGCTCGAAAACGAGGCGCTCAACAGTTTTTTATGGTTAATGGCCGAAATATGCGTCATCCCTATTTCCATCGAGCAGTGATGCAATGTTATGAACAACTGATACCCTCCGATGAACAACCATGTTATTTCTTGAATTTTTCTGTCGATCCCGAAACAATCGATGTAAACATTCATCCTACTAAAAATGAAGTTAAGTTTGAAAACGAGCAACCCATATGGCAAATACTTGTAGCTGCAATAAAGGAAGCTTTGGGTAAATTTAATGTAGTCCCATCGATTGATTTTGAAGCTGGAGATGCGACAGATATACCGGCATTTAATCCCAACATAAATGCAAGGCATGAACTGGAACATGACACAAGCTACAACCCATTTGAAGATAATCCGATAAGGCAATCAAAGTCGTCATCAATAAGTGCATGGAAGAGTGTCCCTAGTCGAATGAATCAAGACTGGGAGAAACTTTATGTTGATTTTGAGCATGAAAAAAGAGACGAGGATACATCGCAGATGAGGGCGAGTGGGTTGAATGTGATGAAGTCAGACGGACTATCAGAAACATCGCAGTCGGCAATCGATTTTTGTCTTTCGGAAAATGATACAGAATGTACTGTTATGCAGATTGGCGGGCGATATATATTATCGCCTACAAAATCGGGATTGATGGTTATAGATCAGCACCGGGCGCATGTGCGAATCTTATATGATCGCTATATTGATTTGGCCAAATTAAATGCATTTAGCGTACAGCGTATAATATTCCCCGAAATAGTAGAATTGACGGCTTCGCAAACAGTGGTGATGGAAAGTATTGTTGACGAAGTAAATTCTTTAGGATTTGATATAGCTTATTTGGGCAATAATTCTTGGTCGATTAATGGCGTACCTTCGGTAGTTAGTGAAATTAACCCTCGAGAACTGCTGATGTCGATGGTAGAAAATGTCACAGAGGGGAGTGGAGACTTGGCTGATGATATGCGCCATAGGATAGCATTGTCGATGGCACGTGGAGCTGCTGTCAAGTCGGGTCAATCACTTACAACTGCTGAGATGGAGCATTTGATGAGCGATTTGTTTAAATTGTCTACGCCCAACTATACACCCGACGGTAAAATAGTGTTGAATATGATTTTATTTGATGATATTGCGACATTGTTTGCCTAAAAACACGTCGTCTGAATAAGCCGTTTTGTCGCTAATTAGTTATTTTTAGTTGTTTAAGTTGTCGATATGATTGTTACTTTCATTAACTTTGCAAAAAATCAGAATATATAATGATGAGAAAATTAGCTATTTGCCTTGTAGTGCTGGCAACTATTATAGGAACGGCCGAGTCGTCGGCTCAATTTCGTTATGGACCCACGTTGGGTGTTGATGTTACAGATCTGATATTCAAGCAAGATATTTTTACGGTAGAGAAAAGCACAGGATTTAGTGCCGGTGTAGCAGCCGAGTATATGTTTCCCGGGATTGGTTTCGGTATAGATACGGGATTGTTTTATACCCAGCGTGGAGCAAGGCTAAATCTTGGGGAGAAATATGTCTGGTCGTCAGAAGGTTATGGTAATGAACGAAGCTATTTGCATTATTTTGAAATTCCTTTCCATTTACGATTTAAATATACCAATCTTGGTGGATTGGAAGATTATGTAGCTCCGTATGTGTTTGGAGGGCCATCATTTAATTTGTTGTTTGCCCACAACAATTTGGACGCTCTTGCCTATGCCAAAGGAGAGATAGGAATGACTGCCGGTTTTGGTTTGGAATTGTGGAAACGGTGGCAGATTCAAGGCAGTTACACATGGGGCGTAGTTTATTCAGTAAAAACTGCATTGCTTGACAATCATAGTGCCAAAAATCGCACTCTGAAAGTAAGTCTTGTATACTTATTCTGATTATTTATTACACCAATTCGGTGTAATCGGGAATGTCGGGAAGGAATGAGTAACTATGATTGTCGTAGTTTATGCGACAACAATAATGCGATAATCCGTTGGAGACAATGAGATATCGAGCTTGTAAAACCATATTATAGCGAACTATTTGGTCAAACGTGAGTTGCGTCACATTTACCGATGGGGCTTTATATTCAATAATTACTAAAGGTTTGCCCTGCTTGTCAAATACGACAGTGTCACAACGTCTGCGCGTGCCATTTAGCGTTAGACCTATCTCGTTGGCCATTAATGATTTTGGAAACTGCTTGTAGTTGATGAGAAAAGATGTGAAATGCTGCCTAACCCATTCTTCGGGGGTCAGAGCCACATAACGATTGCGCAATAAATCAAAAATGCGTTCACAATCATTGTCGTTACGTATTTGAGCCGGATATGGTGGCAAATTAAGTTGTTGCATGATTTGGGTTATTGCGAGGTTGCGTTATTTTGTGTAAATTTACAAAATAATCATCAATTAGTAAAACGATAGAACATGGCTAACGTAGCATCAGAAGTTACATTTGACCTAATAAAAAGCCAGCTTGCCAAGAAGCAATATGCTCCCATTTATTTGCTGCATGGAGAGGAAGGGTTCTTTATTGATGAACTGGTGAAATTATTTGAGCAAATTTTGTCTCCCGAGGAGCGTGACTTTAATTTATATACATTTTATGCTCCCGAAGTGTCGGCAGATACTGTGATGGACGCGTGTCGTCGTTATCCTATGATGTCAGATTACCAAGTTGTAATCTTAAAGGAAGTACAAACGCAAAATACCGCTTTTCTAAATCGTCTGCATTTGTATGCTCAGCAACCGACACCTACCACAATACTCGTTGTGTGTAACAGGGGCGAAGTTGCAAAGTCCAAAGATTTTATATCACAAACAAAGGCAAATGGTGGTGTCATTTATGAGTCAAAACGAGTAGATGACCGCAATATGGACAGAGTTATTGCAATGTTTATAAAAGACAAGGGGTTGAACATTGAGACAAAGGGACTGGCTATGTTGCGAGAATTTGTGGGTTCTGATCTTTCTCGGTTATATAATGAGATTGATAAATTGACTAAAGTCCTTGAGCCGGGAGCAATGGTTACACCTGAGGTTATTGAGCGAAATGTCGGGGTAAGCAAGGATTATAATAATTTTGAGCTTGTAGATGCGTTGGCTGAGAAAAATGCAGAGAAGGCATTTGGTATTGTTGAGTATTTTCGTAGAAACTCCAAAAACAATCCGACGGTGTTGACGTTCTCGCTGATTTGGACCTATTTTTCCAACTTAATGATATTGCATTTTACTCGTGATAAAAATGAGGATGTCTTGGCTGCCGCAATTGGGCTGAAGTCAAAGTGGGGATTGCGCCGATATTATTCAGCGATGCGCAACTATAATGCCTATAAAACGATAGAAATTTTATCGGCTATACGTCAAGCCGATAGCCGAAGCAAGGGCATAAACTCGCGAATGAATGAGTATGACCTCTTGCATGATTTAGTTTTCCGTATTTTGACTGCGCAGGGTAAAATATAGAAGTCGCTATTTTAAACGATAGGAATATCCAAGAGTGATGAGAATAGACATGCCACGCGATGCTGAAAATGTGTCGCGACGGTCGTCGGGGAAGATGTTGCCAATTCCAAAATAATATCTGGCTTCAAGATTGAACATGTGTTTGCGCTTTAGTATAAATTCAACTCCTGCCCCCCCAGTAATGCCGTAATCAAACTTGTTAGTTGGCTCTAACGTCATTTGTTCGGTCATGCGGTTTATCGGGAAATCATGAATATTTGAAATGTCATTGTAGTCAAAATTGGCTGATGCTCTATGACCTATCATGTATCCGATTTCAGGTCCGAGATTGACAAAACCTTTTATTTTGTTGTTGCCAAAAAAGATATGAGTCAATAGGGGCAGTTGTATGTAATCAAGTTGCCGTTCAAAAGCAAATGGATATTCTTCAAAGTTTTCTTTCCATCCGCGTTGTTCAAAGTTGAGTTCGGCAATGAGTCCAAAATTTTTTTCTTCCCAATATCTTATTGTGACTCCGGCAGCCTTACCCATTATCATTGACTGCTTTACGCTTGGTGAAAACGACATTTTAGATAGCGTAATACCTGCCTTGCCTCCAATTGCAAATTTGGAAGAGTAGTGGGTTTGTGCGTAGGTTGCACTCCAAGGTGCTATTATAGTCAGCAATAGAGCTATGAATATTTTTTGCATCGTGTGTTAGTTATATTGATGACCGTTCGATAATACCTGATGGACGGAAGTTGATTATATATAGAGTGTCATTTATTGCTCCTTGGATGTTCGGCAGCGTTATAAATCTAAATCCGCTCTGTATACCGTCGTGGGCTGTTGTAAATGTGGACTCGGGATTGTTGATGTTGTCGTGCATTGTTTTAATTAAATACATTCCGGCATCAAATCCAAGTATCCCTTGTTGTGGAATAGCACGCATCATCGGTGTACCATACCATTGTTTGAACTTCTCTTCAAAATTGAGTGATGCAGAACTGTTTTCATCGTTGTAAAAACGACTATATACAACTGAATTTAATATGTGAAGATTGTCGAGACTTTCACCTCTGAATGTAGTCCATTCGGGATAACCAAATGTTACAATGGCTTCGGTGTCCTCCATGCTATCTTTTAATTGTTTTAAGGTCGACATCATTCTGTTAAACTCAGACAATGCTCCTGATGAAGGAATAAATATATAGCGTTTGGTTTTATTAAGGATTGCAACGTCGGTATCCTTTAAATGTTCGGTATACGAAATTTGTTGATAGGTAATAGAGTCATTGTTAAATTGTTGTATCATCTCGTTTACAAATGCCTGTTTGTCATTTTTTCCGTCGACAGATGATAGTATAACCGGTGTGTATCCGATGCTGACATATTGTTGGATGATGTAATTTATTGCTCGACGATACATTTCAGAGTGCGGAATGTTGGCTTGCATGACGTGCTTGTTGTCGTTATGCAAGTTGCTTTTTACATCAAATATATTGAACAGAGTAATGTTATTATCGTGGGCAAAGTTGGAAATCAGATTTAGCTGGTCTTCATTATTAGGCCCTATAATTACATGTGCTTGAGGTAAATTGGTGTCGTTGGTCAGAATGGAGCTAACTTCCGACAGACTGTTGGCTGTGTCATAAGCCGAAATATTAATAGGGGTGCCAATGTTGCGCAATGAATCGGTGGCAATTAATATGCCTTTGTAAAACTCGGTATAAAGTTGAGCTTGCTTGTCGGGCTCATCTTGCTCCAACATGAAAGGTAGCATAACGGCAATGTTGATGCTTTCACGTACTTTTGTCTCGGTAGGGTCTTCATCGACAGCTGTTAGAGTCGAATCACGTTCAATGCTTAAATCAGAATCGATGGAGTAATCCTCAGCAATATCGGTGTCTAAGGGTTCCTCAAGCTTAACTTCTGAGTTAGTATTTCCCATTTCGACTTTTACTATATCAACCTCTTCAGTATCGTCTGATATAATGTTGGTGTCGACATCATCTGTTGGAATAGTTAATATCATTCCTGATTTTATGCCGTTGCGTGCTTGTGGATTGAAGCTAAAAAATTGGTCTTCGGTAATCCCGTAGCTTTTGCATATCCCATATACTGTTTCTCCCTTTTTTGCTTTGTGGTTAATTGTCGCAATGTTGGCATTTGCCATCTCTTTGTCGTTAGAAAATGCATCAACCGGAAAATACAGCATCTGATTGTTTTTCAAGCCGTCGGCAACGGCCGGATTATGTTCAATCAGTTGCTTCTTAGTGACTCCAAGGTGTTTGCAAAGTGAGTATAGTGTTTCCTTGGGTTGTACTTGGTAATAATAGTAGTTTCTACCATTAATGGTTTTTATGGGAAGGTCAAGCGACGAGGCCATTACGATGTTGGCCGATAGAGTCAATGCCACGACGCTACAATATATCGCAATTTTATTTAAAAGGTTCATGCTGTCTGTGTTACTATATAGTTGTGACAAAGTTAGTAAATTATGCCAAATACTACAATAGCGAGCCGGTTGCAAGTATAATTGAGGTCTATGCAATTAAAGTTAAAAAAATGATTTCATAAATACGGCTTGTACAATATTATTACGGTTTCCTATGCGATAATATAGATTTAAAACAATCACAAATCGTATTAGCTTTGAGCTACCAATTGATTTGTGAGGTAGACCTTATTCTATTTTAATGTCGTTTAACTCGACAAGGTGATTTACTATTGCATATATGGTCAAGCCATTGGGTGTGTGTATTTGAAGTTTATTGGCAATGTTGCGTCGATGCGTTGTGATGGTGTGTACCGACAGACATAGTTCATTGGCAATTTCTTTGTTGGTTAGACCTCGGGCTACGCAACTTATGATTTCAATTTCTCGTTGGCTTAGAGCCTCGAGACGGTTGTTGTCGCAACTGTCATCTTCGCAGTCTTCTGCATTGTCTGCAGAGCCTTTTGCTCTCAAATCCTCTTCGAGGCGTTTGACGGCAGGGATGAAAAGGCGGTCCTCGACGAGGCAATGTGAAGTTATGTCCTGTTCGCAATTGATTATGTCGTATAGCACTGAGTTGAGCAGATTATTGTCTTTCTGGGGGTAATATCTAATGATGATATCTTTCAACTCGTTTAGTTTTGTGCCTATGTGGTTGTGTTTGTTGGCAAATAACTCAATTGAGTATTTATTGTCGATGCGGTTTTGCAATAGATTTTCAACATATGCAAACACGGTATCATTTTCATACTTCATGTGCTTGTCAACTTCAGCAACGTAACCGTCGTAGAATCTCAGTATCAAAAACGCAATGTCGTCAGCTCCTGAGCAATCGATAGCCTCAATCAACCTGCGCCGTATAGTGGGCAAATTGTAGTCGAGAAAATAGGAGTGGGCATTTTTAAGGTATTCGATAAGTGATGATAGTGATATTTGAGATGAGTCGTCAAAACTATTGTCGCTTATGAAGTTGGCTACAGAGAGGAATGTTGCGGTGTTTACTCCGTGGCTTTCACATATTTCTTTTACAGATTTGTCTCCAAATCCTAATGAGATGCCAAAGCGACTCATGACCATCAGCAAAGAGCTGTTATTGCGTATGAGGCACTTCATTTTATCGGACGAGCGAAATTTTGTTATATGTTTCATTTTAAGTGGGGCTAACAGGCATCCCATCTGCTTTTACAATGCAAATGTACATATATCTATTAATGTTGGCAATACTCAAATTTGGTGAATTTTTGTTGTCTGCAAAACGTTAAATACCTAATTTTTGAGTATTGACGGATAGTAGTTTCAGATACTAATTTTGCAAACAAAATTTAATAAATTGCTAAAATGAACAAATTTTTATTGATGTCAACCCTGGTCGCTGTGTCAATGATTCCTATGGACATGTCGGGACATGAGGCTCTTGGCGACTCGATTGGAACTGACATAGGCAAAAAGAAAAAAAGATTGACTTTGGGCGGCTATGGAGAGGCTGTGATGACTCGAAATTTTTACAGTGATAAATATCTACGCTATACCGATGCTGAGACATACAAAAATGATGAAAGTCACGGGCGTTTTGACATACCCCACGTGGTGCTTTATCTTGGCTATGACTTTGGTCGTGGCTGGAATTTTGGCATGGAAGTAGAGTTTGAGCATGGTGGTACGGAGAGTGCTGTGGAAATAGAGGAAGAAGAAGCCGGAGAATATGAGTCGGAGGTTGAACGTGGCGGCGAAGTCGCTTTGGAACAATTTTGGATTCAAAAGACGTTTAGTTGGGCATTAAACCTTAAGATGGGGCATATTGTCGTGCCGGTGGGTGCTACCAACCAGCATCACATGCCTACGGAGTTTTTCACGGTCTATCGCCCTGAAGGAGAAAACACAATATTGCCATGTACATGGCACGAAACCGGAATCAGTTTATGGGGTAGAGCCGGAGATTGGCGTTATGAGGCCATGTTCCTACCGGGGTTAGACTCTGATAGATTTGGCCGTCAAGGATGGATACACGATGGAGCAGGTAGTCCTTATGAGTTTAAAATCGCTAATGCCTATGCAGGAGCTTTCCGTGTTGACAACTATTCGGTAAAGGGTTTGCGCATGTCGTTGAGTGGATATGTGGGCAATACGTTTAAAAACACATTGAGTGCAACAGATAATACAAAATACAAGGACGTTAAAGGTACAGTCGTAGTTGGTGCTTTTGATTTCATATATGATGATTACGATTTTATTGTACGTGGAAACTTTGATTATGGACATCTAAGTGACTCTGAATTGATTACAAAATATAATATGTCGATGCGTAAGGATTCGCCATCGCCCAAGCAGGCCGTTGCTTCCGATGCAATTGCAATGGGCATCGAGGCCGGCTATGATGTACTTTCGCGATTCCCAACGGTTTCATGTAACGATCAGAAACTATATGTGTTTGGCCGTTATGAGTATTTTGACTCCATGTATAAGACCGAGGGCTCTATACAAGACTATGGCTGGTGTGCTCGTCAGAGAGTGGCATTTGGGCTAAACTATTTCCCGATGAAAGACATTGTGGTCAAAGGTGAATACAGTTTAGGTTTGCTTGACAGCAAGTATAACAATGAGCCGTCGATATCCATTGGCGTGGCCTATTCAGGATTTTTTGATTTTTAATTATAAAAACTTTATAAAAGATGAAATTGATGACTTATTTTAAATTTCCATTGTTCCTGTTGAGTGGAACTGTTTTAGCTCTGAGCATGGGAGCATGTAGTGATGATAACGACACCTCAGGGGGTGGAGATGGAGAAGGCTCCGGAGAGGTGCTCTCTGTAAAAGAATCAATGTTTAAAGATGCAATCATACCATATATCGACAATACGGTTGTCCCGACATATAAGGGAATGGCAGATAATGCAATTTTGATGTCTGAAGCTTGTAATGAGATATTTTATGCGTTTGAAAATGATGCATTGACAACCGATTTGGTTAAAAAAGCCGGTAATTATTGGAATCAATGCCGTGATTACTGGGAAAAAAGTGAGGCTTTCCTATATGGTGCTGCTGCTGATTACAATATCGATCCACATATAGACTCTTGGCCTCTTGACAAGGGTGCTATGGATGATTTGTTGGTTGACTTGCGCAGTGGTAAGACTTGGACAATCGATAATAATGCCGGCTACGGTTTGCTCGGTTTCCATGCTGTGGAGTACATGCTTTACGAATTAAATGAAGACGAGACTCAATCTTTGCCTCACAATCTCAACTATACAAAGGAGGAGTTGGTTTATTTGTGCACTGTAGCTGAGGATTTGCGTAATCAATGCATCCGTCTTGAAGCTGCATGGGCTGGTATGGAAAATGTTACTGTAGAAAAACAAAATATTCTGACAGAGGCAGAGTTGGAGCCGTCGATCAATTATGGTTGGAGCATGAAGAACGCCGGTCAAGGAGGCAGTCTTTATAAAACATATCAAGCGGCAGCAGAAGACTTGGTACAGGGCTGTATCGACATCGCTGATGAAGTTGGAAATACCAAGATCGGTCGTCCGGCCAATGCAACATCTACTGATGATAAAAACTATATTGAATCGCCATATAGCTTAAACTCTATAGTAGACTTTGTCGGAAATATTATCAGCATCAGAAATGCTTATCAAGGAAGCGTAAGTGGAGATGCATCTATAAGTGATTACATTAAGACTGTCAACCCTGAACTTGATGCTAAAGTGAAAGCTCAGATTCAGACCTCTATAGAAGCTATTGAGGCGATACCGGAGCCATTTGCCAAGACTGCATCGGGTGAAGCTGCCGACAATGCTGTCACTATTGTAGGCACTGATTTAGTCGAAGTATTGGAGGAAGTTATGACGGAACTGTCTAAAAATTAATTGTTTATGTGTATTAAAAAAGCATTTTGTTATATCTTGATGTCAGTGTTGTGTGCAACAGCACTGACTTCTTGTGAAGATGACGAAGTGAAGGATGGGGGAGATGACTCATCATCGGATGTGTCACAATTGCCTGAGTGGTATTATACCGGAGGACAATTGGGCACGACTTTCCTCTCTACGTTTAATGCTTATGAGCAACCAACTCCCGCAGTGGAAAATGCCGGGATGTATCAGTCGTTTAAAAACGGTGAGGCACTTTTTGAAAAGCCGTTTATGACAAATCATAGCGGTGTGCGCAAAGGTCTTGGGCCGGTTTATGTAAGAAGTTCGTGTGTTCATTGTCATCCCGGATATGGCCATGGCAAACGAGTGGAATCTGGCTCTTTCTTGACAAATGAGATTGGCAATGGTTGTCTTCTTGTAGTGTATACTCCTGATGATGACAGTTATGTCCCGTGGTTGGCCGGTATGCCGCAGAGTCATGCCGTGGCTCCGTTTAAGAATCCGCTTGACGAGACTCAGATTAAAGTACAGTGGCTTGATTACACCGATGAGTGGGGCAATAAATTTCCCGATGGGGAGGCTTATGAATTGCAATATCCCGAAGTGACAATGCCTCAGTCGGCAGTATATGTAGTCGCTCAAGGTTATGAGATCCCAAAAGACTATGTGGTTAAATTGGAGTCTACAATCGGTATTTACGGAACCGGATTGCTTGACGCCATTTCAGATGAGGACCTTAAAGCCGAATATGCCAAGCAGGAACGTGACGGGTATATGCAGAATGGTCTTAACACTGCGTTCTTTAAAGATGGCGAGTGGGTGAGCCAATATAGCAACTCTCTTCAAGGCGACGGTACAAAGTATCCGCGACGTTACACCTATGCCTTGAGCCGAGGTCCTTTACAAGATGCTGCCGGAGCCAACGCTATTTGGAATATTACTAATGTAACTCGTAGTGACCGTCGTTATCATTATCTTGATGCTGCCGGCACTTATGCCGAATACTCGTCAAAAGACCCCGATGTTCAGGCCGGATTTGATGATTACATTGCAAAAGTTGATCCCGAGAAAAAATATCCGGAATGGTGGGAGGGAGATATCGAAGATCGTATCAAGGCCTATTTGACATCTAAGAATTTGCCGGTAGAAATGACTGATGAGGAATATACCGACTTGATGGTATGGCATCGTGGCCTTGCTGTGCCGGCGGCTCGTGATGTCGATGACCCGGATGTGTTAAAAGGGAAGCAACTATTTGAGGAGATTGGATGTGCCTATTGCCACAAACCATCCTGGACTACCGGAAGTGACGAGATCCGCGACCCTGCCAATTTCTTTACTGAAGATAACCAATTGCCACGTTATCCCAATCAGAAGATTTGGCCATATACCGACATGATACAACATAAACTACATATGGAAAATGATATACGCACCGGATGGTGTCGCACGACACCTCTCTGGGGACGTGGCCTGCATCAGAAGTGTACCGGCTCAGCTACTGCCGACCGCCTTCATGATTGTCGTGCGCGCAACGTAATTGAAGCTATAATGTGGCATGGTAATGTCAA
The DNA here is from genome assembly GCA_964562595.1 of uncultured Muribaculum sp. GTDB lineage: Bacteria > Bacteroidota > Bacteroidia > Bacteroidales > Muribaculaceae > Muribaculum. The sequence continues at coordinate 6,709 of CAZLUB010000045.1, read as the reverse complement.
GAGTGATGCTCGTGAAAGTGTAGTCAATTTCCGCAAGTTATCTAAGAAAGATCGTGATGCGGTAGTAAAATTTATTGATGCAATTTAGTTTGAATTTTAATATTTACAGTGGAGGGTGTGCAATAGTAAGTGCATCCTCCGCTTTCATATAAGTAACAGCCATGAAAGGAGTTGCCCGATTGTTGAAATATGTGTCATTTGTTACGTTAGGCATTGTTGTTTTGCTACTAATATTGGCAAGTGTGATTGAAAAGTTGTATGGTCGAGAAGTGGCAATGGACTACTTCTATACATCTCCAATGATGGTTGTGATGTGGTGTGTTGTAGGCATTGCCGGTGTTGCCTATCTGTTGATGCGGCAAGTGCAGAGGAGATGGGCGACGATGGGCATTCATGTCGCATTTCTGTTAATATTGGCCGGAGCATTGGTGACACATCTCTTTGGTGAGCAGGGAAGCATACATTTGAGACTGGATAGTGAACCGATCGATGAATACAAATTGGCTGAAGGTGTGGCAAGCCAACTTCCGTATGCTTTAAAATTAAAACAATTTGAATTGCGTTATTACGACGGGACACTTGCACCGATGGATTATGTTACTACGTTTACGATAGTTGAAAAAAACGGGCAATGTGTTGAGGGAGAAGTATCGATGAACAATGTGTTTGACTATCGGGGATACCGTTTTTATCAATCGGGTTATGACAGTGACCAATCAGGGTCGATATTGATGATTTCACATGACCCGATCGGTATTGCTGTGACTTATATGGGTTATGGGTTGTTGTTAATTAGTTTGTTGGCTTTCTTTTTTCAGAAAAATAGTGGTTTTAGGCGATTGTTGCATCATGAAGCGTTACATCGCAGATTGATGTTGATTGCATTAATTATGACAGGATGTGCATATGCGTCGGCTGGTGAAAATCCAAAAGTCTTGCCTGAAGATGTGGCTGCTCAATTTGGAGATATGAGGGTGTACTATAATGACCGAATATGTCCGTTGCAGACATTGGCAAAAGATTTCATAACTAAAGTATATGGAAAATCTTCTTATCGCGGTCTTACTGCCGAACAAGTTTTGACGGGATGGTTTTTCTTTTATGATGATTGGAAGTATGAGCCGATGATAAAAATTAAGGGAAACAATGTTAGAGAGGCATTGGGAATAAACGGAAAATATGCGCGATTGATCGATTTTACCGATGTAAACGGATACAAACTTGAAAAATTGGTGAGTGAAAGTAAATCATTTGCCGATCGTCGCAATGTAGAATTAGCCAATGAACAATTCAATATTGTCAGCATGGTATGCACGGGAACAATATTGAAACTTTATCCTTACGCTTCAGCAGAAGGAAGTGTCAAATGGTTGTCTATGACTGATAAGCTACCTGAAGATATGGCCGAAAATCAATGGATTTTTATCAAAAGCAGCATGAACTATGTAGCAGAGAAAGTTGCTATGAAAGATTATGAGGATGTCGGCAATTTGTTGACAAAAATAATGTCATATCAGAAGAAGGAAGCCGGAGTGTTGCCGTCGAATTTAAAGTTTGTTGCCGAAAAGGTGTATAATAAGACCTCGGAATGGACTCGTGTGTTGGCTGTTATATGTTTGTCAGGGGGAATTATTCTGTTTTTCCTACAGATGGTTGTCGGTCGTTTATCGACATGGATTTTCAATATTGAGAATGTATTAAATTGGATCATCGTTGTTTTTATATCAGTAATTCTGATGCTACGTGGATATGTTAGTGGGCATGTGCCTCTTGCCAATGGACATGAAACAATGATGTTTATGGCTCTTGTTTCCGGTCTTTTGGCTTTATTGGGGAGTCGAAGAGTCCGTTTAGTGATGCCCTTTGGGTTGTTGTTGAGCGGATTGACAATGATGGTTGCAACCATGTCAGCCTCTAATCCGCAGATTACCAATTTGATGCCTGTATTGCAGTCTCCATTGTTGAGCCTGCATGTTGTGGTTATCATGATTGCATACGTGTTGCTTGCGTTTGCAATGTTTAACGGTATAACTGCGATAGTGATTTATTATGGTAAAAAAGATCGTCATCATGAGATTGAACAACTTAAGGTAATCAGCAACATCATTGTCTATCCTGCTGTATTTTTGTTGGCAGCAGGTATATTTATTGGTGCTGTGTGGGCTAATGTGTCGTGGGGACGTTACTGGGGATGGGATCCGAAAGAAGTGTGGGCTTTGATAACAATGTTGGTCTATTCGGCGGCGTTACATTCTGATTCGCTGTCGTTGTTTAAGCGTCCGATGTTTTTTCATGTCTTTTGTATAATTGCATTCGTGACAGTGTTGATTACATATTTTGGCGTGAATTTTATACTTGGAGGCATGCATAGTTATGCGTGAGCGACGTTGACCGAAAAATTTTCATGCATTGTGCAACCTTTTTGTTAACTTAGAGCGTCTAAGGGCAAAACAAAATAAAGTGCATAGTATGAAATTATTTACAAAAAGAATGTTGGTTGCAGTTATTGTAGCAACCGTGGGTGTAGTAGCTAAGTGGGACAATGTTGTGATGGCACAATCATCTCAATCTGTAACAATTGAATCAGTAGACAGTATAGTTGAATCTAAAATCGGGCAGGCCTTAGAAAATAAAGCATCGGACTTGTCGCCTGAATTTGTCGAAAAGTTGGTAGATGAAACAAAGGGCTCAAATGATATGATTGCGATAATTGCTGTTTTGATGCCATTTATAACACCGATAGTTATAGTATTTTCTATTTTCTATTTTGGATATAAGAGCAAACTGAGCCGTAATAGATTGATGGAAACTGCCATTAAAAACAATCAAGAAATACCCAAAGAGTTTTTTATGGAAAAAACTCCAAAACCCAAAAGTCGCTTGCAGTCATCGATTGTCGCTTTTGGATGGGGGATGGGTATCTTGTTTTTCTTTATTGCAAATTCTGATTACAAATTGGCTACGTTGTCGGTGATTCCGTTTATGATAGGAGTAGCCAAGTTGATCACATATTTTGTTGAAGATCGTCCTAAATTAAAGGCTGAGAAAAGGGTAGCATGCCAAGATACCGATGCGCCCGCTGTTTGTCCCACCGAGAGTGTTGACAAGGATCGGGATGCTGAGTAAGTGGGATGAACTTCGACTGATAGCGCAATGCGTGGCCGGTGACAATCGGCGCGCATTTTCGCGGTTGGTCGAGGAGTATCAAGGCGGATTGAGACGTTTCCTGCTTAATCTGACACTTGGAGATGTAGCTTTGGCCGATGATCTTGCTCAAGATGCGTTTTTGAAAGCCTATCTTTCATTACGCTCTTTTCAAGGGTTGTCAAGGTTTAAAACGTGGCTATATCGTATTGCTTATAATGAATATTATAACTATATTCGCAAACGTAATCCCGAGACTCTTGGAGATAAGGAACCGGTCGGTGACGCTTATGACGCGTGGTCGGCAACCGAAGCTCATATCGATATGGAGACTTGTCTCAAGGCGTTGAATGAAACGGAACGTAGTGTTGTATTACTTTTTTATCTTGAAGATTTGCCGATAAAGAAAATCAGTGATATAATGAAGCTCCCTCATGGAACGATTAAATCGCATCTGTCAAGGTCTAAAGTAAAGATGGCCAAGGTGATGAATGAATTGAAAATTGATTAAAGAGAGAAATCATGAAAAAATCAAATGATGAAATAGATGAAAAAATACGTCGTATGATGCTGTCGCAGCTTCCCAAAGCACCGCGTGATGAATGGTTTGTGCGTCGAGTAATTAATCGTTTGCCACTACAGCCACAAAAAATCATGTCGCGGATAGAATGGATTGCTTATGCTCTATCGGCCGTTATTTTGTGTATTTATTGGGGCGTATTTTTTGCGGAGTTGAGCGATTCTTCAGTCAGAGTTTCAATTCACACGATTATTTTCTATGTAGCGCTATCAGCTACTGCCATGTCTTTGCTTTATTCGTTAATCAGTCCGATAATTCGCAGCAACCTTGACGATTGAATGTAGAGACTATCTATGTCGCAGTAATATAAAAATAAGCCGGGTCTGATCATTATACAGCCCGGCTTATTTTTATGATAACAACGCGTTATTTCTTTTTTAGGCGTATGACCTTGCTGGCGTATTCTCCATCGAGGCGGATTTCAATGCCTGATTGCATCAAAAAACGTCCGGAGAAGGATGAACCTTCCCAATGATCGGTCTTGCCGTCTCGATTTGCTTCAGTAAGTGTATAAGTGGCATTCGGATCTAAACCGGCAAAGTAGAATCGGGGACGTGCAAAATCGACATAATGCTCAAATTTGTATGCAAAAAATACTGCTTCGCTTTTTGTCTCATTTACATACATCTGTGAGCAATATCCTTTGCCTTCGTATGGAGAGATTAGCCTATATAAGTCGCCTTGTTGTATGATGGGGCGCAGTTCTTTATATGTGGCAAAAGCATTTTTGACAAATTCGACCTCTTTGCTTGAAAGGTCACTTGGTTTCATTTCCATGCCTAAGCGTCCGGTCATTGCAACGTCAACTCTAAATTTCAATGGTATGCGGCGTCCGGTCTGATGGTTGGGCGACGCGCTTATGTGTTGTGCCATGGCACATGCCGGAAAAAACATGCTTGTGCCATATTGCATAAAGAGTCGTTGCTTGGCATCAGTGTTGTCGCTTACCCAAAATTCATCGAAGTATGGCATCAAACCATAATTGACGCGACCGCCTCCGCTTGCGCATGCTTGAATCACAAGGTCGGGATATTTTGCGCGAATCCGTTCAAGAGCTTTTCTTAATCCCAAATGGTAATCTACATAGAGATGACTTTGCTTGTCGGCATCAAGATAATGGGAGCCAAAGTTGCGTATCTCATAGTTTGCATCCCATTTGATATAATAGGTGTTGGGCGTTTCTTCCATGATCTTATCAACTACATTGACCACATAGTCTTGAACTTCAGGATTGCTCATGTCAAGTACCATTTGAGTACCGCCGCGGCCGGGTATCGGTGTACGATCGGGGTGGCATATTATCCAATCGGGATGTTTTTCATATAGCTCGCTTTTGTTAAGGTTGGTCATCTCAGGTTCAATCCAGATGCCCCATTTTAGCCCGCGTTCAGTAGCAGCCTGCTCAAGGACTTTTACTCCATTAGGTAATTTCTCGGTGTCGATATCCCAATCTCCCAATGCACAATCGTCGATGCTGCGTTTGTATTTGCGACCAAACCATCCGTCATCCATCACAAATAGTTCGCCACCAAGCATTTTTACTCCGTCCATCATCTCTACCATGCCTTGATGATTGACATTGAGGTATACACCTTCCCACGAATTGAGTAATATTTTTCGCAGGGCAGTTCCATTATGGACTTTATTGTTGAGTCGAGCCCATCGATGGTAGGCTCTACTGACTCCGCCCATGCCTTCGTTGCTATATGCAAATGCCAATTCGGGAGTTGTCAATGATTCGCCTCGAGCCAATGTGTATTGAGAATTTTCTTCATTTATACCTGCGACCAATCGGTGAAGTTGCTTGTGTTGAGTCTCAATAGACATTTTGTAGTTCCCACTCCAACAAAGCACAGCTCCCATGACACGTCCTGAGTTTTCTTGAGGTTTTCCATCCAACGATAGCATGATGTTAGGACGGTTTTCTACAGCATTTTTGACCCCGTTGCGGTCTTGTATCTCATAGATTCCCGGTACTAATGGGTTTGCTGTAAATTGGGCTTCGGCACCCCATGCTCCATGTTCATGACAAAGCCACACATCGCCTTGGCGTATAGGCATGAAGCCACTGGCATATTTTAGGAGTGTTATAGGCTTTTTCTCTTCATTACGAATTTCTGACCACGTTTCGATGACGTCGGTATTGTCATAGGCACGATAACATACATCAACATAAAAATCATACAATTTATCTTTCATGGAAATTGTATATAACATTGAGTTGGATTCTTGTAGCTCTTTGTTACCTATACATACCAATTCAGTACTCATGTTGCCATTTGCATGTTTTACATTGAGAGCTGTCACATCTTGGCATCCGGCACCAAATGCAGGATAAGCATGTTCCCATAGGCTATAAGCCATGTACACTTCGTCGACACTGTTGATGCGTTCACCATAGTAACTAATGTAAAGAGGTTTGCCATCTTCTGCTTTTAGCACCAATGAAGTGTTTGGCGTATTCATGACAATATCATTGGCATGTAGCATCGATATGCTCATTAATGCCAATAATGGAATACACAATTTTCTCATAATAGTTTGTTTTAGAGTGGTTAAATGTGTTTTGTAATTAAAGTTAAATCCTAAGATAAGCAAAGTTAAGAAAAATCTACGTATTTTTTTGTCTTATAGACGTTGACATGATAGAAGCAACTAAGAGGGAAAGTCGCAATGCTATTTTTATTGAAACAACACAGATATTAATTAAAATTCTTTGGAGAACATACCGGTCGTAAACGCAAGAGCAGCGTTTAAAGTGGATAGCCCGGTAATGGGCAACTCATGTTGCTGACGCTATTCAAGCCTTGAAGTGGCTTTGGGAACTACACAATTTTTTTATAATAAAATTACGGTTCAAGGAGCAAAAAAAGCGAAAAAGTGCGTTAGTCACTGACCCATAACGCATTAAACGGCAAATCTCGGAAATAGTAACAATGGCAAAAAAGCAAGGAAATGAAAGGTAATGAAGAGGGACGGTTGCCA
>CAZLUB010000044.1:0-18721 GCA_964562595.1 uncultured Muribaculum sp. | reverse complement strand
GGTCACCGCCCCCTTACGACGAGCCCCGACGGATATTCCGCCGGGGCTTTTTTTTTGTCCGCGCCTGCCGCCCCGACTTCGCAACCGTTGTCAGCGCCGTCTCTGCACCTAGCTCTTCTTCCGACACGGTAGAGACGCATGCAGTAACTTACTGCAATCAACTTCGGAAAACTGAAGCTTGAGGAGTTAAAAAGAGCGACGCAAAGACAAGTGGTGGATGGTAAAATGACTGAATGTTATCAGCAAAAATACAACTTACGCAGATATTATACTTTAAATATGATGTCAGTGGTATGATATTTTGACAGTATAAAGTTTTGTATCTTATTTTGAGAACGTAGGTATTCTAATGGTGTCTTGGAACGAAATTGCAATAAAGTTAACAATATTGCTATCCGGTGAAAATTATTATAGTCAATTGTTACGTTTGATAATAGTTTTGTTTATATACGCCAAGATTAGTTTCGACCTCAGTGATTGAGTCTTTCATTTTTTTTAGTTTTGTCTTAATTTAAAGTCAGCATGTTAAAAGTGTATGAAGTGGTAATTAGGTCAGAGCCATAATTCAAATGTTGTCGGTATATTTTTTTTTTGAGAATTTATGGAGAACTGAGTTTTTTGTGCTACATTTGTAAAAATTTGGATTAAATGGCCGAAGACTTAAAGTTAACACTCCAACGTATAGCTCGAAAGGCGGAACATTTAACTGAGCGTTATAATGTAGTTTTGAGAGAAAAGGAAGTGGCTGAATCTCGAATTAAGGATTTGGAGTCAACAATCGGAGACCAAAAAAAAACTATTGAGAGGCTTTCTCAGGAAATTGAATATCTTAAGGTTGTGACTCCGATAGTCCCAAATCGCAACGATGTTGAGTTAAGCAGAGCCAAATTATCTGAATTAGTGCGGGAAATCGACCGATGCATCTCCGAATTAAATGACGAATGATGCAATGAAAGATAAACTGAATATAACAATACGTATAGCCGACTTGGCTCCAATGCCATTGCGTATCGATATTGCGACGGAAGAGTTGAATCGAAGCGCTGAATATAATTTAAACAGATTATATGGAAAATGGTATGAACAATATAAAGGCAGTAAGTCGTCAAAAGAGGTTTTAGCAATGGTGGCATTCCAATTTGCCAAGTTGTACCTTGAAAAGGCGCAAGAAAATGAGAGTGCCAATGAGATGTTATTGAATTTTGAGCAAGAACTTGATAATATCTTACTAAAGGTAGACTGATATTGTAGAGAAGTATATTCAGTTCCCTCACCATTGAGAGAGAATTACCGCACTAATGATTGTACGTTGGTCCGCTACAGCGGGCAATGTGCAGTTGTCAGTGCTTTTTTATTTATATTAACAATAATTTATAGTAAATATCATGACATCAATTGTAATTTATTTAATAGTCGGTATAGGTGCGGCTTTAGCCGGCGTTGTAATTACGCAAGTTGTGCAGAAAGCAATTGCTCGAAGCCGAGCCAAAGTCATTATCGATGAAGCTGTTCAGGAAGCGGAAATGCTTAAGAAAAACAAATTGCTCGAGGCTCGAGAGGAGGAATTGCAAATAAAGGCGGAAGCCGAAAAACAGGCTAATCAAAGATTGGCAAAAGTGCAGTCGGCGGAGGCTAAGATAAAGCAACGGGAGTTGCAACTCAACCAACAACAAGGCGATATTCAACGTAAACGTAATGAAGTTGATGCTTTTAAGGCCAATCTTGATGCTCAGGCCACCGTGTTAGATGCTCAAAGATCAGAACTTGAAAAGTTAACTCGTACAGCACAAGAGACACTTGAGCATATATCGGGGCTGTCGGCAGAGGATGCAAAAGAGAAACTTATTGAATCACTTAGAGATGAAGCTAAAACAGCAGCTCAAAGCTACATTAACGACATTATGGATGAAGCCAAACTGACGGCTAATAAAGAGGCTAAACGCATAGTTGTTCAATCTATACAACGCGTTGCTACAGAAACTGCAATTGAAAATTCGGTTACAGTTTTCCATATAGAATCGGATGAAATAAAAGGTCGTATTATTGGTAGAGAAGGTCGCAATATTCGTGCGTTAGAGGCCGCTACCGGTATTGAAATTATTGTTGATGATACACCTGAAGCAATTGTCCTTTCAGGATTTGATCCTGTGCGTCGTGAAATTGCGCGTTTGGCATTGCATCAACTAGTGGCTGACGGACGTATTCATCCGGCACGCATTGAAGAAGTAGTTGCCAAAGTGCGTAAGCAGATCGAGGAGGAAATTGTAGAAACCGGAAAGCGAACAGCTATAGACCTCGGAATACATGGGTTGCATCCCGATTTGATAAGACTTGTAGGTAAGATGAAATATCGATCGAGCTATGGGCAAAACTTATTGCAACACTCTCGTGAAACAGCTAATTTGTGTGCGATAATGGCTTCAGAATTAGGTTTGAATCCCAAGAAAGCTCGTAGAGCCGGTTTGCTTCATGATATAGGAAAGGTGCCTGATGAAGAACCTGAATTGCCGCATGCTCTCTTAGGAATGAAACTAGCTGAAAAATATAAAGAAAAACCAGAGATATGTAATGCTATTGGTGCACACCATGATGAAATAGAGCAGACAACGTTGCTTGCACCTATAGTGCAAGTATGTGATGCCATTTCAGGAGCTCGTCCGGGAGCTCGCCGTGAAATCGTAGAAGCTTATATTAAGCGTCTTAACGACCTTGAGCAACTAGCATTGTCTTACCCCGGTGTTATTAAGACATATGCAATTCAGGCAGGTCGTGAATTGCGTGTGATTGTTGGTGCTGATAAAATTGATGATGTCGAAACCGAAAAACTGTCGGCAGAAATAGCAAAGCGTATCCAAGATGAGATGACTTATCCGGGACAGGTGAAAATTACAGTTATACGCGAGACACGTTCAGTAAGTTTTGCTAAGTAATAGCAGTGTAGCTATGGCAGAAGATAACAATAAGAATCAGTCTATGCCTCAAAAAACTTGTAGCGACGGATGTTGTAAGGCTCCGCGTGGCAAGTTGCATTGCTACAATTGGCTTGACGATATACCCGGTGGCTTTGCCGATTTTGATATGGTAGAGGTACAATTTAAAAATACACGTAAGGGTTATTATAAGAATAGTACCAACATACCGTTGCAAATAGGAGACATGGTAGCAGTTGAAGCCTCTCCAGGTCATGATATAGGGCAGGTCACTTTGACCGGAAAATTGGTGTCGCTTCAGATGAAAAAAGCGAATATCCGTCCCGACGCTGAAATAAGACGTGTTTTCAGAAAGGCAAAGTCGGCTGATTTGGAGAAATATGAGGAGGCTAAGGCAAAGGAAAATGATACAATGATACGTTCTCGCAAGATTGCAGAGGATTTAAACCTCAGCATGAAAATAGGAGACGTGGAGTATCAAGGAGATGGAAATAAGGCTATTTTTTATTATATAGCAGATGAGCGTGTAGACTTTCGTCAACTTATAAAAGTCCTTGCTGATACATTCAAAGTAAGGATCGAAATGAAGCAAATTGGAGCCAGACAGGAAGCAGGTCGCATTGGAGGCATAGGCCCATGTGGCAGACCTTTGTGTTGTGCAAGCTGGATGACCAATTTTGTGTCAGTGGCAACAAGTGCGGCTAGATATCAAGACATATCTCTTAATCCACAAAAATTGGCAGGCCAGTGTGCCAAGTTAAAGTGTTGTCTCAATTTTGAAGTTGATGCATATGTCGAAAGTGTCAAGCGTATGCCATCTAAGGAGGTGCCTTTAGAAACGATTGATAGCATTTATTATCATTTTAAAACCGATATCTTTAAGCGCGAAATCACTTACTCTACAGATAAGGCGATTCCGGCCAATTTGGTGACTATCGATGCTGAACGAGCTTTTGAAGTGATATCCATGAATAAGCGTGGTGAGAAACCTGAAAAATTAGCATTGGACAATGGCGACAAGAACAATGTAAAAAAAGAATTTGTTGAAATTGTCGGTCAAGATAGTCTTACGCGTTTTGATAAAACTAAGAAACGTAAAAAAAAGGGAGGTAATTCTAATTCAAAGGGAAAGGTTTCCGAAGATAGTAATTTGGAACTCAGACAGAATCCAAAGGAGCATTCAAAATCGCAATCGGATGAGCGGAAAGTCGATACCAATGAGCGTCGAAACGATAGAGTAGATGATAGTCGTCGAAGAGAAAAGCCTCGTCGCAATCGCGATCGTAACTTTGGACGGCAAGGCCGTCCTAGAAACGATAATACCTCGTCCGGACAAAATCAGACAAATGAAATTCAATAATATCATTTTATTAATTGTAATAGTATTATGCTTGGGTGGATGCGCGCCCAAGCATAATGCCTATAGCGATTATGAAAATATTTCGAGGCTGGGTTGGGCCTATGGGGATACGTTGACATTTATACCGCAATTGGATGACTCAATAGCCGATGGAACGTTATTAATAGCGTTACGCCATTCCAACAATTATATTTATCGCAATATATGGCTTGAGATTATTAGAGAGAGTAATGGCTTGATAGAGACAGATACTCTTAATGTCGAATTGGCCGACGTGTATGGGCGATGGTATGGCAGTGGTTTTGGCTCTCGTTATCAGATTACAGATACGATAGACGAATATGTCACAATTTATGATGGGGCTCCCATAAAATTGCGTCATATCATGCGTGCCGATACTTTAAATGGTATTGAGCAAGTGGGCTTGTTGTTTTCATCAAATGATTAATTAGATAGATTTCTCAGAGAGGATCATAATTACGTAATATTGCAGATATATAGCATATCAATTATGAGTAGTGAATTGTGTTTGTTGCAACCAGAAGAATTAAAATTAAGAGTTGCCAAGATCAGAGATGGGATGCAGAAACAGTCACTTGATGCCATACTTATCAGTGACAATGCGAATATATATTATTTGTCGGGACGTGTGTATAGTGGTTATGTGTATGTGCCGATTGAAGGAGAAGTATTGTTCTTAATAAGGCGTCCTGTCGATTTGATCGGCACCAATGTCGAATACATACATAAACCAGAATTGATTGCAGATGTACTTCGTAAAAGGACATTGCCGATGCCTAAATCGATAGGGTTGGAGTTTGATTTGGTAAGTTATTCGTCTATTTGTCGTCTATCCAATGTATTTGCAAGTGCTGAAATAAATAATGCATCGCCTGTCATGCGTGCCGCTCGAGCAGTAAAGACAGATGAAGAGTTACAACGAATTGCAAGGTCGGGGTTGCAGCATGAATATGTTTACCGACAGATCCCTCAATTATATAAAGAGGGAATGACAGATGTCAAGTTGCAAATAGAAATAGAACGTGTATCGCGTCTTGGCGGATGTATTGGTCAGTTCCGTATCGCAGGAAATTCAATGGAATTGTTTATGGCCAATGTGCTATGTGGAGACAATGCCGATACCCCAACTCCTTATGATTTTGCTATGGGTGGTGCGGGTATAGATCCATCGTTGCCGGTTGGTTGTAATGGGACAATCATAGAAGCAGGTATGACAGTCATGGTAGATGCAAATGGTAATTACACTGGATATATGACTGATATGACACGTGTTTTTACAGTCGGTAAGGTTGATGAGTTAGCTATTAAAGCTCATGCTTGTTCGATACGTATTTGTGAAGAACTTGCAGCCATGGCAAAGCCGGGCGTCGAAGCAAAATCTCTTTATGAGCGTGCAGTTGCAATTGCAACGGAGGAAGGGCTTGAAGAGTTCTTTATGGGGCATCGTCAAAAAGCCGGATTTGTCGGCCATGGTGTAGGTATTGAGATTAATGAACTTCCGGTAATAGCACCACGTAGCAAAGATGTTATGGCTGTTGGAAATGTGATTGCATTAGAGCCTAAATTTGTCATCCCAGGCGTCGGAGCTGTCGGGATAGAGAATACGTATGTTGTAACATCTGAAGGAATGGTGTGCCTGACTAATGCTCCTGCAGAAATGATAAATTTAGATTAAATGAATTTGATTAAAAAAATAGACACCCCTTTGTTTCATGCAATAGGAAAGACTGCTGATGAAATGTCGCGACCTTGCTACGCAGTTGGAGGATTTGTGCGTGATCTATTTCTTAATCGGCATTCTAAAGATATTGATTTTGTCACTGTCGGCAGCGGAATAGAAGTGGCAGAAGCTATAGCTCGTAAACATAAGTGCTATTGCAATGTATTTAAAAATTTTGGAACTGCGCAAGTTAAGATAAAAGGCATCGAATTGGAATTTGTAGGTGCTCGTCGCGAATCCTACCGTCGAGATAGTCGTAAACCAATAATTGAAGATGGCACACTTGATGATGATCTTTCGCGTCGGGATTTTACAATAAATGCGATGGCCGTATGTGTAAATGCTGATTCGTTTGGTAAATTAATAGACCCATTTGATGGACTTGGAGACCTTGACCGTCAGATTATACGTACACCACTGAATCCTGATATAACATTCAGTGATGACCCTTTACGTATGATGCGAGCTATCAGATTTGCTACGCAATTGGGATTTAGAATCTATGAGGAAACTTTTGATGCTATCACACGAAATGCCAATCGCATTACGATTATTTCAAAGGAGAGAATCATGGATGAGTTGATGAAAATAATGGCGTCGCCCAAGCCTTCTATTGGATGGGAGTTGTTGCATCTATGTGGTCTTTTAAAGTTGATATTTCCAGAATTGAATGCTCTTCATGGAGTTGAAATAATCAATGGCCGTGGTCATAAAGATAATTTCTTTCACACTCTTGCTGTAGTTGACAATGTAGCTCGTAAAAGTGATAATGTGTGGTTGAGATGGGCGGCGTTGTTACATGATATTGCAAAGCCTGTGACAAAGAGGTGGGATAATAGCTTGGGATGGACATTCCACAATCATAATTTTATTGGCGCCAAGATGGTGCCGCGCATATTTCGTGAGATGCGTTTTCCTCTCAATGACAAGATGAAATATGTGCAAAAACTTGTAGAACTACATATGCGCCCGATTGCACTTGTTGAGGAAGAAGTGACAGACTCTGCAGTGCGCCGGTTGCTATTTGATGCAGGAGACGACATTGAAGATTTGATGACTCTTTGTGAGGCGGACATCACTTCAAAGAACCAAGAAAAAGTTAAACGTTTTCTGGATAATTTTGCCGTGGTGCGTAACAAACTTGTTGAGTTGGAGGAAAAAGATCGAATCCGTAATTTTCAACCACCAATTGACGGACAGGAAATAATGGATACGTTCGGTCTGCCACCATCGCGTGAGGTCGGTTTGATTAAAGAGCGCATAAAAAATGCAATCCTTGATGGAGAAATACCAAATGAACGAGAAGCAGCATACGAGTTAATGATGTCGACAGCAAAGGAATTTGGTCTTGATATAAATCGTAAGTAGTCTAAACATCTCAGCTATAGCCGATTAGTTAGTCTTTAATTTATGAGATGTGAAGTTTTTCACTTGTACACTACCGCCTTCGGTGTATAATGTTATTCTGTCGTAAGGTACAGTTGGAAACAAGATGTTAGTCATCGCTTGCTCTCCGTGGTTATAGAATATTTCTAACGAAGAACGGTCGATATAGAGTTGTAACTTTAGGTCCTTTTTGTCCCTTATTTGAGCCCAGGTAGTAGTCGGAAAATCTTTACTGAATGATACAATTCCGCTATTCTTTCTGTTGGCGTATATACGGTTTTGTTTCATATCGACACGCAAGTCAACCTCTTCGCCTTTTGCGTTTTGAAGTTTTATTCCCAATATTTTTCCGGCAGTGTATCTGATATCCATTGATAATTCCATGCTCCCATCATTTTCAGTGATTGCTTGGTCGATGGTATACTCTCCGTTAACGCGTAACGATTTTATCGTATGCCCATCATTGTCGCGTAAAGCTTGTAATTCGGTTACGGGTGTTGATTTGATGTAAATGTCTCCATCTTCACCATAATATAATGAAAGATCGCGAGGTAGAGTGTCAGCACTTCTGTATTGTAGTGTCGGCACATCGTTGGAGTATTGCCAATTGCTCATCCAAGCTATGGCAATACGTCTGTTATTGGGGGCATCGCTCCATGTCACAGTGGCATAATGATCTTTGCCCTGGTCCATCCATTTTATTTTGTCCGGGGAGTCGTTTGTAAACGTGTGTCCGTCAAAATCTCCTACAAAATATTGGGTAGCAGCACCACCAAAAGGCCCACCTCCTGAGTTGCACAGCATGACCCATTTTATTTCATTGCAGCCTTCGACCGGCAGAGGGAAAAGGTCGGGACATTCCCACACGTGCCCGTGTGCACCTTGTCCTTCTCCAAAACTGCTCTCAAATATCCAATTCTTTAGATTAGGTGATGAATATATGTGCATGCGTTCTCCAACGGCCAATATCATTATCCATTTATTGGTTTGCTGATGCCAAAAGACCTTTGGATCTCGAAAGTCGCGGTCGTCAGAGATTAGCACCGGATTGTTTGAGTATTTAGTGAACGATCGGCCATTGTCGTTGCTGTATGCAATGCTTTGCATCTGTCGGTCGCTGTTTTGTGTATATATTGCTACTATGGCGCCATATCCAAATCCTGCGGTGTTGTTGTGGTCAACAACTGCTGAGCCACTGAATATTGTGCCAAGTGCATCGGGAGTGATGGCGACAGGATGATGTTGCCAAGTTGTCAAGTCTCGGCTGATGGCGTGTCCCCAATTCATATTGCCCCATCGTGAACCGTAGGGATTGTATTGATAAAACAGATGATATTCTCCGTCTTTATACACCATCCCATTGGGGTCGTTCATCCAACCGTAAGGTGGAGTGAAGTGATATATAGGGCGGTGATATTCATAGTTGGTTGTATCAAAATAGTCAGATAGGTGCATTTCGCGACACCCTGCTGAGTTTAATTCCGATTTAAAACGGAGGCGTAGAGTTCTACCTTGGAGGTCAGCAAGGTCAAGGGGAACAAAATAATCGGTTTTATTAGAAGCAAGCCGTATGTCAAAGCTATGCACTTCTGTGTTGTCGCAAATAAGGCTCATGCGAGTCTCATGAGATGAGTCTTCTACGGGTAATAGTAAGTAACGTTTATTGGTGTGAATATTGGCTATATAGTTATTGTCTCCGAGATAACTTATTTCTAACTCATTAGTGTTATTAGATGCTTGAGAACTAATATTGGTCAATACGATGCTTATGAAAAAAGATATGAGTTTAGCAATTTTCATGATATTTAGATTTCTCTGTGATTAATTTCTTGCACAAATTTACAAATAAAATTAGTATGCGAGATTTGTAAATGCAACGAAATGCTATCTTGTGAGTTAATTTTATTAACAATTCAGAGTTAATAAAGATTAAATAATATATTATGTAAAATTATTCTTACGGTGATATAGAACAAAAAAATAGAAGTATTGACCAAATGAATAATTCTGAATAAATGCTAAATTGACAAAAAAAGATTAAATAAAAGGATAACTTTGCAGACGTTTTTAAATAGTATGATTTTAAATTTATGAAGAAAACGATTCTTATGGTAGTTTCTTTAGCGACAGCATTGATGGCTTTAGCTGAAGGATATCAGGTAAACACTTTGAGTGTAAAACAAGAAGGTATGGGACATACCGGAACAGCCATGAAGCTTGGTGCTGAAAGTATGATATTCAATCCGGCCGGTATGGCTTTTATGGATAAGACATTTGATTTATCTGCAGGTGTCAGTGCAGTTATTCCTGAAGCAACGGCAGTTTTAGCTGATGGTAAAGAATATTCGACAAGTGCCGATCCCAGCACTCCATTTCATGTAAGTGCGGCATTCTCAATATATGATAATCTTAAAGCCGGTATAACAATCAACACCCCCTATGGCAGTGGTATAGATTGGACTGATAATTGGCCGGGATCTATGTTGAATCAAGCTGTGATATTGCAAGTGTTTAATGTTCAGCCTACGGTCTCTTACCGTATATTGCCTAATCTGTCGGTTGGAGCCGGCTTGATGATGGCTTGGGGTAATGTCGATTTGGATAAAGGTTTGGTCGACCCGGCTACATTTGATAAGGTATTAATGGCGGCCGGAGTGCCTCAAGAACAATTATTTGGCAATACACAACCGGCATCAGTCAACATTAATGGTAAGGCTAAGATGGCGTTTGGGTATAATGTCGGATTGCTATGGGATATTAATGATGAAATTTCGGTTGGAGCTAGTTATCGTTCAAAAATGGATATGAAAGTAGAAGCCGGAGATGCAACATTGACTTATGCCAATGAATTGGCAGCTTCTCAATTGGGTGCACTTGTCGGAATGAACGGGGCAAATTTCTCTGCCCAGATGCCGGCAGTGTCGGTGTTGTCAGTAGGTGTTAGCTACAAGCCCATTGAAAAACTTACTCTTGCTTTTGATGCTCAATTGAGTGGATGGAGCGATTATGAACGTTTGCAAATTAATTTCCTTGACGATCGCTTGACTGCGTTTAATCAAGATTTGACTAAAAACTATAAGGATTCATGGGCATTCCGTCTTGGAGCTCAATATGCATTGACCGAACGTTTTGATGTTCGTGCCGGATTTATTGTTGACACAACTCCGGTTGATGAAAATTATTTTAATCCCGAGACTCCCGGTATGACTCGTTTGGAGCCGTGTGTCGGCTTCTCATTCCGTCCGACATCTCGCTTATCGGTAGATGTTGCCTTTACTTATATCGAGGGTCTTGCTCGCAAAGGTTCTAATCCTTATATCGACTTGGTTGCGGCTCAGGCTTATCAAAAATACCTTGGGCAACCCGAAGTGTTGGCTGCAATGCAACAGATGCTAGGCCCGGTAGAGAAAACATTCTCAGCTGAGTATGATGTTTATGCGTTTGTGCCTGCTATAGGCATCAGCTATTCATTCTAAGACTTATCCAATCCTCTAATATAACCACGAAGGAGTCACGTCGAGAGACGCGACTCCTTTATTAATATAGTAGTCAGATGAAATTTTTTGAGCGAAAAATCTGCCAAAAGAGTTTTAGTTTCTACTTGTCGACGTTGTCTATCGGGTTGATGATTGATGGTTGTAGTGACGTCGTGTCGGGGGGAGGCAATAGCCCTTGGCGTATAAACTCGAGAGAGTCGGCATGTGATAGCGTGTCGGTGGCGAGTTCGGTTTCTGAGCCTAAATTGCGGTGATCGATGTTGATATGGCGTAATTTTTGGGTGCGTGCACCGTGACGGAACACGTTCTGAATCTGATTGAGCAAGTTGATGCGCGTGGTGTCTACGATGGCTACCGACTGTGCCGACATTCCTTCTTTGTATTTGGCGCGTCCTAAGCGTATTTTCATATTGTCGGTGGTGCCACCGATATTGATGCCAAACTTAAATGGGATGGGCGATTTTAAAACAGAAATGTGGTAGTTGAGATTAAAATCAAGGTCATTGTAGCCCATGACGCCAATGCGGTATCGGTCTATGTCAAAGACAAATGGGAATAGCTCGAGAATCGAGTTTTTTACAATCAATTCTACCGACATGTGGTCGATCATGTTGCGGTCTTTTTGCTTAAACAGCATCCACTTTGATACGGTTTTAAATGTTTCCGGGTCGAGAAGCACAAGGCTGTCGCCTTCGAGTCGGATTGCGGCATTGAGTGTCGGGGTGACAAAGTTCATGACCGAGTCAAGGTCTGTCGTGGCCGCAACGTCGGCATTGACTCTGCCTTCAAAACTCTTTATCAAAGGCATCAATGAGTCCACTTGGGGAATCAGCCCGACGGCCTCTTTCAAGTCGACATCTTTAAGCTGCATGCCAAAGCCAAATCGCATGTCGCGTTTGGTTGGAGCGGAGTAAAGAGCCGTCAGATGGGCAGAGCCGGCTGTCGTGTTGGCCGATAGGTTGCTAAGGTTTACAGCGCCGTCATGTAGCAATACTTCTCCGTTGAAGTCGGTCATGCGAAATTCGGCATAATCGATGGCATGCGCTTTGACGTTGAGATTGGCATCGATGTTGACCGGAATGAGTAAGGCGGTCTTCTCGTCTGACGCTGATTGTGTCACGGCTTCCTCGAGCTTGTTTTCGTCTTCAATGACAGATAATGAAGATGCCAATGAGTCGGACTCTTGAGCAAAGGCTGCACCGGCAAATATTGCATACGACAATTCATTGATGTCGATAAGATTGCTTGTCGAGGAGAAATTGAGTTTTAACACAGCTCCCGGTCGCCCGGTGGCGAAGCGAGAGATGTTGGACACCGACCCAGACAGGCTGAAGTCGCTTTTACCTGCCGTATAGACAATGTCGTTAAAGGTCACGCTGTCGGTGGTGAAGGCGACATCGACGTCCCTGATGGAATTGCGCAGTGGAAAGTAGGGAGAAAACAAACGTCCGTTTTTTGCTTTCAACGAGCCTTTCAGGTCAAGCCGACGAATAAATTGCCGAGTCGAGCGATCGAGTTCGAGATCTACTGTTTCAACGTCCTTTGGCTTTGTCGGGGCGGCTTCCTGACGGCGTGGTCGTAGTGGGGTGGTGGCTTTTCTCTCCGGCCGTGGTTTTAGATGGGCAGTGAGGTCAAACGAACTTTCACGTAGTGACACTCGGTTGGCATTGTCGCGATAGCCTATGCGCGATGCTTTAAATTGAGTGTCGACTTGAGGCACTTTGTTGTTGCCGTTAAATCGTTTTATAGCGGCAGAGGCCGTTACATCGGTCATCCGTAGCATGATAGAGTCAGCTCCGGTAAAGTTAAATCTCTTAAAGCGGAAAGACCCACCAATGGGATTGACTTGAGTGGTATCGGAGCTATTGGCTTTGTTGAGGCATCCTATGCCTGCTTTTAGGCCGCTCATGGCGACATTCATACCATCGTAACAGACCGACATGGTGTCTATTGCGAGAGTTGCCGTCAGCAGCGAGTCAACGCGGTGTTGTCCTTGGAAAGAGAAACTCTCGCTTGTGCCGAGTTTGAAGTCGGCTTTGTTGGCATACATGGCTATGGCGAGTGAGTCGGGAGCCGTGTAATAAAATTTTTCAAGTCCGAGGTTGCCGCTTACCTTGACATTGTGAAATCTTTTGGGATGTATGTTGCTAAGGAGAAATTTAAATTCAGAATCGGCATTTAGCAATCCTTTTACTTCGCCGGGAATCATCTCGCTTATGCCTTTTGCAAGATTGTCAAAGTCAACTTTCCCTGAGAATCGTCCCTTGATATAAGGGTCGTCGGTCAAGTGTGTGACCGAGCCGATAAGTTGAGCCTGTGTGCCCATGCCTTTAATCTTGAAATCATTGATGGTGATGGCCGACGACTCCATGTCGTTCCCTTCGATTACTGCGCTGATGTCGGCGGTGATGTTGTCGAGATTGAGGTCATATTCGCGTATTGACAACGAGCCGGGATGTAGTTTAAATGACGCTGTAAGCGATGGAAGTGTGTCGGTCGACACGTCGTAAGGCTTGCTGAGTGCGACCGACATCAAGACCTTGTTTTCGGCCTCGATTACCGGTATGGTTGATGCAAAACATTGTGGGATGGCGTCTATTATTGAAGTTAGCGCAGTCGGGGGCATATTGAGACTTAATCGCTTGATGACGGTCGACGTCGACACGTCTAATGCCGTTGACATGGTCATTTCAATGGTGTTAAGCGATAGGGTGAAGCCATCTAACGCGATTTCCGAAGGAGCGTCGCTATACCACGTGATAGTCCCATCGGTAGCCAAGGCCAATTGGCTGATGTCGATATCGGGGCTTACTTTGGCATCGAGATGCAATGACGATGCAAAATCATAGATTGGCGATTGATTTTCGGCCAGCGCTGTAGGCTTTAAGTTGAGGGTCACGTCAATGCTGTCAGACAAGAGCCGGTAGCGTATTGAGCGAGAATCGTTCACGGCAAAACGGGATATGCTGATGTCGGGCAATGAGAGTGTGCTTTCTTCGGCTGTCTCATTGTCTGTGGTGTCGGCAGTCGCAAATATGTCGTAGTTTGACGTTGAGTCGTTGAGTGCGACAGCATTTATCATTAATCCTCTTATCTCGGTGTCGGTCAACGATATGCGACCGACTATGAGTGCGGCTAAGTTTATGCCTGAGTGGATATGGTCGATTGACAGCAGGCTGTCGGCATCCTCAGGAAACATCTCAGTCGGCAGCTCGGAACACAAAGTCACTCTATCAATGTCAAGCCGAGTGTGAGGGAATGTACTCCATATTGTCAACTCTACATTGTCGATAGTTAAGTCGCCTTTGATATATGGAGCCGCCAAGTCGTTGGCCATGCGAGTCAATCGTTCAGGTGAGAATATCAGCGAAACACTGCCAAGCACTAACAAAATTATTACAACCAATGCTCCGACAATCCATGCAGCTGCTTTGGCGATTTTTGTAATTATCGATGTGCGTGTCGTTGCAACTTTATGTGATAAATCCTTCTTGTCCATAGCCCGAATGTTTTATATAATGCAAAATAAATGATTTTTTTTAAGCTACATTGCATAAATGAAAAAAATGTCGTAATTTTGCACCGCATTTCGTAATCTCTGGTAAGACAAGCTGCTTGCTATATTGCGTATTATTAACATTTTAACATTAAAGAAATGGACTTGATTAAAGTAGCCGAAGAGGCTTTTGCAACTCCCGTAAAGGAATTCCCGAAATTTAACCCCGGTGATACGATTACTATTGCTTATCGCATCAAAGAAGGTAACAAAGAACGTATCCAGCAATATCGTGGTGTTGTGATTCGCATTTCAGGTGAGGGCAACAAGAAACGTTTCACCGTTCGCAAGATGAGCGATAACATCGGTGTTGAGCGTATTTTCCCGATTGAATCTCCGTTTATTGATTCAATTGTAGTTAACAAGTATGGTAAAGTGCGTCGTGCCAAGCTTTATTATCTACGTGGTCTTACCGGTAAGAAAGCTCGTATCAAAGAACGTCGCGTAGTTAACAACTAATCGAAACTATTACAACTACATAATGCACCCCGGATTTATAATTAAATCCGGGGTGCATTATTTTTAAGCCCGATTGCAGAAAGTCATTGACGCCGTCGGCCTGAAAGCTTTAGGCGCAGGGGTGAACCTGTAAATTAATAAGTTTCAATCTTGTGTGTTGAAGTCGGATGGAGTATTGTCGTGACGAGCGTAACTCCATATCCATTGCCGTGAATGCGTAAATCAAACTTTTAATAAGCGAAAAGGCGTCTTTTCACAAAGACGCCTTTCCTAAAAATTAACTCTGTATAAAAAATTAAAATAGAATTTTCAAAATATTCAAATTATTGGTGAGCAGGAAGAGCAACTCCGTTAACAAACATGTTGCTACCTGTGCTGAGAGCTATGCTTTGTGGCTTGCATACACCAATATTTCCACCTTCGTAGTTGAAATAGGTGTATGATACGCAATTAGGTGCATTTACAGTAGTACAAGGCAAAGCACAGAATTCTACGGTGTCACCATTGTCGATAGTTACGTTGTAAGCATTTACTGTTGATTTTACGCCATCTTTACCCGGGTTGGCTGTGTCGATTAGAATCGCAACATTTCCGTCGGTTTTGCAAGTAACATCATATAGATTTACAGTAACATATTCCTTAGCATAAACTGCTTGGGTTTCTGAATTGATGGTTATGTTGCGTACATTAACTACTGATTCGTTGCCTTCAGCTCCAGACAATTTAAGACCCTTCTTGTTAACATTGATTACAGCGTTGTTACCCATGCCAATCAAAGAGAAACTTTTATGGAAATCGTTGTTTGAATTATCCAACAAATAATATTCACCATCGGCAACATATACGTCAGCACCTTCCGGAGCTGATTTAATGGCGTCAACAAGCAATTGGCCATTTTGTGCTGCTGTAGATGCAGTGGGAAGTACAGCTATATCTTCAGGGTAAACTATGAAATCGTCACCGCCATTGAGTGTATAAGTTCCTGTAGGAGTTGTCAATTTTTCCCACTCACCGGTGGTTTTATTGATTGAGTAGTCAATATTGCTTATAACTACTTGATATCCCTTGGTTGTTGTTAGTGTATTTTCGCCCTTTAGGTCGATTGAGTAGCTATTGGCAGTCATATTTCTAACAAGAACAGGAACAACTGCATTGATGTTACAATCTTCTATAACAACTCCATAACCGGGAATTTCACCTTTTACACGAACACCATAACCGTCTTCGCCTACAGATTCAAGTACGGAATTTGAAATATAAGCCTTTGGAGTGTTGTTGAAAGAAACGCTATTCTTACAATTGATGGTTTCTACCTTATCTACAGTAAATGTGCCCTTGCCACTTTCTGCACCAACGATTGAGTGCATGTTTGTTGCAGTACAATTAGAAACTTCAACAGAATCAGCGGCTTTGAAGTAAATAGAACCGGCAACATGGTACGCTTCAGACCCAGCAGCAGCTGTAAACGAGCAATTTTCAATAATTACGTTATCTATATATCTTGTGGCTTCTTTGTTTGTTGTATCTTCATTTCCGTAGATAGAATACTTATCGGTAGTAGGCGTAAATTTGATATTTTTGAAGATGGTTGTTGCGTCAGCATACGTGGATTGACCATAAATTCTAAATTGTCCGTCGTACTCGTTATCGCAACCATCGATCAAAATAGAAGCGCCATCCTTTTCAGTAATTTTTGCATCACCGGTGATTTTAGCAGTTAGGTTAATGATGGTCTTGTTGTTGGCTTTTGCGTTGTCAAGAGCGGCTTGGAGTGCAGCAAGGGTAGAAACGTTAGCAATTACTGTTCCATCTTCAGTTACTATGTAGTCACCCTTGGGAGAGTTTTCAAATCCTTCTTCGATGACGATGTTGAAGGTAGCGGGGTTGGTCAAGAGCTTGCCGATGATGTTTGTGCGGTAGTTGCGTTGAACTGGGATGTTGATGAAGTTGGTAGAAGGGTTGTTGGTCTTTCCATCTTCAGTAGTCCAAACAAATTCAACGTCGGTCAAAGACTTTTCACTCTTCTTGTCACCAACGAGGAGATAGTTTAAAGCGAGGTAGTTGTACTCTTCAGTAGCCGAGTCAATATTGCCATCTTTGTTTACGTCAACGCTGAGTTTTTGAGTAGGGATTGTGTTTAAAGCAAATTCCATAGAGCCGGCAACATCGGTAGTTACTACAGCATCATCGTAAGCGCTGAATGCTTTATACACGTTGCTCACTTTGATATAGCTTTCATTAACGACGATGCCTGCTTTTTTAGCGTCTTCCAACTCGGCGTCATCGATGCCGAGGTTTAGTTGAGCAAACGGACGATAAAGATTAACAGTTTCATCGATTGCGTTCATAGTCATGTCGGCTGTAACATCGAAGTATGCGGTAAACGCGTCACGACCTTCGAGGTTAGACTTTTGTTCGTCAAGGACTTTAACGTTTTTCAAGTCTTTAACGTTGTAAGCAGCAGCAGCTTCGTTGTAAGCAAAGAAAGCTATGCGATAGTCTTGACCTTTTGCCAAGCGAACATTGTAAGTAGCTTTTTTGCTGTTTACCGGAACGATTTGATACCAATCCAATTCAACACCGTTGGCGTCGTAAACACTACAAGCGACTTTGTCGACAGTCGTACCGTCGCCGATGGTTGCGCGGCTGGCAATTCCGTCGGCAGTGTTGAGAGTGAATGTAGCGTCTACATAGTCGCCGTTGGCAACTTCATTGACGATTTCTTCTTGCGAACAAGAGGTCGCAAATAGCATACTTGCAATAGCAAGCGAGCTGAAAAATTTTAATTGTTTCATAATTGATTGAAAAGTTAAAAAATAATATAATGGGAATTTATTGTCGTTAATTGCTAAATGTCCTTTTGGTGTTCGCCTGAAAATTGTCCGTCATTCTCAAATGAGATGGTGTAGGTGACATCACCTATCAAAAGTCCGCCAACGATATTGGTCTTGTAGTTTCTTTGCAAGGGCACACTATAGACGGCTACGTTCTCGCGTATCGCTGTGCCTGATTGGTCGTAAACGCTATAAGTCATGTCGGCAGTCGTCGATGTCTCTTTGGCGTCGGTCATGACGTAGCACATTGCCAGTTGCTTGTAGGTAACACCATTGGCGGTCATGTCGTTGCCTGAAACTGCCATTTCGTAGATGATGTCGGAGTTGTTGCCTATGACTTTACCGGTCAATGCATTAAACGTGTTTTTGCCGGTCATTGCAATCTTCATTGTCGTTGGAGTCATGTTGAAGTTGTTTACGGCTGCGTTCCAATCTTCCGATGTGATGCCTACATTGAGTTGAGCAAGCGGACGAACAAGCGTGATGGGCTTTTCAAGGGCGTTTGTGACTTCGATGCTTTCGTGAGCTGTGAACGCATCAAAATCGGCCTCTGTCAAGCCGGAGTCGTTGTTGCGAACAATTGCGGTCATGTCGTCGACATTGTAGCTTGAGCCTTTCATTGCCCAAA
The DNA here is from genome assembly GCA_964562595.1 of uncultured Muribaculum sp. GTDB lineage: Bacteria > Bacteroidota > Bacteroidia > Bacteroidales > Muribaculaceae > Muribaculum. Next base: position 330 of record CAZLUB010000044.1, on the reverse strand, counting down.
AGACAATATCGTAGGAGCGACCTTTTATCAAGCGTGGAGAGTACACTATTGACGTACCGCTCACGGCTATTTTTTGGCGCAAGTTGGTGATTTCTACATTGTTTTCAAACACTGCACACACCACCGAGTCAACAGTGAGTTCGCCGGCACGCGACATGGTGATGCCCTCGGGCAACTCGGCGCAGAAGCGCACTTCCACGGCTTCTTCGCTAATGACAGTGTCATCGCTGTCGCACGATGTAAAGAGCAGTGGCATTGTCAATAGTAGATAGATTAATTTCTTCATATTTTTATCAATTAAATATCGTGGTTCCATTAAATATTACTTTC
>CAZLUB010000043.1:0-19413 GCA_964562595.1 uncultured Muribaculum sp. | reverse complement strand
TGATTGCGATATTTTGCGTAATTTTACAATGTAAAGTTTGTCTCTTGATAAGAGACGGGTCGCAAGAGACAGATATGTTTAATTAAAATATAGTTTTTTATGGGCAAAAAGGAAAGAAATGAAGAAATTCAGTCACGACGTGAATTCTTCAAGAATGCCGCAAAAAGAGCTTTGCCTATTTTGGTGGCGACGTTAATTCCGAGTTTTATTGAGACCAAGGCGGCAACATCTTCGTCCTCACAATTATGTTTTAATTGTATGACAGGTTGTTACTTGAATTGTACAGGTTCTTGTCAATATTCTTGTTCTTCGAGTTGTGTAGGTGATTGTACAAGCGGCTGTCAGCTTAGTTGTAAAGGCTCTTGCTCCGGCTGTAAAGGTTCTTGTGAGAATAACTGTAAAGGTAATTGTGTGGGTAATTGCTCTTCCGGTTGTAAAACAGGTTGTAAAAACACTGCGCAACGAGGAACGTCCTCAAATAAGAGATACGGAAATTCGAACGGACAATATAATGGCGGAAGCAATTATAACTATGGCGGAAGCAGTAGTGGTTGTTCTGGATGCGATACACGATGTTTCACAACTTGTACAGGTTCTTGTCATAACACATGTAGTGGAACCTGTAACACTAGTTGTGGTACAGGTTGCATGAATACCTGTGTGGGTAATTGTAAATCGTACTGTACCCAAAACTGCTCATATGGATGTACCGGATATAGCGGTTAATTGTGTTGTTGTAAAATTTTTTTATGGATAAAATAAAAGAAAGTGGTAAATCTTGGCAAGATGGAATGGCTAAGAGTATCACTTTTATTGTTACGAAGGATTGTCAGCTCGCTTGCAAGTATTGTTATCTTGTGGGCAAGAATGAAAAGGAAAGAATGTCGTGGGAGGTTGCCAAGCAAGCTATCGATTATATCCTTGATAATGAAAATGATGAGAATTTTAGATATGAATCGGTGGTTTGGGATTTTATAGGAGGTGAACCATTCCTTGAAATTGAGCTTATCGATAAAATATGCGATTATATAAAAACAGAAATGTTTAGAAGAAATCATCATTGGTTTGATTCTTATCGTTTCAGTTTTTCTACCAATGGTATAAATTATGGTTCGGAAAAAGTTCAAAATTTCATTAAGAAGAATCTTGCACATTTATCGATAGGGATAACCATAGACGGCACTCAGAAGAAACACGACATGAATCGTATATGGAAAGGCGATGGTGTAGAAGAAAAAGGATCATACGTCGATGTGGTGAGAAATGTCCCATTGTGGATTGAGCAGTTTCCCGGAGCCGGTACAAAAGTGACGATAAGCAGTGCCGATATTCCGGATATAAAGGAAAGTGTGCTACACTTATATTCACTCGGTATTCATGAAGTGAATATAAATGTGGTGTTTGAAGATGTATGGAGTGAAGATGATGACGTCTTGTTTGAAAACCAACTGATAGAACTCGCCGATGCCATTATAGAGAACGAATATTACAAAGACTTTGCTTGTTCGTTTTTTACCGAGAATATGGGTAAGCCTATGGACTGCGTGTTGGAAAATCAAAATTGGTGTGGTGCAGGCAAAATGTTATCAATAGATGCAACCGGTAATTTTTATCCTTGCACACGTTTTGCTCAATACTCATTACGTGATAAAAAAGCGTGGATTATCGGTAATGTACGTGATGGAATAGATAATAACAAATTACGCCCGTTCCTTACGCTTGACCGTTGTACACAATCCAAGCAGGAATGTATTGATTGCGAGGTGGCAGGCGGTTGTGCATGGTGCCAAGGTGAAAACTATGATGCTGCAGATACACCGACTATATATCAACGCTCTACAGCTATATGCAAAATGCATAAAGCTCGCGTGAGAGCCAATAACTACTACTGGAACAAACTTTATCGCAAACTTGAATTGGAGGACGAGCGTGAAAAGTTTGGGAATACAGATAAAGTGTCAAATATAATTTGCTGATGAGAGGGTGATACTATGCTTAAATATTTAGTTATATTGCTTGATGATACTTCGGTGTCATATTGTCACTACGAAAATAAGAAAGCAGAGCATAAACTCATATCGCTTGAAGATTTGAAAGATGGGATTTTTTATGCAATGAAAGAGAATCTGTCTATTCAGTTTGTATATCCCGATTATGAGTTGCCAGAAGAATACAAGACTGTAATCGATACAATAGACCATAGCAGTGTAATGCCGTATGCTAAAGGTGTGAAAGCCGATGTGTTGGTGTTGGATGCTATTGATGAACTTAACAATGTGGAATGGCAGCAAGATACGGCGTATGTTCTTCGTGTTGATAAATCTAAACTGTTTTCTTATCAGAATATAATTTCGGCATTGCCTAAAATTATGCGTTTGAATGTGGTAAGTACAGATGTGGAAAGTTTTACCGATGCGGATTTTAATTGTTACAGACAAGTTTTGTCGAAATTAAGAGCAGAGGTTTTGAGTGCCTATATTGCTGGAAATAATGTGCAGTTGAATCTGCTCACCGACCGCATAATGCTATATGTCATGAATAACTGTAATGCAGGCGTGGAGAATATCACTCTTGCACCTGATGGACGATTTTATATATGCCCCGGGTTTTATCTTGCCGATGATGACGAGGATTATGGTTTGGGCAAAGCAAAATTCTGCGTTGGCGATTTGAAGAACGGACTTGAAATTAAAAATCCTCAATTATATAAATTGGAGTATGCTCCTATATGCAGAAAATGTGATGCATATCAGTGTAAGCGTTGTGTGTGGTTGAACCGCAAGACAACGTATGAAGTGAACACTCCAAGTCATGAGCAGTGTGTGATGGCTCACCTTGAACGGAACTCGTCTAGACAGCTATTGCAAAGCATTCGTGAATATGGAGAGTTTATGCCCGAAAAAGAAATCAAAGAGATAGATTATTTAGACCCGTTTAATATTGTAAAAGACTAAATCGATATGAAAAAAGTTGTAGGTAGTGTAACTGTAGAAGAAAAAAATGAAATTCAAGCTCTGTTTGAGCGTAGAAACGGATTGAATGAACTTGCAAAGATTCTTACCGTCGAAAACAATGAGCTTTATGAAAAGCTCATAAAAGATATGGGTGAGACCGGTACTAAATTTCAAAGTTGGTGGAGTAGAATGAGCTCAAAGTATCAGTGGGAAAGCGTTGACGGATGGAATTGGGAAATAGACTTTGATACTTGCAATATTTATTTAACCGATAATAATTAAACATATTATAGTAACAACCGAAATATTGCTTTTAGATGGTATAGCTTTGCTGATTTTTCGGAGGTGAAAAAGTTTCATAAATGAAAATGATGCGAGGTCTTGGACAAGGTGTCAAAGAGTTCAAAAAAAGATGAAAGAAGGAAAGGATAACCATCATCATACAAAGAGGTTACAAACCAACTGATGAAGATTTCATTAGGCGAAAAGGAAAATCCAAATAATGCGAAAGAATAATGACAACCAACACACTCGTTCGGCGGACACTTAGAGGTGATTCGCCGAATGTCATTTCGTGTTTTGGGATTTCTGCCATAATCGCAATTTTTTAATTTAGTAATTAAAGACGTCACTTGGACTATTCTTTTGTCGCCAAACGAGTTGGACTCTACGGGTTTTAAAACAAAATGAAAGTAAAATTAAAAATGATATAGGCGACTTGTTAATTTGCACTTGAATGCATACCTTTGTATGATGAATAAATGTGTATTGTGCTCATGAACTCAACAAAAAGTAATAAAAAAAGAAAAGTAGATAGCAAGTTTATCATCAAGTGCATGTGGTTGGCGTTTATCGCATTAGTGGCATTTGTTGCATTATTTTTCTTTTTGATTTATAATGGCATAGTCGGTTATATGCCTCCTATTGAAGAACTGAAGAATCCCAAAGATAGATTTGCTTCTGTAGTATATTCGTCAGATGGAGAGGAATTGGGAAGATATTTTGCCAATACCGGAAATAGAGTGTATTGTGATTTTGATGATATATCGCAAAATGTTATAGACGCATTGATAGCAACTGAGGATGTGCGCTTTGAGGAGCATTCGGGAATTGATATTATTGCCGTAGGGCGTGTTGCTTTCAAAACAATCCTTTTGGGACAGAAAAATTCAGGAGGCGGTTCTACAATAACTCAGCAGTTGGCCAAACAATTATATTCTCAACGATCAGGAAGCATGCTTGAACGAGCATTGCAAAAGCCGGTAGAATGGATGATAGCTGTGAAATTGGAACGCTTCTACTCAAAAGAAGAGATTATAAAAATGTACCTTAATCAGTTTGATTTCTTATATAATGCAGTTGGTATAAAGTCGGCTGCTTATGTCTATTTTGGAAAGGATCCTAAAGATTTAAATATTGAGGAAGCGGCAACGTTGGTAGGAATGGTCAAGAATCCATCTTATTATAATCCTGTGCGTCGTGCAGAGCGGACTAAAGATCGTCGAAATGTAGTTCTGGAGCAGATGGAAAAGGCCGGAATGATATCGGAAGCAGAGATGGATTCGTTAAAAACATTGCCGTTGGAGCTTAAGTTTCACAAGGTAGATCATAAAGATGGTCTTGCTCCATATTTTAGAGAAGAACTGCGTAGAATGTTACGTGCAAAGAAACCTTCCAAGGGCGATTATGCGTCATGGGAGAAGCAAATGTATGTTGATGATTCGATTGCATGGGAAATAAATCCATTATATGGGTGGATTGAAAAAAATCCAAAACCAGATGGCTCGAAATATGATATTTATACTGATGGTCTGAAGATTTACACAACTATTGATGCGCGCATGCAACGCTATGCGGAGGAGGCCGTAGAGCGTCACATGAGCAAGACGCTTCAGCCAAGTTTCTTTAGGGAAAAGCGCAGGGTCAAGGGGGCTCCATATACAACCAATCGAACAGAACTTACACAACAACAGCTAAACTCTCTGATAGATAATGCGATGAAACAAAGCGATCGCTATCGTGTAATGAAAAAGGCCGGGCATAATGATGCGGAAATAAAAGCCGCTTTTAATGAGAAACACGACATGAAAGTGTTTAGCTATGATGGTGTTGTAGATACAGTGATGACACCGCTGGATTCGATAATGTATCAAAAACATTTTTTACGTACGGGTTTTATGTCGATGGATCCGATAAATGGACATGTGAAGGCATATGTTGGAGGCCCTAATTTTTCGTATTTTCAATATGACATGGTTTCTACCGGTCGTCGTCAGATCGGCTCAACTATCAAACCGTTTCTTTATACATATGCAATGGAGGAAGGATATACACCTTGTGATGAGATGCTAAATGCTCAACCGACAATATTGGATGAGTTGGGCAGACCATGGTCTCCGCGCAATACAGGCAATGCAAGAGTTGGAGAAATGGTCGATTTGCGTTGGGCTCTGACAAATTCTAATAATTGGATATCTGCGCGTTTGATGAGTGAGTTGTCACCCGCCACATTGGTGCGTAATATGCATAATTTTGGAATAACCAACCATCTTGATCCCGTTATGTCGTTGTGTCTCGGCTCATGTGATGTCTCGGTCAAAGAGATGGTAACCGCTTACACGGCCTTCGCCAACAAAGGAATGCGTGTAGATCCATTGTTTGTGACCGCAATTGCAGATGGGAATGGCAATATTATTTCAGAATTTACTCCACGCCACACCGAGGTAATCAGTGAAGACGCGTATTATAAAATATTATCTATTTTGCTTAATGTCGTAGATAGTGGAACCGGCAATAGGTTGCGTCGTGCACCATATAATCTTACTGCACAAATGGGAGGGAAGACCGGAACAACTAACTTTAATGCTGATGGGTGGTTTATGGGATTTACTCCACAACTCGTGTCGGGTGTGTGGGTTGGAGGAGAAGAACGGTATATCCATTTCAACGGCATGGCTTTAGGCCAAGGTGCATCAATGGCATTGCCCATCTATGGGTATTACATGCAGAAAGTGTATGCCGACAAACAGTTGCATTATTCACAAGATGAAACTTTCTCGTTCCCTGATGATTTAGATTTGTGTCATAAAGAGTATTTGGGTGAATTTGTAGACGAAAATGCCAATGCCAATGCTGAAGAGAGTATTGAAGGCGTTTTTGATTAAGGAGTAAATAAATAACGGCAGTGCTATTAATAGCATTGCCGTTGGTGTAAAATATGCGTTAGGGGTTGTTGTCAGATTATCAACATGGCATCTCCATATGCTCCAAAACGATATTGTTCTTTGATGGCAATTTCATAAGCGTTCATAATAAGATCGTAACCACCAAATGCTGCCGCCATCATTAGCATGGTTGAGTAGGGCATGTGAAAATTACTTATAAGAGCAGACGTGACGGTGAAATCGTATGGGGGGAATATAAATTTGTTGGTCCAGCCAGAGTATGTTTTCATGTGTCCGCCCATGCTTACCGCACTTGCAATCCCGCGAAGAACTGATGTGCCGACAGCACAAACCCGATGCTCTGTATCTTTTGCTTTGTTCACGAGTTGAACGAGTTTGGCAGAGACATTCATCTCTTCAGAGTCCATGCGATGCTTGGTCAAGTCTTCAACATCAATTTCTCTAAAATTGCCAAGCCCGGAATGAACGGTAAGGAATCCTGACTCAATACCTTTTATTTCCATGCGTTTCAATAACTCGCGACTGAAATGCAGGCCTGCTGCAGGAGCTACAACGGCACCCTCATTTTTTGCAAAAATACATTGGTAGCGTTCAGCGTCTTCAGTTGTTGGTTCGCGTGTTATATAAGCCGGTAGAGGAGTCTGCCCGAGTTTGTAGAGAGATTTTTTAAATTCTTCATGAGAGCCATCGTAAAGAAATCTAAGAGTGCGTCCGCGTGACGTTGTGTTGTCAATAACTTCAGCAACCATTGATTCGTCTTCTCCAAAGTATAATTTGTTGCCAATACGTATTTTGCGAGCCGGTTCGACAAGTACATCCCATAATTTATGCTCCTCGTTTAGCTCGCGAAGAAGGAATACTTCAATCTTGGCGCCAGTTTTCTCTTTGTTGCCGTAGAGTCGAGCCGGAAAAACCATCGTGTCGTTAAAAACAAACACATCGCCTTCGTCAAAGAAGTTGATTATTTCTTTAAATACATGGTGCTGGATTTCTCCGGTTTTGCGATTTATAACCATTAATTTACTCTCATCGCGCACATCATTGGGGTTCATCGCGATAAGTTCTTCGGGCAATTTGAATTTAAATTGAGAAAGTTTCATAATCTATGTAGAGGTGATATTATTTTTGTAAAATTGTTTTATAAATTGCCTGTGTCAGGCATTATCATTGGCGATTCTTGCAACATGGCGACAGCTTGTTCTACGCTCATGCATTGGTCAATTGATATGGAGCCAATCTTGGTGCGTCTCAGAGCCGTAAGATGTCCGCCGGAGTTGAGCGCTTGTCCGATGTCACGTGCAAGTGCACGTATATATGTTCCTTTGCTACATACAATACGCAATGTTATGCTCTCCGGAGAAAAGTCGAGCAACTCTATTTCGTCTATGACAAGCAACTTGGCCTTGATGTTGACCTCTTTACCTTTTCTAGCCATTTTATATGCACGTTGGCCATCAACTTTACAAGCTGAGAATGCAGGTGGCACCTGTTCGATTGCTCCTGTAAATTTAATGATGACATCTTCTACCATCTTGCGGTTGATGTGAGCAGTGGGGTATGTTGCATCAATGTCTGTCTCAAGGTCAAATGATGGTGTAGTCGCTCCTAACGCGATAGTGGCAACATATTCTTTGACCCCGGCTTGTAGTTCTTCAATGCGCTTGGTGGCTCGACCTGTGCACACGATGATTACGCCTGTGGCAAGAGGATCGAGAGTGCCCGCATGTCCAACTTTCAATTTTTTTATTTTAAGTCGACGCGTTAGAATGTTGCGTATGCGTTTTACTGCATCAAACGATGTCCAACGGTAGGGCTTGTCTATATAAAATATTTCTCCTTCAATAGGATTAAGCATAATGTCTAGATTTAAATTAATGCGAGGTCTACTCCGCATGCCATCAGTAGCAGGATGGTGCTTCCTACAATTATGCGATACCATCCGAATGCTTTGAACCCATATCGTGTTACAAAACCAATAAAAAACTTAATTGCCAACGCCGCAACTATGAATGCGACTATGTTGCCGATAAGCAATACCAATAAATTGTCAGTCAATATGCTACATTGCACGGGGTCGAGGATGAGTTTGATGAGTTTGTAAGCAGTGGCTGCAAACATTGTAGGAACGGCAAGAAAGAATGAAAATTCGGCAGCAGCTTTGCGCGATAATCCTTGTTGCATGGCTCCGACTATCGTAGCCATGGAACGTGACACTCCCGGAATCATTGCTATGCATTGGTATAGACCTATTTTAAACGCGTTGCTCTCGGACATTGTGTCGTGGGCCTTAGGTTTGTTAAACCAACGATCTGCGTATAGCATCAGTATGCCTCCTAATACAAGCATGATTGCCACAGTCATGACGTTTTCGAGCAAAAAATCGATGTAGTCACTTAGCAAAAACCCGAAAAAAGCGGCCGGAACGAATGCTATGGCCAGTTTCCAATAGAAATCATAACGTATAAGAAGTGCCTTTGTGCCCGTAACTCCATCGGGCGTTGTGTTGAGATGGAAAAACCGACGCCAATACAAGCATACTACTGATAATATCGCTCCAAACTGAATGATTACGGTAAATGCCTTTACAAAATCATTTGGAGGAATGTTCAGTAGCTTTTCTGCAATAATCATGTGTCCGGTCGAAGAAACCGGTAGAAATTCGGTAAGACCTTCTACTATTGCAATTATTATTGATTGTAATATGTCCATTGTCGATGGGCTTTATTTCTTCTTTTTATAAAGAATGCCTACGGCCATGAATATGAATCCGAGGAATGATATTGTCGGGCCTACTACAATGCGTCGAGTTGAAAAGATATTGGGATTAAACTCTTCAATAGTGGAACTTCCTCCAAGCATTAGTAGAAAGCCGATTAAAATCATGGCTCCGGCTATGCTCATGAGTAAAAAATTGATTCGGGCCAAAGGAAAACGTTGTTCACGTTCTTTAATGACTTGGGAGTCTTTGGCGGTGTTATTTGATGTTGTCATAGTCATTTTTTTGGAGAAATATTTATAAGTTGTTATTTAAACATGTCATCGTAACTGATGCGCAGATATTTGTTGGTAGCGACTATTGTTGCTATAGAGCATATTGCCAAGCCAAAAGTTAGTAATGCCATAAATATCCAGGGCATCACTTCCCATGGTATTACGTTGGCAATAGATGCATCAATAGAACGTAGATATAGAAGACCCGCTACAAGCAGAATTGTGGCAAGAGTGGCGGCTATTAAGCCATTTATCATATTGGAGATGATAAATGGTTTGCGAATGAATGAGCCGGTTGCTCCCACAAGTTTCATCGTGTGGATGGTGAATCGGCGGGAATAAACGGTAAGACGGACAGTGTTGCTGATTAAAACAAAGGAAATTAGCAACAAAGTTGCTGAAATAATCACAAGTACGATGGAGATGTATTTGATGTTAGAATTTATTGAATCTACCATTTCATCATGGACTGTGATGTCAGAAATAAATTTAATACGTTTAAGTGGTGTTATGATTTTTGCTATTGAGTCGGAGTTGGCATAATCGGCTCTTACTTTTACCTCAAATTCTCCACAGAATGGGTTGACGCCGAGCAATTCAATTAAGTCTTCTCCTGTATCTTCCTGCCATTTTGTTAATGCGTCATCTTGTGAAAAATAGCGTATGCTTGCAACATAATGGGATGTCGTTAATTGTTGCTTAAGTGAATTGATCTCTTTTTCAGAAACATCTTCACGAAGTATGATGTCAAAACCGATGTTTTCCTTAATGTCTTTGGTAATCTGGTACGCAGCGACACTAAGCAGAGCGATGATGCCAATAAGAAGTAGCACCAACGTCACGCTCACCGTGGCTGTAATCTGCGCAGAAGCAGTGGAAATGCCAAATTGTTTGTTCCTTTTCATGAAGTTTTATTTTGAGAATGGCGCATAAATCCCCAAAATATCTTACAAAGTTAGCACAATAAATTTTTCTTGTCAAGCATTTTAAACAAATTTCGCAATGGGAAATAAATAGCACCGTCTTAGGATAAACTGAGACGGTGCTTATAAGTGTGTCGGTGAGACTTTGGTTTAAGCAAATTTTGACCAATCGGTTTTGCGCATATCTCCTTCAGCGGTAAAAGTAGTGTGGAAGGCGAGAGATGCGTTGAGGTTGTGAGGTGTCTGTCCTCCTTTGCTGAGTTTGAGATAATCTCTGAGGAGTTGTCGGTATTCCGGATTTACGCAATTTTCGATTATGGTTTCAGCGCGTTGTAATGGGTCTTTCCCTCTGAGATCGGCAATGCCTTGGTCGGTAATTAATACATCGACAGAGTGCTCACTATGGTCAAGGTGAGATACCATTGGTACAATGTTTGAGATTAATCCACCTTTAGTCGAAGATGGGCAACTGAAAATTGAAATGTATGCATTGCGAGTGAAATCGCCAGAGCCTCCAATACCATTCATCATTTTTGTGCCTACAACATGTGTCGAGTTGATATTGCCAAATATGTCAGCTTCGAGTGCAGTATTCATTGTTATGACTCCTAAACGGCGAACAACTTCGGGGTTGTTGGATATTTCGCCCGGGCGCAAGAGTATTTTGTCACGGAAAAACTCGATATTATTAAACACTTCATCCATTTTAGAGTCAGAAAATGTCATTGAGCAAGTTGATGCGAAGCGACATTTTCCTTTTTCCATAAGATTGACGACAGCATCTTGAATTACTTCGGTATACATGTCAAATGCCGGAATGTCTTTGCTCTCACCGAGTCCAAAAAGTACGGCATTGGCAATGTTGCCTACTCCGGATTGTAAAGGGAGGAAACTTGCAGGAATAGCTCCGCGTTTGAGCTCTCCGATTAGGAAGTCGCATACGTTTGCTCCAATCTGCATGGTGACATCATCAAGTGGAGCAAATCCGTGAACTCCATCTTTTAATGAAGTTTTTACAACTCCGACAATCTTGGATGGATCGACTTTTAGGATTGGAGAGCCAATACGGTCATTGGCTTTATATATAGGAATTTCACGGCGATATGGAGGATCATTGGGGATATATACGTCGTGCAAACCCCGTATTGTTGCAGGGATCTGGTCGTTGAGCTCGATGATGATTTTTTTTGCAAGCATTGCAACTGTTGGTGTCATCCCAAGACCAGTGCCTAATATAATTTCACCATTTTCGGTTACATCAGTGGCTTCGATAATCGCAACATCGATATCTCCAAATGTTCCGTAACGCAATTTTTGGGCAAGTTCCGACAAGTGAAGGTCAAAATAGTGAGCTTCGTGAGCATTGAGCCGTTTGCGTAAGTCAGGGCTACTTTGATAGGGAGTGCGGATGTTTATGGCATTTGCGCGAGCAAGTGCACCGTCAACGTGGTCGTTGGTAGATGCTCCGGTGAAAATGTTGACTTTGAAGGGGCGTCCTTCGGCATGTTCTTTTTCAGCCTTGATAGCGAGAGCTTCTGTAACGACTTTTGGAGTTCCCGAGGCGGTAAATCCAGAAAGACCTAAGCTGTCACCATCTTTAATCAATTCGGCAGCTTCTTGTGCCGTAATGAATGGTAGTGCCATATCGGTGAAAGTGAGAAAGTTAGTAAATTAGTTTTAAAGTTTGTTTCCTGCTGTATGATTACTTTAAAATACCGGCTAATTTTGATGTTATCGGCACTTTTTAGTAATTTTGTACAAAATTAAAAATTAATCGGGTTGTAGCAAAATTTTTTAGTCTATAACTCGGAGATAGGTCTTTGCGCCCTTTAATGGAAATGTTATGACTAAACAGATTTCAACTAATTTCGTTGCTCCTTATAAGAAGCTCTTTATAGAAACTTATGGTTGTCAAATGAATGTTGCCGATAGTGAGGTTGTTGCGTCGATAATGGAAATGGCCGGATATGATGTGACCGACGATATTGAAGACGCTGATGCTGTCGTGCTCAATACTTGTTCCATTAGAGACAATGCTGAACAGAAGATACACTCTCGGTTGCAATATTTTGCATCGTTAAAACGAAAGCGTCAATCTCGGTTTATTGTTGGCGTAATAGGCTGTATGGCCGAGAGGGTCAAAGAGGACTTGATAGCCAATCACGGGGTGGATTTGGTTGCGGGCCCTGATTCATATCTTGATCTGCCAAGCCTTTTTGCTTCAGTTGAGGCGGGGGAAAAAGCTATAAATGTGGAACTATCGACTACGGAAACATATAGAGATATTATTCCCAAGAAGATTACTCCTAACCGAGTTTCCGGCTTTGTTAGTATAATGCGAGGATGTAATAACTTTTGCTCGTATTGCATTGTGCCATATACTCGTGGGCGTGAACGTAGTAGAGAGGTGGATAGTATTCTTCGAGAAGTCGATGATTTGCAAAAAAGAGGGTTTAAGGAAGTGACGCTGCTTGGCCAAAATGTAAACTCTTACCGCTATGAGGCATCAGATGGCAGCGTGGTTGATTTTGCTGGACTATTATCGCGAGTGGCTGAGTTGGTGCCTGAGATGAGGGTACGCTTTACAACAAGTCATCCTAAGGATATGAGTGACGATATAATTGCTACAATTGCGCATTATCCCAATGTGTGCAACCACATTCATCTACCAGTGCAATCGGGCTCTAACTCCGTATTAAATGATATGAATCGTAAATATACAAGAGAGTGGTATCTTGACCGTATTGCGGCCATACGTAGAATGATTCCGAATTGTGGTATTTCTACCGATATGTTTACGGGATTTTATAATGAGAGCGAGGCTGATTTTCAGCAGACACTTGACTTAATGCGAGAAGTGGGGTTTGACTCGGCATTTATGTTTAAGTATTCGGAACGTCCGGGTACGTTGGCCTCAAAACACATGAAAGATAATGTGTCGGAAGAGGTCAAAATCGAGCGACTTAATCGCATGATTGCGTTGCAAAATGAACTATCGGCAGAATCTAACCGGAGAGATGTGGGAAAGACGTTTGATGTGCTTGTTGAAGGTGTGTCAAAGCGGTCGACCTCCCAATTTGTAGGTAGAAATCAGCAAAATAAGACTTGCGTGTTCCCGAGAGGAGATTATCGCGTAGGAGATATTATCAATGTCAGAGTTGTCGAATCGTCGTCGGCTACACTTATTTGTGATTTGGCTTGATGTGCGTTAGCTCTTATTTGTTGGTGTCTTTATGTAAGAAATAGAAAAAAGTTATGGCTCATAGTGTTGCCGAACGAGAAAATTTGTGGAATCGAAATTATTTAGCCGTAACATCAGCTAATTTTTTGCTGTTTTTTTCATTTTATTTATTATTGCCAATTCTACCGCTATATCTGCGTGATGTGTATTTGGCAGACAAACATGTAATTGGCATTATATTGTCGGGCTATACTATAACAGCATTGTTGGTGAGACCCTTTGGTGGATATATAGTAGATAGTTTTCCTCGTAAACAAGTGCTTTTGATATGTTATTTTATGTTTTTTGCTCTTTTTGCGGGATATATGGTTGCCGGCACGTTAATGTTGTTTGCAATAATAAGGGGGTTGCATGGCTTTTCATTTGGAGCAGTTACTGTTGCAAACTCAACAGTAGCTATTGATGTGATGCCGGCTTCGCGCAGGGCTGAAGGGATAGGGTATTATGGAGTGTCTAATAATATGGCTATGGCTGTCGGGCCGTCGTTGTCGATGTATATGTATGACTCAGGAGTAGATGCTACCTATATATTTCTTGTCGCATTGGTCGTGTCGGGAGTTGGTCTGGGTCTAAATTCGATATTGCGAATGAAATGCAAGGAGCCGGTTGATTATAAAGAGCCGATTTCTTGTGATCGTTTTTTTCTGGTTGGATCTATTCCAGAGAGTTTGATGGTGGTCTTTTTCTCATTTTCTTATGGTATTTTGTCGACTTATCTGGCAATTTATGGTAAGGATGAAGTTGGCATCGAAGGTGGTTCGGGATTGTTTTTTATGCTGTTGGCAACAGGGCTTGTGTCAGCGAGAATTATTGCAGCAAGATGGGTTAGACGAGGAATGCTTACGCAAAATATAGGGGTGGGTATGTTGATTTCGCTATTAGGTTATGCGTTGTTTGTTTGTTGGTGCGAACCTGTGGGTTTTTATTTATCGGCGGTAGTGCTTGGAGCCGGCTATGGGGCTATGTGTCCTTCTTTTCAGACTGTATTTATCAATATGGCGCCAAATTCACGTAGAGGAACAGCCAATTCTACTTATCTGACATCATGGGATGTTGGAGCCGGAGCAGGTATTTTGATAGGTGGGTTTATTGCAGAACATTCAAGTTACCATGTGGCCTATGAGACCGCGTTAGCCGTAGGCGTCGTAGGAGCAATCATTTTTTTTAAGCACACTGCACGCCATTTCAATAGGCATAAGTTGCGATAGTAAATCTCAGACGGTAGCTGTATTTAGAATTTCTAGCAGAGCATCGCGAGATATTATGCGAATCTCAGATGAGTCGTATTCTAAAATATTACGTTGTCGCAAACTGTTGAGTGTATTGATAAATGATGTGCGTTGTACTCCAAATAAAGCATATAAATCGCGTTGTTTGCACGAGAGAGTAATGTCTTTGCCGCCTCGTTGAGTGAGTGCTACAATCCAAAATGCGATTCGTTCTTCAAGACTACCTGCTGTAATAGCTAATATACCGTCTACGGCTTTTTGAGCGTTACGTGATAATATATTTAGGAAATTAAATAAAAATACGGTATCGGAGTTGAGTATTTTTATGAAATCATTTTTGGATATCTGTAAGATGCTTGTTGTCTCTATGGCAATCATTGAGCATGGGTATTGAGTGGCTCGGCCATATAAATAGTCTGGGGCGATTACACACGGAGCTTCAAGAGTCTGAGACACTTTGAAACGACCATTGCCATTGGCGATGGTTGAACGAGCTTTCCCCGAAATGATAAATTTGATATGAGAGCATGGCTCGCCGGCGTTAATTATTGATTCTCCGGCCAGATATTTCAGAAAGTGGAACTTTGTTGTTCCGACAATTTCAGATATACGTTCGTGGCTTGCACCCTTGAATAAGGGTAATTCCATCAATATTTCATACATGCTGTCCATGGCGTTAATGCTTTATGTTGCTGTTTTTAATAACGTTGTTGTCGTGATTATTGTTTAATTGTTTTTTTTCATACAATTGCAGTGAGTTGATTGTGTTTTGCCATAATATATATGATGCAGGGCCGACGGCTGCAATTGGGTGAAGATAAGTCAATGACAACCAGATTGCCAATATTGTATTCTTTTGTCCCAAACCTTGTGCTCCCGCAATTTTATCTCCATAAATTATCCCAATGTGTCTGCCCGACCAGAACTGAATACAGCATACGGCCAGAGATGACATCGCAATTGCAAGCATTTCCGGAATTTTTTCGATAGGCTCAGTCATGACAAAGCTTACGGCATTTCCTACAACTATGAATAATGCAACAGCCCATATGTAGAACGAAATTGATTGATACTCAATAATTAGGGAGTGTAGCTTAGGAGATATGCGTTTTATGATGAATGCTGTTGCCAGAGGTAGTATTAGTAATGGCAAAACACGTTGGCCTACCATTATAGTAGATTGTATAAATGAACTGTTGCCATCTAAGTCTCCAATATATGTTAGAAGCATTGGAGACAATATGGCTACTGTGACATTGCTGAATAGAGAAAATGTGGCAAGGCGTGCTACTGAACCACCCAACATGCCGGTAATGACAGGTGCGGCAGTGGCCGTTGGGCAAAATATGCATATAAAAGTGCCTTGTGCGACAATCTCGCTTAGCGGTCTGAGTGCAAAATAGATTGTTATAGCCCCGATTAATTGCATTGAGAGTAATATCGCAGTGAATTTTGATGGCTTTAATTCCCTAAATGATACCTTGCAGTATGTAATAGTAAGCATGATAAATATAAGGAATGGTGATAGGAATGCTACTTTGCCGATGTGCTCATGTAGCAATATGCCTCCGACCATAGCTATAGGTAGCGTCCATGGCCTGATGTATCGTTTGAGATTTGATGTATGCATAATTTACGCAAAGTTAGCTTAATTATGCCAATAAGAGTATCGCAATGGCAAGGTATTCTGAAAATAAATAATAAGATTCATCCTCAATACTATTCAACAATAAACGATATATTATAAGAGATGCGACAAATGGGATTTTGTCGCATCTCTTATAATATATCTGTTTCGCCTATTTTAATGGTGACATTTCAACTCCTTCAAAGGTCATTTTTACAGGTTTGATATATCCATTTTCGTCAAAATACATTCTGTCGATGCATGTAGCACGGCTGTTACCCTCGGTTTCAGTCAGTGGGCGTCGGTGGTATACAATATACCATTCATTGTCTCCTCGGCCTTTGATTACAGAATGATGTCCGGCTCCGGTGGCTATAGTCGGGTCTTGTTTTAAGATGACGCCAACTCTTTCAAATGGGCCGAATGGGTTATCTGCTATAGCATAGGCAACTTGGTAATCAGGCCCGGTCCAACCACCTTCTGACCACATGAAATAGTATTTGCCATTGTGTTTGAGCATGAATGGACCTTCGGTATAGTTGTCGGGCGTGACTTCCCTATACATATCGCCATTTTCAAAAGGTATGATGCTGAGTAAGTCTTGTGACAATTTTACGACATTGCAATGTCCCCATCCTCCGTAATACATATAGTATTGTCCGTCGTCATCTTTGAATACATATTGGTCTATGGGTTGTGCACCATTGACAATAGTGTCAATGAGCGGCTTTCCGAGAGCATCAACAAATGGACCGGCAGGGGAGTCGGCAATGGCAACACCTATACCCCCAAGTTCTTCATTGCTTTGGATGTCATTACCTCCAAAAAACAAGTAATAACGATTGTTGGCATTAACAATGCATGGAGCCCACAGAGCTCTGCGCAGCCATGGGATTTCGGCTTTTGTGATGATACGCTCGTGTTTTGTCCAGTTGACTAAATCAGGCGAAGAAAATGCGTCAAGGAAAAGTTGGTCGTCATAATTGGCAGAGAATGTAGGATAAATCCAATATTCATTGTCAAAAACTATAGCTTCGGGGTCGGCATACCAGCCTTCAAAAATGGGATTCCCACTTAGGATTTTTTTGTCGGAAGTGCAATGAATAGAAGTTGTGGCAATAACGACTATCACTGAATAGCTTAGGAATTTGATTAATTTATTCATGAAATAAAAGATTAGCGATTATTTTTAATAAACTATTAAAAATAACGTTGCCACTAACTTTATTATTGTTATATTAGATAATTTCCTGTGTAAAGTGAAACATTCGGGTTTTAGGCTCTGTTGAAAAAAAGTAGTATATTTGTTTATTGATTTTAGTATTATATATTTAAAATGGGATACGGGAAATGGATCGGAGCTGTTGTCGGCTTCATGGTGCAGGGGCCGCTTGGTGCTCTGGCCGGATATATATTTGGGTCATTGTTTGATACGGCCACTAAGGTAAATACGTCTGAATCTTCAAAGACGTCACAAGGTTACAACTCAACCGGTAGCTATGAAAAAGCAGAGAATGGGCGTCGCAACAGCTTCCTTTTTGCATTAATGGTAATGGCGTCGTATATCATACGTGCCGACGGTAAGATAATGCATAGTGAGATGGAATATGTACGACGTTTTTTGCGAACAAACTTTGGTGAAGTTGCTGTTGCTGAGGGGCAGGACATTTTATATCGACTTTTTGAGAAACGTAAAGAAATGGATCGTATCGACCCGACTGCATTTTCTCGGCAGATACGTGATTGTGGCAGGCAGATTGCAACAAACCTGTCATATGGAGAGCGTCTGCAGATGCTTAATTTCTTAGTCGAAATAGCAAAGTGTGATGGTCATGTTGCGCAGTCTGAAATAGAAGCGTTACGAGAAGTGGCGCAATCGATGGGCTTGTCGCAAAATGATGTGGATTCGATGCTTAATTTAGGCGGAAATTCGCTTGATGAGGCATACAAGGTGCTCGGCATTGCCCCGGGAGCTTCTGATGAAGAGGTGCGTAGTGCCTATCGGCGTTTGGCGCGTGAGCATCATCCCGACAGGGTCGCTTCGCTTGGCGATGATGTGCGTCATGCCGCTGAAGAAAAGTTTAAGCAAATCAATCATGCAAAAGATGTTGTGTATCAGGCACGTGGCATGAAATAGACTAAGCATTATGGGAGCAAAGAGAGACTATAAGGCGGCAAATGAATTGTTTCTTGAAGACGTTGCACGGCGAGTAGGCATAGAGTCAGTTGGTGGAGGCGTTTTGCGAGAGGTGATTGCAGAGGGAAATGGTGTGCAACCGGGAGTGACAGATGTTGTTGCTGTATTTTATAAGGGTAGTTTAATTGACGGACAAATTTTTGATGATAACACCAGCCAGGATTGTCCTGATGTGTTTCGACTTGGAGAACTTATTGCCGGGTGGCAAATTGCGCTTACTCGGATGCGTGTAGGAGACAAGTGGCGTATATATGTGCCGGCTCGTCATGGTTATGGGGCAAAGGTTGTCAGTGGCATTCCGAAGCATTCCACTCTAATATTTGAGATTGAATTGGTCAATGTGTATTGAATTTTTTTGAAAATTTAACATGCGCATAATTATCGATAAATCAGGTGGTTGTGTGGTGAAGTGTGCTTGATGTAGCTAATACTAAAGCCTTGTTAAAGGAGATTTTTTTGACTAAATTTACGTAGGAATTTACCCCGTAAAATAAAAAATATGTCAAAAGTTTATGATGAAAATGTGCGTAAAGCTCTTACCGTTGCGGAGGGCGTTCGCCGAAATTTAGAGGTTTTGAGTCAGTATGGAATAACCGAACAGCAAATAGATGCGTTAGTTGCTGTGGCCAATGATACCGGTGCAAAAAGCGCAGAAGTAGATGAGTTGCGAAAAATTGTAGCCGAAAAAGCATCTGTTGCTCGTGTCTCATTAGATAGTCTGACTGTCGGCTTGCGTGAAATCAAACAAGTGATAAAGCGTAATTTTGAACAACCAAAATGGATTGATTTCGGAATTGAAGACAAACGTTGAATAAAAAGAAATTTAAATAAAAATGGCGCTGTCGTCGCGACGGCGCCATTTTTAAATCTACAATCTATAAAAACATATATATTTTGAAAAAACGGTTCATTGTATTCAATGATGATTGAATACTCAAATGTATGTAATATAATTATAACAACCAAGAAAACTGCCGTAAAACATATATTGATGCATTGTTACAAACCAATCAGCAGAGTCAACCAGCAAGTGCAACATTACGAAAAAAATTTGTAAAAGCACTCC
>CAZLUB010000042.1:0-19581 GCA_964562595.1 uncultured Muribaculum sp. | reverse complement strand
TACGCATAAAATAAACCCCAAAGTTTTTTTGTCCAAACTTTGGGGTTCACTTCATAGACTCTGTCTCTTTTCTTTCTTTGTATTAAATAAATAATGTCTATATTTTTTTTAGCGTTTTGTAGTATGTTTTGAAAAATCAGAAAAAAATCGTAAATTTGCACCGCTTTTTAGGCATCCCGTGTGATGGGAAATTAAGGAGCACTTAATTTTGAGTAACACAACAAATTTAAACAAACAATGAAAACTTATCAATTAGTAGCTGAGCCGCGCGTATGTCTTGGAAAGAAGGCAGCTAAGGCTCTTCGTGAAGAAAACAAAATCCCGGTAGTTCTTAATGGTGGTGAACTCGTTGAGTTGCCTTATGCCGGAACTCTTAAAGAAGGTCAAAAAGTTGTAGAAATAGCTAATGGACGTGGCATTATTACTACTGATTTGGTTGTAAAAGTTGAAGATGTCCGCAAACTTATCTATACACCTGAAATCTTTGCAATCGAACTTACTATAAATGGTGAAGTTAAAAATGCCGTTCTTCGTGAGATTCAGTTCCACCCTGTTAAAGATACTATTTTGCATATTGACCTTCTTGAAGTTACTGACAAGAAGCCTGTTGCAATTGATGTACCTGTTAAGTTGGAAGGTCACGCTGAAGGTGTTAAAGCCGGTGGTAAATTGACTCTCTCAATGAAGAAACTTAAAGTTAAAGCTGTTTATACTGACATTCCAGAACGTTTGGTTATTAATGTAGATAATCTAGGTCTTGGTAAGTCTCTTCAAGTTGGAGAACTTCACTTTGACGGTTTGGAATTGATTAATGCAAAGAATGCTGTAGTCTGTGCAGTTCAGCTCACTCGTGCTGCTCGTGGTGCCGCTGCTGCTGCCGCTAAGGCATAAAATCAAGATATTTAATGAAATATTTGATTGTTGGCTTGGGTAATATCGGGGATGAATACCGAGGTACACGCCACAATATCGGATTTACAATATTGGATGCCTTAGCTGAGGCATCCAATATTACTTTTAGTAGTGACCGATATGGTGATATAGCACGTATGCGCCTTAAAAACAAGCAGCTAATTTTGCTAAAACCATCGACCTATATGAACCTAAGTGGTAATGCAGTGAGGTATTGGAAAGAAAAAGAAAAGATTGATATTGATCATGTATTGGTGTTAGTAGACGATATTGCTTTACCATTTGGCGCCATTCGTATAAAGTCTAGCGGAAGTGATGCCGGCCATAATGGACTGAAAAATATAGCCCAAGTGCTTGGTACAACTGGCTATCCTCGTTTGCGCTTTGGAATTGGTAGTGATTTTCCAAAGGGATGTCAGATTGATTATGTATTGGGGCATTTTTCTCTTGATGAGCGACAAAAATTATCAACTCGTATAGACGTAGCAATTGATGCAATTAAAGCGTTCTGTTTGTCAGGAATAAGTTTTGCAATGTGCAATTATAATAATAATAAATAAGTGGCAATGACTGAAGAACGCGTAGATAAATGGTTGTGGGCTGTCCGAGTGTTTAAAACCCGGACAATAGCAACAGAAGCTTGTAAGAAAGGACGAGTGATGGTTGGAGATATGTTAGTAAAGCCATCTCGAACCATAAAAATAGGAGATGTTGTGAAAGTGAGAAAACCTCCGGTTACATATTCTTTTAAGGTGTGTGCATTGACGGCTAATCGTCTTGGTGCAAAATTTGTACCTGAGTATATGGAAAATATAACACCACAGTCAGAACTTGATTTACTTGAAGTCGTGAAAATCAGTGGTTTTATAGATCGTCGTAAGGGGCTTGGACGTCCTACAAAGCGAGAAGGACGTGAATTGACACGATTTAAGGAAGATATATATATTGATGATGGCTGGGATTTTGATTTTAGTGAAGAGGATTTTGATGAAGATTAATTGAGAATTAGGTGTTGATTTGTCGAATTGTAGGAATGTTACTATCTTTAAAAAATGAAGATGAACAGAAAATTTACACCCAAGGATAGTGTTATAGATTTGGTAAGCGAAAATTATAATTTGCTTCCGGTATTGAGTCGTTTCTCTATGCCTCTTGGCTTCCAAAATAAATTAATAGGTGAAGTATGTGAAGAAAATGGTATAGATGTAGATGTATTTTTGTGTGTAGTCAATTTTATTCTTAGTGGAAGGCTTGATGTTGAGCTAATTTCAAAAATATCCCCATTGGCAGTTGTAGACTTTTTACACAATAGCCATGAGTATTTTTTAGGATATAAATTTCCACATATTAGAGAAAATCTTATTGGCGCATTAGACGAATCTCATAATGACATAAATCCGGCAATAGTTTTATTCTTTGATAACTATATACGTGAAGTAGAAAAACACTTTAGTTATGAAGAGAAAAAGGTTTTCCCGTATGTAAGGGCATTAATCGGAGGTCAAAATACAAAGTACCGCATCGATTTATTCAAGCGTCATCATGATGAAATTGGTCAAAAACTTGCCGAATTAAAAAATATAATATTAAGATATTATACAACATCGATGCCAAATCGGATGTATGATGTATTGGTAGATATATACAATGCCGAAGAAGATCTAAATGTCCATCGTGACATAGAAAATGATATATTGATACCTATGATGATTGATATAGAAAATAAATGCATTGGAGAGGAAAATAAATGAAGCAACACACAATAGGCATAGTTTCTATTTCTGATATCATAACATCTGGTATTATGTCAATAATGTCAGAGCAACGTGATAGCCGAATTACTTTAATCAAAATTGATAAAAGTGATTTAGCTCGAGATTTGATTAAATATCATCCATCGATGTTGCTAGTTGATCCATTAATATTTTCTACTGAAGATATTAACTGGGTAAAAGAATTAAGTCCTAAACGAATAAAGTTAGTTGCAGTATACACAACAGCTCTGCCACCAGAAGTAATAAGGCTTTATGACCATGTATTATCAATATATGATAATGCAACAACAGTCGTGCAAGTATTGAATAAAAATCTTGATGACAATGGTGAAAGCGAAGAGACAAAGGTACTCAGCCAAAGGGAAAAAGAAGTTGTTGTCGGTATAGTCAAAGGCTTATCAAATAAGGAGATTGCAACGGAAATGTGTGTATCTGTAAATACGATAATGACTCATAGACGTAATATCTCTGCAAAATTACAGATTCATTCTCCGGCTGGTCTGACTATTTATGCAATAGTTAGTGACTTGGTAAAACTTGATGAGATAAAGTCACAACTTCCATTGTAACGACTTTAATTGTGTAACATTTCAAGGAATTCACTACGTAAAGCCGCTTCTTCTGCAAATCGTCCGATGTAATCCATCGTTGTAGTAGATGAGTCTTGTTTCTCAACACCGCGCATTTTCATGCATAGATGTTGTGCATTGCACACAACCATGACGCCTTGTGCAGATATGGTTTCATATACTTCTCGGCATACCTCTGATGTCAACCGTTCTTGAACTTGAAGGCGTCGAGCAAATACATCAACAACTCGAGCTAATTTCGATAATCCAATCATATTTCCATTGGGTATATATCCAACTGAAATTCGGCCAAAAAAAGGAAGTATGTGATGTTCGCAAAATGAATAAAATTCAATATCTTTTACAATGACAATTTGTGACCCGGCATATTCAAAAATTGCAGAGGTTATAATTTCTTTAGGGTCTTCTCGATAACCTTTTGTTGCATAATATAGTGCTTTGGCCGCTCGTATAGGAGTTTTTATTAGTCCTTCTCTTGAGGAATTCTCCCCTATCAACTCAATAATACGTTTGTAATGATGGGCGATTTCTTCTATTATTGCAGTATCCATTAATGAAGTTGTTGGTATGTTATTCGATTGAACCTGTAGTAATGACAACACGGTCTTTTACAATGCGTATTTCTTTGCTGTAAGAAGGAAACGCTTCTTTGATTATTTCAGCTACGGCATTGGCTTCTTCGTGAGTGCGGAAATTCCCAACACGTAATCTCCAAAACGGAGAATTGTATATCACATATGTTTTGTGTTCCGGGAATCTGGCATTTATATTACGCGCACGCGCACGTGCTTCTCCTTTTGCTGTTCGAGAATTGTTGTCGGAGAATACTTGTATCCGGTAGCCGGCCAATTTTTCAGTACCAAATACCAACTCATTTTCTGTTTCTATCCGTAGTAGACGATTGTTCATTGCATCGGGATGGTTGACGGAGTTAATGCCGTTGGCAGTAATGTGCTCAACGATTGATTTGTGTTCATTGGCAATGCTCTCTTGCACGGTGTCGTTTTGTGCCGTGGCCATGAAGTTGGTTATTGAAACAATCAAAATAAAGAACAAGTATTTCACCATCATGAATGATTTAATATTAAGGCTACAAAGATAGTGAAAAACATCTTTGTAGCCTTGTTAGTTGTGTTATTTTTGCAATTAGAATGCGGTAACAATACCCATGAAATCGGTAGCTTTTAGTGAAGCACCACCAATTAAACCGCCATCAACGTCAGGTTTTGCAAAAATTTGAGCAGCATTAGATGGTTTGCAACTTCCTCCGTAAAGAATTGAAGTGTCGTTGGCTACGTTTTCGCCATATTTATTAGCGATAACACCGCGGATGAAAGCATGCATTTCTTGAGCTTGATCGTCAGTCGCTGTTTTGCCTGTACCAATAGCCCAAACTGGCTCATATGCAAGAACTAATTTGCCAAAGTCTTCTGCCGAAAGGTTGAATAGAGCTTCTTCTATTTGAGCTTTTACGACATCAAAATAAGAACCGTTTTCACGTTCTTCAAGAACTTCACCGATACAGAAAATTGGAGTTAAATTGTTTTCGAGTGCTAATGCCACTTTTTCTTTTAAGATTTCAGAAGTTTCTCCATAATATTGGCGACGTTCGGAGTGGCCAAGTATTACGTAAGTTGCTCCGGTTGACGCTACCATTGCAGCTGAAATCTCACCGGTATAAGCTCCTGATTTGTGGTCAGCACAGTTTTCTGCACCAAGATTTAGTTTATTTGTGTCTATAACAGCATTTACAGAAGCTAAGTGTGTCGCAGGAGTACAAATAACTACATCGCATTTGATATCAGCGTTTTTCAATGCTTCATTTACTTCTTTAGCCAATGTTACGCCTTCCTGGAGGGTTGTATTCATTTTCCAGTTTCCGGCAACGATATTCTTTCTCATATTATAAATTATATTAAGTTTGATAATATTAATTTCTTGTTTACAAAGTTACTGATTTTTTCTGATTCTTACGAGTTAAATGTGATTTAACCGCTCGTCCGCTTCTGTCGATACACCACAATATAAATTCTAAACAGCAGAAAATCACAGTTAAAATTCCAAATATATAATTGCCTGAGAATTCTAATTTCTCAAATACAGTATCATTGGGAGCATTAAAGTTTTCACCTTCTATTGAATATAAGGTGCGTTTCCATTTTATAATCCCATCATAAAGGTATACCAATGAAACATTTCCTCTGGCAATTTCTTTAATATATGTATCCTCGGCTGAATATATCGGATAAGAAGCGAGTGATATATCTTTCCATTCTTGAATGCCTTTAGCGTCAGTCCCAATTAGAGCAATCAGGTTACCACCGAGGTCGATTATGTGGCGGTTTATTTCATTTATAAGGTATGTTGATGCGATGTCGGCATTGTCTATCTCGGGAATAAGTAATATTAATTGAGGACCATCTGATGATATTATGTCGTATGTAGGCTCACCGTTTTCATCTCTGACAACAATTTCTCCTTGCGATTGAATAGTTTGGGCATCGGATATACGGTCAATATATGTCCAACTGCTGTCCGGTAGATTATCTATAGTGAAATATTCTTGATGGCCGTTTTTTGCATAAATATATTTAAATATTGTGGCAGAATCATCTGAATCTTCGTGCTCAAACTTTAATTCAGAGCCAACCTTAAATGGCCTAAAATCAATAAGTGGTTGCAGTGAGTATCCTAAAAATCCAATAATTAGGATGTAGGCAATGGCAATAGTTGATTGTAGCCATTGAGAATATGTTGTATATAATCCGGTTACTTTATGATTGTAATATAAAAGATACAGCGACATAACAAGAAGTAAAATATTCTTGATGAATGTTGTTGTATTAGATATGATTAATGCGTCACCAAAACACCCACAATCATCAACGGGTTTTACTATTGCAATATATGCTGATAATGGTAACATAAATAACATGACTAGCATCGATAGCCATGCGCTTGATCGTTTGAAACTGCCCGTCAATGTCATGAAGCCAATAATGAACTCCACTCCTGATAACATAAATGCAGTGAAAAATGTAAGCGAACGAGGCTGTGGGATTTGCCAAACATTTAGGTACTGTTCTATTTTATAGATAAATCCCCACAAGTCAATCATTTTTGACAGCCCAGAAAAGACAAATGTAATTCCTACAATTATACGGAATGACCATACAATTGTTGGCATGAATCGGTGATTTAGGTGCACCAATTTATTCATTGTCATAGGTCAGCTTGATTATTCCAAAAACAGAATAGTTTATCATGTCCATATAATTGGCGTCGATACCTTCGGATACAAGGGTTTCTCCTTTGTTGTCTTCAATCTGTTTTGTCCGAAGTAACTTTTGCAAAATTAGGTCAGTATAGGAGTTTATACGCATGCTTCTCCAAGCCTCATCGTAGTCATGGTTTTTAGCAATCATGAGTTCTCGAGTTTGGCAAATGTGTTTATCGTAGCTTTCAATTGCCTGCTCTATCGTCATGTCGAGATTGTCGCTATAACCTAATTCTAATTGAATTAGACCAATTACTCCATAGTTTACTATGCCAATAAACTCAGGAAGAATGCCTTCTCCTACTTTTGAAACTCCTTTAATTTCAAGAGAACGTATACGAGTAGCTTTTATGAAAATTTGATCGGTAATTGATTCCGGACGCATTATGCGCCATGCAGCACCATAGTCGTGTAGCTTTTTTATGAAAAGTTCTCGACAAGAATTTAGTGCAGCATCAAATTGCTCTATGGTATTTGCCATAATCATAAATAATTATATTCAACAAAGATAAGTATTATTCCTTAATAGATAAAATGAAAGCCGGAGAATCATCAGATTCTCCGGCTTTAAATATCATTATTGAGAATTTACATGGCTTCGATACGTTTTAAGTTTTCTTCGTCATCCAAGCTGTAATAAAGGCTACGGAGCAAACGTTGTGCTTCGTCTTGAGTATCTTCACTCTTTAGAGCATATTCAAGATACGGAGTGGCTTCTTTCAATATTGGGACTAATACATCTTGTTTATATTTGTTATACTCAGCAGGTGACATTTCTGTTGTCTTTTCGTCTAATGCTGCGGCTTGAACAAATATTATTCTGCCTAAGTCAAGTTGAAATTTTGGATTGGTTGAATCGATTTGATAGGCTTTTTCAATATATTCGCGAGCTTTATCATATTCCTTTTGACTTTGGTAAAGAATACCCATTGTGTCATACAATTCGGCATCATTAGGGTTAACGGCTATTGCTTTTGAAATATACTCCTGGGCTTCGGAATATTTTTCTTTGCTGATGCGATCATTAATTATATTAAGCAAATATTTAGAATCGTCAGCGCCATAAAGGTTATGAGCCTCTTCGCATAGCGCAATTGCTCGATCATTTTCTTTTGCTGATACACATACATTAATGTAATAATCATATAAATCTTTTGTTACATAGTTGTGCTTGATGGCATTTGCAAATGATTGCATTGCATTCTGAAGGTTGTCGCCCTGCCAAGCTGCCAATGCCATGTTGAAATATGTTTGTCCAATGATTGAGTCGGCTTGAACTGCTGGAGCATCTTTGCCTAATGATGGATTCCCCGGTATAGACAATAAAATTTCCCATGCATTATATGCTCCTGCATAATCTTGAATATTGTAAAGTTCAACGGCTACACGTTCATAGTCGTTGTAATGAGACAAGATGTTTTTTACAATGTCCTTTGAATATTTTGTTTTCTTCTTTATGCTTCCGTCCTTGTTTAATTTAGGAGAACCATCTTTGTTAGTCTCGGTAATAGAGTCAAGTGGCAATGCTTTGATAAAATAGCGATAGCCGTTAATTAGAGAGTTGCCCATGTCTTTGGTGTCTGCAGCTTGTCCGACCAATTTTTTGCCATATAGGTCATCGTAATTTTTGTACTCTACTGTACCTGCCACAAACCATGTCTGAGCTTCGTTTTGTGTTTCTGCATTAGTGAATGCCGGAGCTAACTGAGCACGTGCGTCCTTAGTTGTGATGGCATTTGATTTTGTTTTGGCTTCGATTTCTTTTACAAGATTCTTTTGAGCCGATGCTGATACTACGGCTAAAAGGCAAAGACCTAAGATGCTTAACTTTTTCATACTTGGTTGCTTTTTTTTGTTAAAGAGATATTTTGATTTATTTATTCTTCTATTTGTTCATTCCCAATTATGTCAATATTGTTGTCATTGTCGACGAATCCTTCGGGAACTCCTTGACCAGTGATAGGCTCTTCCGTATCAGATGTTACGCAACAAACAGACGCGATGTCATCATTGCGTTTTTCTAGATTTATAAGGCGCACGCCCTGCGTGGCGCGACCCATGACTCTGATGTCTGATATTTTTAATCGTAAGGTAATGCCTGATTTGTTGATTATCACTAAGTCGTTGTCATCATTGACGCTCTTTATGCCGACAAGAACTCCTGTCTTGTCAGTGACATTTATTGTTTTAACACCTTTGCCACCTCTATTGGTAATGCGGTAATCATCAAGTAACGAGCGTTTACCATAGCCTTTTTCTGAAATTACCATGACATTGTTGTTGGTGTTGTTACTCATGCATATCATACCAACGACCTCGTCATTTTCATCATCAAGCATCATGCCGCGAACACCAGTCGATACACGACCCATTTCTCGTACTTTGCTTTCATGGAAACGTATTGCTCGTCCATTTCGATTGGCAAGCAGAATTTCAGAATTGCCATCGGTGAGTTCAACGCCGATGAGTTGGTCGTCTTCTCTGATGATGATGGCATTAACTCCGTTGGCACGGGGGCGAGAATATGCTTCCAGGCGAGTTTTTTTGATGATTCCTTTCTTTGTCGCAAATATAAGATTGTGAGAGTTGACAAATTCAGTATCTTCGAGATGCTTTGTGCATATAACAGCATTGACTGCATCGTCAGCATCTATGTTTAACAGATTTTGTATAGCTCGTCCCTTTGTATTCTTTGCGCCCTCTGGTAGTTCATATACTTTAAGCCAGTAACAGCGTCCTTTCTGAGTGAAGAACAACATATAATTGTGCATAGATGCAGGATATATGTATTCGATGAAATCCTCGTCGCGAGTGTCGCTTCCCTTCGCTCCTACTCCACCGCGGTTTTGTGCTCGGAATTCGCTCAAAGCAGTACGTTTGATATATCCCATATGAGAAATGGTAATAATCATGTCATCGTCAGCATAGAAGTCTTCGGCATTAAAGTCTCCTGCGGTATAGTCGATATCGGTTTTTCGTTCATCTCCATATTTATCACGTACTTCAACAAGTTCTTCCTTGATGAGTTCGCGGCATACGTGGTCATCGCTTAATATTAATTGTAGGTGAGCAATGAGTTTCTCGATGTCCTCATATGCAAGTTTTAATTTGTCTTGCTCGAGTTTTGCCAATGAGCGAAGTTTCATCTCTACTATGGCTAGAGTTTGAGCTTCTGAGAGATTGAAACGTTCAGACAATTTATTACGAGCGTCTTCAACCGAGTCTGCACCTCTTATTATACGAATGACTTCGTCGATGTTTTGGGAGGCAATAATCAAACCTTGGAGAATATGTGCACGTTCTTGGGCTTTCTTGAGGTCAAATTGAGTGCGACGTACCACTACTTCATGACGGTGCCCGATAAATGCTTCAAGAATCTGTTTCAGGTTGAGTGTCTTGGGGCGACCATTTACGATGGCTACATTGTTGACGCTGAATGATGCTTGCATCTGCGTCATTTTGTAAAGTTTATTTAGCACTACATTGGCATTGGCATCGTTTTTGAGTCGGATGACGATACGCATTCCCTTGTAATCACTTTCATCGTTTAGGTCGGCAATCCCTTCAAGTTTCTTTTCATTTACTAATTCTGCAATGTTTTTGATTAGTTCGGCCTTGTTGACATTATATGGGATTTCCGAAACGATTATGTCTTCGTGGTTGGCATTGCTTTCAATTTCTGCTTTGGCGCGTATTATGATACGTCCACGCCCTGTCTCAAAAGCATCTTTTACTCCATTATAGCCATAAATTGTTCCTCCGGTTGGGAAGTCGGGAGCTTTTATGTGTTGCATCAAGTCTGCAATTGTCAACTCCGGATTGTCAATTAGCGCAATTGTAGCATTTATAGCTTCGGTGAGGTTATGCGGAGGCATGTTAGTTGCCATACCTACGGCAATACCTGAAGTGCCATTTATTAGAAGATTGGGTATGCGAGTCGGCAATACGGTCGGCTCTCGACGTGAATTGTCATAATTGGGTTGGAAATCTACAGTGTCGGAATCGATATCACGCAACATTTCTTCTCCAATCTTGTCCATTCTCACCTCTGTGTAACGCATTGCGGCGGGGCCATCTCCATCGACTGAACCAAAGTTGCCATGACCATCAACAAGAGTATAACGCAATGCCCATGGCTGGGCCATGCGAACTACAGTGCCATAAATAGATGAGTCGCCGTGAGGATGGTACTTACCCATTACTTCGCCTACGCAGTTGGCCGACTTCTTATGAGGGTGGTCTGAAGTATTGCCCATTTCATTCATTCCAAAGAGGACGCGACGTTGTACGGGCTTCAAGCCGTCACGTACATCGGGAAGAGCACGAGACACAATCACCGACATAGAGTAGTCGATGTATGCCGATTTCATTTCATTCTCAATGTCAATCTTTAGAATTCGATCTTCTTCAAGCATATTTATGTATGTTTAATTATTCAATGAATATTAATGGTTGAAATTTTGATATTATTTGCAACGCATTTTTTAGCTAAATCATTATACAAAGATAATGCTTTTTTGTGAGAATTTGATTAATTTTGAGAACATGATTGCTTAAAAATTGTTGCAAAGGTAATGGGATACTATTTGTTGAAAATAAAGTCGTAACTTTGGCACAATTATTGCAATAGATAGTGAATTGTACATTATCTTCATACATAATATATGGAAGCTAATTTCTCAAATGAATTGAAGTCATTGCTTGAACTTAGTCGAGTTGAAGCATTAAGGCATAATAATAAGATAATAAGACCAGAGCATTTGTTGTTAGCATTGATGTCTAAAGATACAACCGAGGCATATCGAGTGCTGAAAGAAGTCGTTGGATTGGACCGAATGCTAGAAGTGAAAATTACTTTAGATAATGAATTGTTTGAAGCTCCAAGCATTGGAGAAGAGTTGACTGCAAGTGATTTGGCTAATCGTATATTGAAACTAAGTGTCCTTGAAGCTAGAATGCTCAAGAGTGAAGAAGTGGATAGTGAACATTTATTATTGGCCATTTTTCATAACAATGAAATGAAATCGACATCTGCAATAAAGGCTATGCAAGAGGCGGGAGCAACTTATGAGGCATTATATAAATTGCTGGCTAATGTTGCCGATATGCCTCAAATGGGAGCCGGTTTTACTGACGATGAGGAAGACGAAGATGATGGGAATTTAGAAGAAAAAGAATCTCAATCTACATCTCGGCAGACATCTACATCACGGCAAGGTAATGACACCCCAGCTCTTGATAAATATGGTAATGACATGACAAAAGCGGCCGAAGAAGGCCGTCTAGACCCAGTAATAGGTCGCGATGTAGAGATTGAGCGTTTGGCACAGATTTTAAGTCGTCGCAAGAAAAACAACCCGGTGTTGATTGGTGAACCCGGAGTGGGAAAATCGGCGATTGTCGAAGGGTTGGCCATACGTATTATTGAGAAAAAAGTCTCCCGTGTGCTTTTTGACAAGCGAGTGATTTCTCTTGATATGGCTTCAATTGTTGCAGGCACTAAATACCGTGGGCAATTTGAGGAAAGAATAAAAGCCATTCTCAATGAATTGTCAAAGAACAAAAATATAATTTTGTTTATCGATGAGTTGCACACAATCGTAGGCGCGGGAAATGCGACTGGAACAATGGATGCAGCAAACATGCTTAAACCGGCGTTGGCTCGTGGTGAAGTTCAATGCATAGGCGCAACAACCATTGATGAGTATCGTAAAAATATTGAAAAAGATGGCGCATTGGAGCGACGTTTTCAGAAGGTGATGGTTGAGCCGACAACTTCGGAGGAAACTTTACGTATTTTAAATAATATTAAAGATAAATATGAAGAGCATCACAATGTTTTTTACACATCAGATGCGCTTGAGGCATGTGTCAATTTGACAGAGCGTTATGTGAGCGACCGTAATTTTCCAGATAAGGCCATTGATGCGCTTGATGAGGCCGGGTCTAGAGTCCATGTTACAAACATTGTTGTTCCAAAGGAGATTGAAGAACTTGAAGCGCAAATTGCTGAAGCCAATGCCAATAAATTAAAAGCTGCACAGTCACAAAACTTTGAGAGTGCAGCTGCTTATCGAGACAAAGAACATAAACTGAAACAAGCATTGGAAGACGCGCAACACCGATGGGAATCTCAGTTGAGTGAGCAGCGTGTGGAAGTTGATGAAGAGAAGGTGGCTGAAGTAGTTGCTATGATGACCGGAGTTCCGGTGCAACGTATCGCTCAAGCCGAAGGAATGAGATTGCGTGAAATGGGCCCAAAACTCAAAGGGGCAATCATTGGACAAGATGCCGCCATCGACAAGATTGTCAAAGCAATACAGCGTAATCGCATCGGTTTGAAAGATCCCAACAAGCCAATTGGCACTTTTATGTTCCTTGGTCCGACCGGTGTAGGAAAAACCCATTTGGCAAAAAAACTTGCTGAATATATGTTTGATTCGGCTGATACTCTGATTCGAGTAGATATGAGTGAGTATATGGAAAAGTTTACAGTGTCGCGTTTGGTAGGAGCACCTCCGGGATATGTTGGATATGAAGAAGGTGGACAACTTACCGAAAAAGTAAGAACACGTCCTTATTCGGTAGTTTTGCTTGATGAAATCGAAAAAGCTCATCCTGATGTGTTCAATTTGTTACTACAGGTTATGGATGAAGGACGATTGACAGATAGTCTTGGCCGTCGAATTGATTTTAAGAATACTATAATAATAATGACGTCAAATGTCGGTAGCAGGCAACTTAAAGATTTTGGTGCAGGAGTCGGTTTCACAACCAACACTATAGACAAGGAATATTCTCATGGTGTTATACAAAAAGCTTTAAATAAAGTATTTTCACCCGAATTTCTCAATCGTGTCGATGATATCGTAATGTTTGACGCGTTAGATAAGGATGCCATATTTAAAATTATCGATATTGAATTAGCCGGATTTTATAAGCGAGTAGAAACGTTAGGTTACAAACTTACTATAACCAATGCCGCTAAAACATTTATTGCAAATAAAGGGTATGATAGTCAATATGGTGCTCGTCCGTTGAAAAGAGCAATTCAAAAGTATCTTGAGGACGAACTTGCAGAACTTATTATATCGGCAACAGTATTGCCTGGTAATGAAATATTTGTAGACCATGATGCGGCTACCGATAAAATCGTGACAACTATAAAGAATAAAGTTGGTACTCTACCAGAGTCTCCTATAGAGTAATTTTGTCACTTTTTGTGTAACATGTTACTAAAAATGTCACATTTTGAAATGTGGCATTTTTTTTGATACGATTGTTATATAGAATAATACAACATAAAAATATTGAAATGAGTACACAAACTGGAAAAATCGGGGTTACTACCGAGAACATATTCCCCGTAATAAAGAAGTTTTTATACAGTGACCATGAAATATTCCTACGTGAATTGGTCAGCAATGCCATAGATGCTACGCAGAAGCTTAAGACCCTTGCTTCGTGTGGTGAATATAAGGGAGAACTTGGAGAATTAAAAGTCAAGGTGACAATAGATAAAGATGCCGGAACTCTTACGGTCAGTGATAGTGGTATCGGTATGACTGCTGATGACATAGACAAGTATATCAATCAGATTGCATTTTCGGGAGCTGAAGAATTTTTGGCAAAATACAAAGATAAGGCTGAAAATATTATAGGCCATTTTGGACTCGGTTTTTACTCGGCATTTATGGTCTCAAAAAAGGTTGAAATTGTCACTCGTTCTTACAAAGACGATGCTCTTGCAATGCGATGGGAGTGTAGTGGCTCTCCTGAGTACGTGATGGAGCCAACAGACAAGGCCGGGCGTGGCACGGATATTATATTGTACATTGATGATGACAACAAAGACTTCTTGGAGCAGGCCCGAATTGAAACTTTACTTAAAAAGTATTGCCGGTTTCTTCCGATTCCGGTTGTTTCAGGCAAGGAGCAAGAGTGGAAAGACGGTAAATATGTAGATACTGATATTGACAAAGTCATCAACAATGTTGAGCCGGCATGGGCTAAAAAACCATCCGATTTGACCGATGAGGATTACCGCAATTTTTACCATGAGTTGTATCCGGGTCAAGACGATCCGTTGTTTTGGATTCACTTAAATGTGGACTATCCGTTTACGCTTACCGGTATTTTATACTTCCCAAAGATAAAAAACAACATAGATATAAATCGAAATCGCATCCAACTCTATTGCAATCAAGTATTTGTAACAGACTCAGTAGAGGGTGTTGTTCCCGAATTTATGATGTTGATGCAGGGTGTAATCGACTCTCCCGATATTCCACTTAATGTGTCGCGCAGCTACTTGCAAAGTGATGCCGCAGTCAAAAAAATATCATCCTATATTACAAAAAAGGTGGCTTCTCGTCTTGAAGAAATTTACAAGTCTGACCGTGCTGATTTTGAGAAAAAATGGGATGACATCAAGATCTTTATTGAATATGGTATGCTCACAGACCAAAAGTTCTGCGATTCTGCAATGAAGTTTGTATTGCTCAAAAACTCCCTTGACAAGCATTATACGCTCGACGAATACAAAACTTTGATAGAATCGTCGCAAACCGATAAAGATGGAAATCTAATATATCTTTATGCAACTGATGCAGTGGCCCAATACAACTATGTAAATATGGCAACTGACAAGGGTTATGATGTCCTGCTCATGGATGGCCAGCTTGACAGCCATTTTATAGGACTATTGGAACAGAAGTTGGAAAAAAGCCGTTTTGTGAGAGTTGACTCTGATGTCATTGACAATCTGATCGCCAAGGCAGATAAGAAAACTGCTGACTTGACTGCTGAACAACGTGACATACTGACCAATGTATTTCGTTCACAATTGCCGTCGGTTGATAATGCCGAATTCCTTGTATCGTTTGAAGCGTTGGCTGCCGATGCTTCACCGATTGTAATTACGCAGAACGAATATATGCGACGTATGAAAGATATGGCGGCAATGCAACCCGGCATGAGTTTTTATGGAGAGATGCCTGATAGCTATAATCTGATTGTGAATACTGAACACACTTTGATTAAAGAAATCCAAGAGAATGCCGGTAAAACCATTGGCGACAAAGTTTCTCCGATTTTTGAAAATATTCAACAAAAAAATAGTGAAATTACAACTGTGCGTAATGGCGCTACTGATGGTAAGATTGGCGATGACGACAGCGCCAAAATAGCAGCGTTGGAAGCCGAAGTGGAAAAATTGCGCAATGAGCAATCAGATATTATTGGCAATTATGCTGCGACACAACCGGTCGTTAAGCAGTTGATTGATTTGGCCTTGCTTGGCAATGGACTATTGAAAGGCGAAGCCCTAAGTCGCTTTATCAAGTGCTCGATAGAACTATTGTAGCGCATACGCGTTACCGCAATTAAAAATATAGGGTGGAGTGCATCAAAGATATTGCACCCCACCCTTGTCTTTTTGTGAGTTGTTACTGGTTTGGCTGCCTGATACATGTAGAGTCAGATGACCATTTGCTTTTAACATGGCCCCAAGGATATTGCAGAGAATAGCCTGTCGCACAGTATATTAGTGACGATACAAGGCTGTTGCCAATTCGATTTATCATGTTAATAATAATTTTTTTCAAAGCCGGATTGCAGACTTGGATTGTTCTGAAAAAGTTCATTTATAATTTCTTCAAAGTCAGAGGGATTGTCTTTTATAATGTTGTCAACGACATATTGTATAAAATAATACGACGGATTGCGGTCGTGAATTAATGATATACATCGTTGGCATACTGACTTTTCGGCATGCCATAATTTGGCTACAACCGAATGGTTGTAATCAGATGGACAAGTATCCTCGCCATGATAATAGTTACATAGATTTTTAATTTCTAGTAAATTCATTGTATGTAATGTGTTATTTAAAAATAACATTTAGAGAAATGATATTGTTTATTTAAAGAATTGTAGTCATGAAACGATTCTTAACATATATGTGTTATTATTTGGCACATAGGGGGATTTATATTTGTGACATAAATAAAACCTAATTGACATGAAAAATTCAATAGTCATCACTCCCCATGTTATCAACACGTTAAAATCATTGTCGGGTGACGAGCAGTTGGTGATAGCTAATGCGTTGGTGCAAGAAATAGTCCTAGGTGAGCCTAAAAAAATGCCATTATCACCTATTCAAGAGATGGTTTACTCGATAATAAAGTTTTATGTGCGTCAAGATTCCCACAAGTATAATCAATCGCAACAAATTCTCAGCATCTAATACATATATGATACACATACCCATGGGGTGTAAGCGGCAGTAGTCGCTTGCACCCCTTCCTATTGTTTAACAAAATTAAACTATTTACTGCAATTTGTTGTTGAATTGATATGCATTGGCGATTCTTTAAAAGTGTGAAAAGTTTTGTGAATACGCCTAAGTGTATTATATTTGAACAACTTATACTAAATAATTCGATTAAGTGTTCATTATGGAAAGTATAACCGACTTATTTGATAATTTAATTCATCAATATCGAAGTGTCGATATTGCTGAGTCTGAGTTTAAGAAACTCATCCATGAAGACCAAAATCTGCGTGATGAATATCGAGAGTGGTGTGACGCTGTTGGCAGTAATGAGAAAAACGGCTTTGCCGATTATTGTGAGGATTATAAGGCTTCACAAGATTCAATATATGATACGCTAAGTGATTATGATGAATAGAAATGTAGAGAGGCGTTTGCCTGCTGAATGGGAGTCACATGGAGCAGTGTTGATTTCTTGGCCACACTATGAAACTGATTGGGCTTATATGCTTGAGGATGTTATCGAGTGTTTTACAGATATAACTAAAGCGATTGCTGCTTATGAAAAAGTCATTATAGTTGCTCCTGACATTAACAAACCTCAGAAATATCTTGACGGTGTAGATAATGTCACTTATTGTCAACTACCGACCAACGATACTTGGGCACGCGACTTTGGTCCGATAACATTGATTGAAAATGGGCATGGAGTAATTTGTGACTTTAAATTTAATGGCTGGGGACTTAAATTTGCGTCCCACAAAGACAATCTTATTACACAAGGACTTATTAATGCCGGTTTTCTGATAGGAGAATATAGAAACCGTTTAAACTTTGTGCTTGAAGGTGGCTCAATCGAAAGCGATGGTAAGGGGACTTTGCTTACCACATCGCAATGCTTATTGTCGCGTAACCGCAATGGGCAGATGGCTAAAGATGAAATAAATGATTATTTGTGTGAACAATTTGGCCTTAAACGTGTCTTGTGGCTTGATAATGGTGCTTTAGCAGGAGATGACACAGATAGCCATATTGATACGTTGGCTCGTTTAGCCCCAAACGATACGATATTGTATGTTGGCACGAGTGATGAGAATGATAGCCATTATGCAGAATTACAAGCTATGAAAAGCCAGTTGATGGAAATGCGCACACTCAAAGGCATGCCATATAATTTGATCGAACTTCCCCTGCCCGACCCTATCTATGATGATGACGGGTTTAGACTTCCGGCTACATATGCCAACTTTTTAATTTTGCAACGAGCAGTACTACTCCCTATATATGGGCAGAAACAGAAAGATATTTTAGCTGAGCAATTATTAAAGGTCGTATTTCCCGATCATGACATTATTACTATCGATTGCCGGGCTTTGATTCAACAACATGGCTCACTACATTGTGTGACCATGCAGATTCCTAATGAAATATTACCCAAATGAATAAGATTTTGAGAGTTGGCATTATACAACAGTCCAACACTGCCGATGTTACCGACAACAGAATAAAACTAAGTGAAAAAATCAGACAATTAGCTAATAATGGTGCACAATTGATTGTCAATCAAGAATTGCACGATTCGCAGTATTTTTGTCAAACAGAGTCGGTCGATTTATGCAATCTGGCTGTTGCCATACCATCAGATACAACACAATTGTATTCTGATTTAGCTCGCGAGCTTGATGTTGTCATTGTTACATCTCTTTATGAGCGACGTGCACCGGGCTTATATCACAACACTGCAGTAGTCTTTGAGCGCGATGGCTCAATAGCCGGGAAATATCGTAAAATGCATATTCCTGATGATCCGGCATATTATGAAAAATTTTATTTTACTCCCGGTGACTTGGGATTTGAACCAATCGATACATCGGTTGGACGTCTAGGCGTGCTTGTGTGTTGGGATCAGTGGTATCCCGAGGCTGCACGTCTGATGGCTTTACGTGGAGCCGAGTTGCTCATTTACCCTACCGCAATAGGTTGGGAAAGCAGCGATAGTACTGAAGAACAATCTCGTCAGAGGGAAGCTTGGATTACAGTGCAACGTGGACATGCTGTTGCCAATGGGTTGCCTGTGGTGGCGGTTAATCGAGTTGGTCACGAACCCGATCCATCTGGTATGACCAACGGTATATTGTTTTGGGGTAGTTCGTTTGTCGCCGGACCGCAAGGAGAGTTTATCTATATGGCTCCGACCGACAAGGAAGTTGTTGAGAATGTCGATATAGATATGTCGCGGTCGGAAAATGTGCGCAGATGGTGGCCGTTTTTGCGTGATCGTCGCATTGATGCTTATGATGGAATAACTAAAAGATTTCTTGATTAGATTGACAGCAAAGTTTGACTAAAATTGAGTCAAACTTTGTTGTTTTAAACAGACGTGTTGGAATATGACTAATAAGTGATGTAATTCAAATTTCTATTAGCTAAATTTGGGTAATGTGGTATAATTGCCAAAAACAGTTGGTGACATTAATAAAAATTAAGGGAAAAATAGGGAGAACCCCATGTAGAGTTCGGACTATTTTTCCCTATTTTTATTGTCTTTATTTCTGAAGTATAGATACCATTTTACATAGTTTTGATAATGCTTTTTTGACATTCCTCTGTGAAGTGTTATGTTCTCTTTCAGGTGCCCGAAGAAGGATTCCAGGGCATTGGTTGTTTTGGGGATTCTGGGGTTATCCAGGAAGTGGAACATGTCGGGAAGAGTCTTCTTTATATGGACATATGCACGTCTTACCATCTTAT
>CAZLUB010000041.1:0-21330 GCA_964562595.1 uncultured Muribaculum sp. | reverse complement strand
GACAAACTGGCGATCGCCGCCTGATGGGCTAAAATTCACTTGCGAAACTTAAGTTTATTATATATCGTAACTTGGGACAAGGAAACCGCCCCAAGTTACGATATATGTGAAAGTTGTATGTTTACTAAAGGTGGTAAAAGAAGCGAAATGGCTTGGTCGGAACAAATTTATTATTAACTTCTCCGGCATACATTTCGTTGTTGGCTAAAATAAGTTTATGAGTGCCTTTTGAAAAATCTATCTTTCCTAAGTCTACCCACATCACCGATGGGTTAATCGTCAGTTCAAAGTAGTAGCGCATGCCGGTTTGGTCGCCAAGAGAGCGCCAACGGGTTGATGAAATCTCGGGATGATCATGAGTGCCAATGCCGAGAGGGACAGATGCATTGCGGATGACGCTGAGAGTTCCGGCAATAGCATGTCGTAAATCAAGGTTGTCGGGTAGCGCATTGACATAAAATGAACTGCGGGCAAATCGGTCGGCTGAACGGTTGGTTCCCGGGAGCATGTTTAGACCGCCTACACCATTCCAATAGTCGGTTATTGCCAATTGCTGTGGATAGGTAGGGGCATTGGTTAGCACTTTGTATTGAGCTCCGCTGTAAATGTGTAACACTCCATTGACATATTCAATGATTGCACTTGCTCCCGATGGGTCGGAAATTGCCATGTGAAGCGTGGTTGATTTGCCGTCGGGCATGGCCGGAGCATCTATATAGAAAACGTCCTTGCTGAGTTCAGAGATAGCCTCATCGACCGTGGCGAAATTATCAAGGACGTATTGTGCCCAAATCGACGTAGACATCTTTTTGCGAGTGTCTCCTTTGTAAGTGTAACTTGTGCCCGGAAGATATAACAGATTACAGACAAGGCCTTTTTCGTTCATGCCTTCACTCACCCCCATGTCGTAGCCTACAGCAACAACGCTTCCATAACGGGCTGTCCAACTTATCGCATCGGGGGTGTCGTAACCGGCTCGTTTTTCTCCGCGAGGCATTAAATATAGGTTGGTTGGAATGTCTTGAACCCAGTCGAGTGTTCGACCTGTGACCGTCACGCCGGTGGAGTCGCTATGGTAAAGCACTCGTGTGCATGCATCTGCTTTGTCGGGGCAGAACCACATGGCAATGGTAACAGCCAAAGCCATTTTTAGATAAGATTTCATAATAGCATACATTTTTTGATTAAAACTACGTATGCCAATAAAACGCTTGTCTGATGCTAAAGTTCACTTAATCGATTGAATGTGCGTCGGCACATGAGGTAATATTCTACGATAATGTTTCGTCGGCATTCTCGTAGTTCTAATAGTAAATCACGGTCGGGATGAGATGTGTAGGCTTTGCTCATTTTGCGAAAATCACAATGGGCTTTTATTGTGGCATTGGCATTGGCAAAGTCAAATGATAACATGAATTTACACCATGCAAAAGTGTCGTATATACGTCGTATAAACAACCTGCGGCTACGGTTGTGGTCGGGTAGGTTTTTGTGCAATAGCAATAAGTTGTTGCGGAAGTTAAGATATGTCTTGCGAGGATTGGTTGCCGGTAGTGTGCCCCCACCGAGATGGTATACTTTACTTTGTGGTACAACATCGATGCGATAATCGTTGAGGTGTATGCGCCAGCAGAGGTCTATTTCTTCCATATGGGCAAAAAAATCTCGGTCAAGGCCACCAACTTGAGTATAAAGAGAAGAGCGCACCATCAATGCGGCTCCCGATGCCCAGAAAATTGGTCGGGTGTCGTCATATTGCCCATTGTCGTTCTCAATTGTGGAGAATAGTCGCCCGCGGCAATATGGGAAGCCGTTTTTATCAATAAATCCACCGCATGCTCCGGCATATTCAAACTGGTCGGGATTGTTGTATGAAAGTATTTTGGGCTGGCATGCGCCAACTTCGGGATGCTCTTCCATGTGACGATATAATGGATACAACCAACCCTCTGCAGTGGCAACATCGCTATTTAACAACACAGTGTAGAGATAACCGGTTGTTGCTATAGCGCGGTTGTATCCTTCGGCATATCCGTAATTCTTGCCTAAATCTATAACTCTAACCTCTGGAAATTGGGAAGATAGACATGATAAAGAATCATCATCACTGCCATTGTCGGCAACAATTACGTCGGCAATGGCTAAGTCGGTGGAGGCTAATACTTTTGGGAGAAATTCGCGTAGCATTTCGACTCCGTTCCAATTCAAAATGATGACTGCAATAGGTTTTTTATTCATTGTCAGAGGGCATTTTTACCGGATATTTCCATCGTTTGTGAGTCCAAAGCCATATCGAAGGATTGCGACGAATGGTATCTTCAAGCATGCGCGCATAGGTTGCTGTCATTGCCATTTCGGGCAACTCGTTGGGCGTGTCGGTGATCAGTCGGGCGGTCAAACGATAATGTCCGCGTTTTACCTTTTCTATGTCCCAATACACTGCGGCCATGTCGAGTTTGCGAGCGAGCAACTCGGTCCCGGCAATCATGGCTGTGGGATGGTTGAGAAATTTTACAACATGTACAGAGTCGTTGTGGCTTGGTTTCTGGTCGCTCATAAATCCGGTTATGCTAAGTGTCCCTTCGTTGTGTAGTTTTAGCAAATTGCGGATTACAGTGCGCTTTGGAAATGATATAGAACCGAAACGGCCGCGTAGGTGTAAAAAATA
Organism: uncultured Muribaculum sp.; assembly: GCA_964562595.1. Taxonomy (GTDB): domain Bacteria; phylum Bacteroidota; class Bacteroidia; order Bacteroidales; family Muribaculaceae; genus Muribaculum. The sequence goes on along the minus strand of CAZLUB010000041.1, from coordinate 18,662 downwards.
TGCATCAAACCAAGCATTTTTTAGAGGACGATATACTTGGGCAAAGACAACGTCATTGATAGTGTGGCGAGTGAATAGTGTGATAGATGTAGCCCATTCCCAGTTGCCGCAATGTGAAAAGTACATGACAATCGACTTGCCTTGATCAAAAAGTTGGTCAACCAATTCCAAGTTGCGATATTCCATACGGTCTTTTATCTCGGTATCGCTGATGTGGTGTAGTTTTATAGTCTCGACTATATAATCGGTGAAATGTCGGTAAAACTTACGGCAGATGTCTCGATGTTTGTTTTCCGGAAGTTCGGGAAAAGACTCCATTATGTTTTTCATGACTACATTGCGACGATATCGAGCAATGTAGAATATCATAAAAAAAAGAATGTCACTAATGATGTATAGTACACGGAATGGCAAATGGGCAGTGCCAAATAAAACCCATTTTAATGGAAGGTAACGCCAATCGGTCATTTTACTATTTCTCCTTCCATAAATTCTCCATCTTCGGCAGTCGCTATGATGCGCACCGGTACGATGGTGTTAGACAAATTGGTTTGTCGTTCGACTATAACTTTTAGATAGTTGTCAGTGAAGCCCATCATCGGTTTTCCTTTGCGAGGATGTTCTAAAAGCACAGGACGGGTCTTCCCGATAAATTGCGAAGCAAATTGTAATAATTTACGTTCAGATAGACGTAGCATGATGTTGGTGCGCCTATGTTTTTCCTCTTGTGATACGATGTGACTTATCCCCAACGCTTTAGTGCCCGGACGTTCGGAGTACGGAAATACGTGTAGTTGGGATATGTCAAGTGAATCAATAAAATCATGTGAGCGTTTAAATTCGTCGTCTGTCTCACCACGGGCTCCAACAATCAAGTCTACACCAATGAATGCGTCGGGCATGACTTGTTTGATGCGTTCCATTTTGTGACGGAAAAGTTTTGTATCGTAATGTCTGCGCATTAGTTGCAATACAGTGTCGCTTCCACATTGCAACGGTACATGAAAATGAGGCATAAATCGGCGAGAACCGGCAACCCATTCGATTATTTCATCTGATAGTAGGTTGGGCTCGATTGATGATATACGATATCGTTCTATCCCATCTACTTGGTCGAGTTGCTTGATTAAGTCAAAAAAGTTGTCATCACGGCCTTTGCCAAAATCACCAATGTTAACACCGGTTATGACAATTTCTTTACCGCCTTCATTGGCAACATTGCGAGCTTGAGCCACAAGGTCGTCGATGCTTCCCGAACGGCTACGTCCACGAGCCATAGGAATTGTGCAATAGGAGCACCAATAGTCGCATCCGTCTTGTACTTTAAGGAAATATCGGGTGCGGTCTCCTTGAGAGCAAGATGGGTCAAATGTCCTAATGTCTTTACTTGGCGTGACTATGGTGCGTGGCTGATGTGAAGCAGTCCATTGGTTAAGATAATTTATTAAGGCCAGTTTTTGGTCGCTTCCGGCAACTATATCTACGCCGGGTATTGCTGAAATCTCATTACTTTTTAATTGGGCATAACATCCGGTAACTATTACTACGGCCTCAGGATAACGCTTAGTAAAGCGGTGTATCATAGACCGGCATTTTTTGTCGGCAACTTCAGTGACGCTACAAGTGTTTATCACTACGATATCGGGAATCTCCCCGGGTTGCACTCGGTGGATGCCATGTTGTGCAAATATTTGAGCAATAGTAGACGTTTCAGCAAAGTTAAGTTTGCATCCAAATGTGTGGAACAAAGCAGTACGTGTGCCAAATGTCGTGTTGTCAATCATCGTTAATGAATAATTTCTTTGCAAATTTAGCAAAAATCCACAACAGATGTTTATGAAAGAGGTGTTAAGGTAATAAATTGACCAGAAAAATTGGATATTAGAATAATAATTGCGTTATTTGCACTTCGTATAATATCTAATGGCATGATTGAAGAAAAATTGTTGTCGATATATGCCCATAGTTTTCAAGACAATTGGGAACTTCCGGCATTGACAAACTACACGACTAAAAAGACATTGACTTACGGAAATTTTGCATGTGAGATAGCTAAAATGCATGTCTTTTATAAGCAGTGTGGTATTAAACGAGGTGATAGAGTCGCCTTGATGGGGAAAAATACTCCTGAATGGATAGTTGTGTTTTTTGCAACAATAACTTATGGGGCTACGATTGTCCCTATCTTACAAGATTTTAATCCAAATGATGCTCAACATATTATAAATCACTCTGATTCGATAATGTTATTTATCGACCCTAATATTTGGGAAACATTTGAGATGGAGCGATTGCCGTTGTTGCGAGGGGTAATATCTTTGGTCGATGGTAAGTTGTTGGCAGAGCATAATCCGGAAGAGGGGAGAGTTGCAAAAGCCTTGAAAGGAAACATGCGTAAGTTCAGGCAGACTTATCCAAAAGGATATTCAAGTCGCGAAGTGCGTTATCCCGATATGGAGCGTGATGACTTGGCCGTAATCAACTACACATCAGGTACAACCGGATTTTCAAAGGGAGTAATGCTTACTTACAATAATCTTTGTGGAAATGTGGTATATGGCATTCAGTCACGCTTGCATTATCAGGGGTCGCGAGCGTTGTCATTCTTGCCATTGGCTCATGCCTATGGTTGTGCTTTTGATATGTTGGCCCCTCTTGCTGTAGGGTCGCATGTGACATTATTTGGGCGACTACCGAGTCCGATGTTATTACTTAAGGCCATGGCAGAAGTCAAACCCCATTTGGTAATATGTGTTCCGCTTATATTAGAGAAAATCTATCGTAAGCAGATTTTGCCCATGATTACGAAAAATGCGGTGAGATGGGTACGTGCTATTCCATTCCTTGACAAGGCTCTTTATGTGATGATTCGTAAAAAGCTCGTTGATGCTTTTGGCGGTGAATTTGAAGAGGTTATCGTTGGTGGTGCACCGCTGAATCATGAAGTGGAAGAATTTTTGCATTTAATAAAATTCCCATTTACAGTAGGTTATGGTATGACCGAGTGTGCCCCATTGATAAGTCACACCCCATGGCGACAATTTAAGTGTAGCTCGTCGGGACGTACATTGCCGGGCATAATGGAAAGTAAAATAGATAGTGTCGATCCGGAGAATGTTCCCGGTGAAATTTGTGTACGTGGAGAAAATGTAATGGTGGGATACTATAAAAACCAAGAAGCTACAGACGCAGTGCTTGATGCTGATGGATGGTTGCACACCGGAGATATGGGTACGCGTTCGGCTGACGGTACGATTTATATTAAAGGACGATATAAGACCATGATACTTTCATCAAATGGGCAAAATATCTATCCTGAAGAAATTGAAGCCAAACTAAATAATATGCCGTTTGTGGCCGAAAGCCTTGTGGTTGAACGAGCCAACAGATTGGTTGCATTGGTTTATCCCGATTATGAGATGATGGATAGGGAAGGTGTTTCTACCGATCAACTGCCTAAAGAAATGGAGCGTGTATTGGATGAACTTAATAAACTTGTCGCTCCATATGAGAAAATATCGCGTATCCAGCTTATTGCAAATGAATTTGAAAAGACCCCCAAGCGGTCGATTAAGCGTTATCTATATAATGCATAACTAACATATATTACACTGCAACAGGCATGGCTAAAACCATGCCTGTTGTGTTGTAAATAATACCTAATAACATTGGTGGGTTGTGCCCATGGTTGCACTATAAATCAATAGTTGTTGTAACTTGGGGATTATATGATGTTTTATTGATAGGTCTTTAATGCCGATTGATTTAGTTTGGAACATCGAGGGGAAATAGCCTGTGTCTGCAATGTTGAGGATGTAAGGCTATTGTATTTAAACAAAAACAGTGATCCTTGTTAACGTTAAGTAAGATCATTTTTTTATCATAGGATATTACAAATTTAGGAGATTGGATGTGTAAAGCAAAGGTGAATCGCATTTAGGACGGTGTGGATGCGAGAGATTATTTTACTCTCATTTGAAACAATATTGGCATTTGTGAAAATGCCTGGATTTTATCTTTGCAACAAATAAAGACCGGTAGCAAATACCATTTGAAAACTAAATTGAGTACTTATGAGAAAATCAAAATTGAAAATGTGGCGGGCGATTTCATTGTCGTTGTGTCTTTTCTTTGGTTTGCCGATTTGTGCAGAAACAGTGAAAGGACTGGTTCTTGATGCTACGACTCAAGAGCCGATTATCGGAGCAAATGTCATTATCAAGTCCCGACCGACTGTAGGCGGAGTAACTGATTTAAATGGATGGTTCTCTATCGAAGCCAATAGGGGTGAGGCTATCCAAATTTCATATATAGGTTATCAAACGGCAATAGTTGAAGCCGGCACTGAAGCCGTCACAGTCAAATTGGAGGAATTGATTACCGGACTTGACGAAGTTGTAGTTGTCGGCTATGGCTCAATTGAAAAGAAAAAGTTGACAAGTGCAATCTCAAGTGTGAAATCAGATGATTTTTTGGCAGGAAGCATTAAGGATGCCGGACAATTGATACAAGGAAAGGTCGCCGGATTAAATATAAGTATGCCAAATGGAGATCCAACCGGTGATGTCGAGATTGTGTTGCGTGGAACCAATTCGTTAAAATCGGGTAGTACCCCGTTGATATTAATTGACGGAGTGCCGGGCGACTTAAAACTGGTAGCTCCTGACAATATCGAGTCGATAGACGTGCTTAAAGATGGCTCGGCCGCGGCTATTTATGGCACTCGAGCCAATAATGGTGTTATACTCGTAACAACAAAAACTGCCAAAGCCGGACAAACGTCGATATCATATAATGGATATGTGTCTACAGAGGAAATCTCCAGAACACCCGAAGTGTTGACAGCGTCTAAGTATAGAGAATTGCTAAATGACGGAAGTGGTTATGTCGAAGAAAATTCTGACTATGGATATTCGACTGACTGGCTTGATGAAATCACACGCACTCCTGTGTCGCACTATCATAGCGTAAGCCTTACATGGGGCGATGAAACGACCAATGTTTATGCCAATGTGACTGCAAAGGAATCTCAAGGAGTGTTTCTAAACTCTGATAAAAGTGATTTCTCGGGTAAACTGTCGTTGAACCATACCGCTTTTGATGGCTTGTTAAAGATAAATATAAATACAATCATCAATAAACAAGACTATACAACAACGGTTGATGGTGATAATAGTTTCAATTCCTATGCCTATAATCAGGCTTTGACCGCCAATCCGACTGCTCCGGTAGTCATGCCTGATGGCTCATGGTGTCAACCTAAGTTTTTAGGTATAGATATTGCGACTTGGGAAAATCCGGTTGCATTGCTGAGGGAACGTAAGGGTAATAATGATAATTTTACCGGACGAGTGTATGGAAATGTGTTGTTGACGCCCATGCGTGGTTTAAAATTTAACCTATTGATGTCATATCAACGATACAATCAGACACGTGGTTATTCTCAGTCGTCGCGTGATATAAGCAATACGGTTTATGCGTCAACCCCGTTGTTTGCATCAATGGCATCCACCCAAACCGAAGATGCATTGTTGGAATTGACCGGACAGTTTGATAAATCAATTGGAGACAACAATCTGTCAGTACTTGGAGGATATAGCTATACACGCAATGAGTGGATTCACTTTTGGATGAACAATTATGGATTTCCATCTGATCAATTGACCTATTACAATATGGGACTTGGCTCGGCATTAACTGAAGGTAAAGCCGGCATGTATAGCAACAAGACATCGGGAAATCTTGTGGGCTTTTTTGGTCGAGTAAATTATAGCTATGCTGAGAAATATATGTTGACAGCCAGCCTGCGTTATGAAGGAGACTCTAAATTTATAGGATCAGATGAGGAATGGGGTATGTTTCCTGCTGTGAGCGCAGCTTGGCGCATAAACAAGGAACGATTCATGGACGACATGACATTTATTGATGACTTGAAATTAAGAGCCGGTTATGGTATCACAGGTATAGCTCCGTCGGCTTATTATCAGACTGTTTCGAGATTGAAATATTCAAGTACTGGCAACTCGTTTTATTACGGAGGAGAGTGGGTTACGCCACTATCACCCGCCAACAACGTGAACACCAAGTTTACGTGGGAGAAGAAGCATGAGTATAATGTGGGGCTTGATTTTTCACTATTCAGAGGAAAGCTAAGTGGCTCGATAGATTATTATAATCGATTGACAAGTGATCTGTTGTGGGATTTCAGTGTGCCTGTTCCGCCTAATGTATATGGAACAACCACGGCAAACATCGGGAAAATCCGCAATAAGGGAATTGAAGTAATGTTGTCGGGCTCGGCTGTTGATAATCGTGACTTTAAGTGGACGCCTACGGTGACATTCTCTTATAATACCAACAAGCTTACTTCCCTCGATTTTGAACAATATGGCGTTGAAGAGCCAAGAGATTATTTTTTCACAAATGCAGAAGAAGGCTCTTACTCGTGTACCCATCGTATAAAAGTGGGCGAGCCTATAGGCCAGATATGGGGCTATAAGGTGGTAGGCATCACCGAAGAGGGGAAATGGATGTTTGACGATCCGACCAATCCCGGAAATACATTTACAACCGATGATAGTGGCATCACTATAGAAACTCACGGTCAAGTGTTGGGCAACAGCCTCCCAAAATATTATGTGGGATTTAATAACACTTTTGTATATAAAAATTTTGATCTAAATGTGATGATGAGAGGTGCTTTTGATTACGACATCATAAACCAATATCGGTTGAGAAATGAAAATGTTAGTAATCGTCGCTCCAACAACAAGCCTGTTTCTGCATTTGAAAAGGTTTATGGCATATCGGTAAATCAAAATCCGGTAGAAAAAATTACAAGTTATTATGTAGAAAACGGCGATTTCTGGAAAATCGACAATATTACGTTGGGTTATACCTTAAAGACACCTAAATTGAAATATCTCAACTCGTTGCGCATATATGCTACTGTCAACAATGCATTTATATTCACCGGATATGATGGAAATGATCCGGAATCGGCATCACGCACCGGATTAAACCCTGGTATGGATTATATGAATCAATATCCAACGACAAGAGTATATACATTGGGATTGAACTTGAATTTCTAACAGTAAAAAATCAGTTGACATGAAAAATATTAAATGGTTATTATCTGCATTTGTTGTCGGGGCGATGTGGACAATGCAGAGCTGCACTGAACTTGATGACAGAATTTATTCAGAAATAGTAGAGGCTGAATATGAACCTACACCTTTGGATGGTCTGGCTAAAATAGGATCGGCTTATACCCCGTTAAAAGGACTGTATGTGCGTTTGTTGCTTGGGATGTCGTGGGATACAGACCAAATATTTTGTCCCGTTAAGCCATGGGGATGGACTTATGCTTACCAATTGTTTAATCACAACTATACTTCTACGTCGCCGGAGATTGACGGAGCATGGAATTCTTGCTATTCCGGTATAAATTCATGCAATCGTACGATTTATGAATTGCAAAAAGAAGAGCCGGCAGAAGATACTCAGATGTTGATTAAAGAGTTGGAGGCTCTAAGAAGTTTTTATTATTGGCATCTCTGTGATCTATATGGAAATGTGGCTTGGTCTATTAAATATAACGGCGAGGAAGATTATCTGCCAGAGCAAATAACTCGTGCCGACTTGGCTAAGGAGATAGAAGGTAGTTTGAAAGCATCTTTGCCATATTTATATACCGATGTCAGTTCCAAAACTTATGGGCGTTACACCAAGTGGTGTGCTTACGCTACATTGGCAAAACTCTATCTTAATTGGGGTGTATATGTTTATGGCGATGGAGATCAAGGTCGTTGGGCCGATTGTGTTGAGATGTGTGACTTTATCATCGAATCTGGAAATTTTGGCCTGACAAATACTCAGAAGGAGATATTTGTTGCTGATAATGACTTTTGTAAAGAAGCGGTAATGGCGGTCGTGTTTGATGAGAGGAATGCCAAAGGTCTAAGCTTGTTTACTACAAATTGCAATGGCCAGCATGCTCAGACTTATCAGATAACCGGAGGCTGGGGCAACGGAGGATCGATTATGGTGCCTCAGTTTATAGATACGTTCCATCCTGAAGACAAGCGCCTTAAAGAAAACTATCTATATGGTCCGCAATATGATAATGAAGGCAACTTGATGAAAGCCGGGTTGGGAAGCATAGCAGGTCAAGATTTTATAATCGTCAACGAAGTGCTTTCGTGTGAAGGTAGCAGTGGTGACAACTGCACAGAGAACATGGGATATCGATTGGCTAAGTATGAATATGAAATGGGACTTGATGGAGACAATATGAATAACGACGTGTTTCCGTTACGCTATGCTGATGTGTTGCTGATGAAGGCCGAGTGCTTGTTGCGCATGGGAAGAGCTGATGAGGCCGCCGAAATTGTGACAAAAGTGCGTCGCCGTTCGTTTAGCGACCAATCGTTGGCAGTCGTTTCTGGAGAAGATCTGATTAAAGGGTCATGTTATGCCTATGGTCGTAAAGAAGTTGTTCCCTCGCGAGGGAAATATCCTAAAAATGCCGATGGAACATGGAAGTATACAATGTCAGACGCCGGAGCTCCTGATGCCGGAGGTGATGACATCGTGTATGGGCGTTTTCTCGACGAACTTGGTTGGGAATTTGATCAAGAGGCTCACCGCCGTTCCGACCTGATAAGATTTAAAACGACATCAGGCCAGTCGGTGTGGATTGCCAAGTCGTGGTCTTCGCATAAAGCTACCAACGATGCCAATAGAGAGTTGTATCCCATACCTCTCAAAGAGACTCAGGCCAATCCCAATCTAAAGCAGAATCCCGGGTATTAATCAAAAATAATTAAAAGAAAACTTTAAATGTAATTGAAGAATGAAAAAAACAATTTTACTCACAATGTGTTTCGGAGCATTGATAGCCAATGCCGGAACTGTAATCGATTCTCAACCAGAACTTGAAAAGATTTTTGCTCAAGGCCCTTATGATTTTGCCGGATTGCCCGATGATGGTGGTGGCGACTTGTGGTTTGCCGATGGTTGGAATGTTCCAGTCATAGCTGCCGATTTCAACGGCGACGGCTATAAAGATGTAATTGTCTCGGGAAATGTTTCTTTTGGAGAAGTATCTAATGCATCCCCTACCAACGTGCTTTATTTAGGCGATGGTAATGGAAGGTTTAATGTCTATCAGTTGCCCAACACCGGAGCATACTATTTGGGAACTGCGGCATATATCAAGCTCGACAAAGCCAAGACTGTGGTTGCAACAACAGGGTCTGTCACAAATGCAAGTTGGTGGGAGCCCGGTTACAACACAGGCTTAAAAAGCATGTGGAAAACTTCGTTACACAGCCTGACATTTGATGCAGAGGGTAATCCTAAGTGGACTTTGATTAAAGAACTTGAAGACGGTTGTTGTGGTGCCGGACAAGGACTCAATCTATGCGACCTCGACAATGATGGCAATTATGATGTGTTGATTTCCGGAGCTATTGGCCTTCCTGACTCAGCCGATGAAATTATGAGTGAATATGGATCATCGACTCAAGTCGTTTATTGGGGGAATGGAAATGATGAATTTACCCGAACTACACATATTGAAAACGGAATGGCTCCAATGGCTGAAGGAAATGCTATTGTTGCCGATGTCAATAATGACGGATGGTTGGATGTTGTATCATGTACGGCAAAATCAGGAAAATGCTATAACGATGCAGGAAACACAGACTTGAAAGGCGATGGAAGTGGAGTGTTTGTTTCAATTAACAATAAAAACCGAACATTTACAGCTAAAACTGTAGTGGAGTCGGTAAAAAACAACGGATTGTTTTTTACCGCGGAAGGTGCACGAGTTACAGTCGGAGACTTTAATAATGATGGTGCAATCGACATTTATTGGTTAAATAACGATCAAGTAACTGCCAACCCATGGATTTATCGTGGCGGATTGATGCTTAATGATGGAAATGGCAACTTCTCTGCTTATGACAAAGACTTAAATGGCAATGAAATCACTCCTCTTGGAGGAGAGCGTGCGACTCCGGTTGTTGCCGACTTTAACCAGGACGGAAATCTGGATTTGTGGTGGAATTCATGGATCCCGACTTCGGACATAGATGATGAATCTAAACGCAATGACTTGTGTGCTTTAGTGGGTATATTGCGCCTTGGTGATGGTCGCGGAGGTTTCAGCACCTCGGTTTTCAAAGGAGAAAAAGGCGCAGATCAACAGCCGGTGATGGAGGGCTATTACAATCGTTGGTGTTCATTAAAGTGTCCGGTATATGCTGTGGCTGACTTTAATAATGATGGAGTTCCCGATATTGTTGCTACTTCAGGAGATGCCCATAATGGCGATTATAAAGGATTGTCTTATGTAGTGGGAACTACCACCTATTCTGATAATGCTGTGAAACTGCCTTCAGACAATTCGATTGGTGATTTCAGTGGCATTGAAGATACAAGTTTGAAATGTAATGCTTCAGTAATTTATACATGTGGAGAGTTGGCTGTAAGTGGCCTTGAAGGAGAGACTGTTGAAATATATTCTATCTCAGGTGTAAAGGTTGGAGAATTTGTCGCCAAGGCTAATTACCATGTACAGGCAATAAATCTTACTTCAGGATTGTATGTGGTAGTCGCAAATGGCTATTCTCAAAAGATTATTGCTCAATAATATGTTTTATAATCTGGGTGTGTCATCTTTTGAGGTGGCACGCCCATTAATATTATTTAAGCTGTATGAAAATATATAAATGGTTTTTGATCGTAGTGATGTCGCTTGTGTCAATACATTCTGTCTCGGCAGAAGAGATTGACGATGTGGCCGTGGCTAAGCGCATTGTTGACAAGAAATGGTCGGGTTTTGATCTTTCTGATGTGAGATTGCTTGAAGGAAGTTATTTTAAGCAGATGCAAGACAAACATCTGGAATATCTTTTATCGCTTGACCCAGAGCGTTTGCTTAATAATGTGTTGCGTGGAGGCGATATTGCGACAACGGCACAAAACTATGGAGGATGGCAACACAACAATGGAAATGGTTTTTCCAATTATATGGCGGGATGTGCCATGCTTTATGCCGCAACCGGAGAACCTCAATTGATGGAAAAAATCAAGTGGATGATTGACAATATTGCAGATTGTCAGGAACGTGAAAATCTTGATGGCTTTTTCTTTTTTGGACGTAGCAAAGGATCGGCATCCTATAATGCATTGATGGCGGCTACAGGAAGTGGTACTTATCCTAATAATAATGGTGAAGACTTTTATACCAACTCGGCTATGGCGGGTATGGCATTTTATCAGATACACCGTATATTTTATGGAATACGAGATGTGTATTTGTATACCGGATATGAAAAGGCTAAAGACGTTTTTGTAAAATGTATGGAATGGGCATGTAATTGGACTGACTTAATTCCCGAAGACAACCAATTGCAGATGGCTCTTGAGGCCGAGCATGGTGGCATGGTTGAACTCTTTGTCGACGCTTATGCTTTGACCGGCAACAATAGATTTCTTGAAAATGCCGCGCGTTGGACTCACAGTCTGAATTTTCGTGATCGTATGGCTGTTGGGGATGATGTGCTGACTTCTCGTCATGCCAATGTTTACGATCCCAAATTTATTGGGCTGATCAGGGATTATGAATACACCGGTAATGTGTTGAATCGGGATGCTGCATTAAACACATGGGACATTGTTGTTAATCATCATGTGTTGCCTATCGGAGGTCATGGTAGATGGGAGCGATATGGAGAGCCCGGAAAATTGCTTGATGAATTGGCCAATACTTCTGCAGAGACATGTTGTACAAATAATATGCTGAGATTTACCAAAGCCATGTTTGCCGTTTTTGGAGACAGCAAATATCTCGATTTCTATGAACGGGCATTATATAATCACATTTTAGCGTCCAAAGACCCTGAAAACAACTCGGTTGGAGGTGGATTTTGTTATTATCAGTCGCTTATGCCGGGACAGGGTCGAAAATACATGGATGATAGTAGTTTTTATTGCTGTTGGGAGACAGGATTGGAAAATCATTCGAAGTATGGCGAGGCTATATATTTTCACAATGATAAGGACGTGTTGGTCAACCTATATATACCATCAACGTTAAATTATTCCGACAAGGGATTGTTACTTAAGATGGAGGGTGACTATCCAGAGGAAAACACAATAAAACTCACAGTGGTTGAGAATGATGATTTTACAGGACGTATAATGTTCCGTTGTCCGTCATGGATGGATTTCAGTAAAGTTAAAACAACTGTAAATGGAGTAGACAAAGAGTGCTTTATTGTTGAAAACCGATATTTCTCAATCATGCATGATTGGGTTGCCGGAGATGAAATTTATGTCAGCTTGCCGGTAGAGTTGCGCTACGAACCATCGGAAGAACCCAATGTGGTCAGTTTGTTTTATGGCCCATTGGTAATCGTTCCTAATATGGGAAATGCCTCAGGGGAATATATAAGTAATGTATGGAATCAACAAGGCGATTCTCAAGCTTTGACATACCCTGACTTTCCCAACTTTGACAATCCCAAAAGCAACTTGTCGTCATGGATTAGCAAAACGGGCTATTTGACGTTCTCGGGGCGTGGCATGGATAAGGATTATGAGTTTGTCCCATTTTATAAGGCTCATCGCATGAAGACCTCGATATATCAGCGATTTGTGGGGGCTGACGATGTTGATTGGGAAAAAACTTATGTAACAGACCGAGTTATTTTCAATAGCAATGAAGATGCTCATGACTATAAGGGTCGTTCGGCTTTGGAGGTGAATTTTGGCAAAAACCTCAGATACGTTGCCGCAGGCAATTATATGTCGTTTAATATGGCGGTTTCTGAAGTTGCCAACACGCAGCATTATGTAACCGTGAAGCACCAGGGATGGGAAACTGAGGAATGTGGCAATTATGAAGTTTATATCGATGATGTATTGGTAGGCAGTATAGGTAATTGCAAAAAGTTGAAACAATTTACCTATCCTTCATTCTTCTTTAAAGTCCCGCTTTCACTTACCAATGGTAAGAAATCGGTGAGATTGAAGATCGTACAAGGTGAGACATCCATGCGATTTTATTCTGGAATAGAAATGGTGACCGAGCGATATATGACTGAGTTCTATCCTGAGACAAAGTTGGGTAGTGCAAATCAAATGTCTGATTTAAGATTGGAGGCAGAAGCTGCTCAGCCTCATGAGGGTAATCGTACATTTGATGGAATGTCTTCATCTGGAGCATTTGTGTCGCGATTGAGTACGTTCTTGCAGTTTAACAATGTATTTGTAAAAACATCAGGAACTTATTCTCTGTCAATACGCTACCGTGGAAGTTTGAGCTTGAAATATGCCATAACAGTCAATGGTAATGAGCAACAATTAAATCTGCCCGCCGGAAGTTCTTCAGAATGGTCATTGTTCACAACACAAGTTGAGTTGCTTGAGGGGCTGAACATCATTAATATAGCGCCAGTGTCGGTGCGCAACCCATATGATATAGACTATATAGAAATTTCTATGGTCGAAAGCTCGAAGCCTGATGCTATCATGAGCCAAACATCAGAATTTGATGTTTATCCCAATCCGACATCAAATACGGCATGCGTTAAAACTGCACCAAATAGGGAAGGTGCAGTTTTTGTTAGAAATATTAGCGGTGAATTGATGATGGCGTTTCGTTATCCCGATCGGGCTTTGTTTGATGTGTCAGGTTTGAACAATGGTGTTTATTTGGTGACGTTTGAAAGTTCAGATGAAATAGAAACGGTAAAATTGGTGGTAACGGAATAAAATACTTAAATTATGTATTGAAATCGAGTAGTAATGATCAAGAGGTTGGTTTGTACAACGTTGGCGATGCTTTTATGGGTATACGGTAGTGCTTCAAATACATTATCGCATAATTTTGTACATTACAATATGACTAATGGATTGTCGCAAAATACTGTAAACTGCATATCACAAGATGCCGATGGCTTTGTGTGGCTTGGCACAAAAGATGGACTTAACAGATTTGATGGTCTGGCTTTTAAAGTATATCGCCATGAGCCAAATAAAATAAATAGTATAGGGAGCAGTTATATATTATCCCTTTATAAGGATCGTGATAATCTGTTGTGGGTGGGAACTGACGAAGGATTATATTTATATGACAGATTAAATGACAATTTCCAAGCCATAAATGTCGTCAACAAGACGGAGGTCGATATTCCTAAACGTATAAATGCAATCAAAGAAGACAAGAGCGGGCTGTTGTGGATAGTTGCCGGAAGTAGTGGAGTGTATTGTTACGATAAAGTGACTCAACGACTAAAACAATTTAGTGATGTCGGAATGGCTCAGTGTATTGAAATTGATGATTCAAACGGTGATATCTGGATTGGAACCATTGGAGATGGTTTGTATCAATATAGCCCTGTTGCAAAAAAATTTAAAATATGTCATACCAAGGGACTTAATCTAATAAACTGCTCGATTAATGCATTGCTATGCGGTAATGGCAGATTGTATGTGGGAACAACTGAGCATGGACTGTTGTTATTGACTGCTGATGATGAACTGGCTCAAGTTGAGACTCATCAGTCTGATTTTGATTTTAAGGCGACTAAAATACATAAACTTACAAGACGGTCGGCTTCACATATATTGGTGGGAACAGAACTTGGATTGTATCATTACAATGAGATAACAAAAGAATATGAACATTATTACCACCATTTGTTTGATTCGCGGACGATCTCGGATAGTGCTGTATATTCCATATTTATTGACCGGGAAGATGGTGTGTGGGTGGGAACCTACTTTGATGGCGTAAATTATTTTCCATGTCAATATTGCCAATTTTTGCAATATTATCCACAGCAAGATGGCTCATCAATATCAGGAGAGCGAGTCAGAGAGTTATGTGAAGATGGTCAAGGCCGCATATGGGTAGGAACAGAAGATAATTGGATGTCTTGTATCGACTCTAAAAATCTGAAAGTGATTGACTTTAAAAAACATCGTGTCGGTTATTCTCCCAAGTTGAGTAATGTTCATGGACTGGCATGTGATGATAGATATCTATGGATTGGGTATTATAATGGAGGGATAGACCGATATGACTTGACGACCGGAGAATTAAAGTATATAAGCCTATCGGCAAAGATTGGACGCAAGGTAAACGAAGATGTCTTTTCGCTTTACCGTCCTCAAAATAGCGATGAATTGTGGATTGGCACAGTCAGTGGAGTCTATGTGTATGATACGTATAAAGAATCTTTGACTAAAGTTACAGAACTGGGAATGCCATTTGTATATGATATTGCTCAGGATAGAGACGGTCGTTATTGGTTTGCTACACTTGGTTCAGGAGTGATTCGTTATGATTCAAACACACAAAAAATGCGTAGGTATGTTTATGACGAGAACGATTCGACATCCATTCCGACAAACAAAGTGCTAAGTGTGCATGTCGATGCCCATGGTCGGGTGTGGTTTACTACCGAAGGCAAAGGTTTTTGTCGTTATGATGCCACAACTGATGCATTTTATTGTTATGATGAAAACAATGGACTGCCCAATGGGGTGATATATAAGATTGTTGAGGCTCCAGATGATAATTTTTGGTTTGGCACAAATAATGGTCTTGTCAAATTTAATCCGGTTGACGAGCAGGTACAAGTCTATATGAGTAATCATGGACTGGCTTCAAATCAGTTTAATTATAAATCGGGACTTATAGATAGCAATGGCAACATGTACTTTGGTACAGCTAAGGGCTTGACTATATTTAATCCGAAAACATTTGTCGATAATTGTTCACATCCGACTGTTGCCATTACATCATTATCAATGCAAAATGAGGAGGTTGAGATTGGAGCAGATACAATATTGAAACAATCGGTAAATACGGTCGAATCAATAACGTTGCCTCATGATAGATCGACATTTACATTAGAGTTTGTCGTGTTGAGTTATTCGTCTCCTAAACAAAATCATTTTGCTTACATGATGAAGGGGATTGATGACGATTGGATATATCTTGACAAATACAATCGTATACATTATGCAAATCTGCCTCCGGGTGATTATGAGTTTATGTTGAAAGGTGCAAATAGTTTTGGAGTGTGGAGTGAGCAGGTAAAGAGACTTAAATTTCATGTGTTGCCCCCATTTTACTTGTCAGAATCGGCAATTGTGATATATTTGATATTGGCGATCTCAATTTTTGCTCTTTTTTATTGGTTGATGAGGAAAAGACTTGTAAAGAAACAAATGGAGCATGTCGCTGTGATAAAGCTAAAAAACGAGCAGGAAACAATCAAGCAAAAAATAGATTTTTTTACAAATGTCACTCATGAAATCAGGACTCCATTGACATTGATAAGTTCGCCATTGGAATATTTGTTGCAAGATAAATTGTTAGATGATGATGTGAGAGATTGTTTGCAGATTATGAAATTGAATGTTGGTAGATTGTTGCAACTTTCTAATCAGTTGCTTGATTTCCATAGTGTTGAGAAGGATGGCTTTAAACTTAATTTTACAGTGACAAATCTGTCACAAATTATCAAGGATACCAATAATCGTTTTGTCTCGATGATCTCACAACGTTCGTTGAAATGCAGTTTGATTCTTGACGAACAAATATGGGCAAATGTTGATTATGAGGCATTTGTAAAGATTGTAAGCAACTTGCTTGGAAATGCTCTGAAGCATGCCTATAGCTACATTAATATCGAATTGAGAAAGGTCAATGATTCCGCAATATTGACTGTCGAAAACGATGGACGTCTTATCGGCATGTCATTGCGAGAAAAGATTTTTGAACCGTTTTTTCAAATTAAAGATGATAATAATTGGGGTTTTGGCAATGGAAGTGGATTGGGCTTGCCTTTGGCTCGAAAATTGGCTATGTTGCATGATGGAACTCTGCATTATAAAGTGTCAGAATCAGGGGGAAACTGTTTTGTCCTAACTTTGCCATTGTGTGTCGTTGCATCTGTAGCTTCACATTTGGATAATGAAATGCCGGAGTCGGATGAAGATAAGGCTTTGGTGGTGGGTAGAAGCACCATATTGCTTGTCGAGGATGATGAAGAATTGCTAAACTTAATATCAAAGTGGATGTGCGCCGATTACAACGTCGTAAAAGCGGTTAATGGATTGGTGGCATTGCAACAATTGGAAACAAAAGATGTTGACTTGATTATTAGTGACGTCATGATGCCCGAACTCGATGGGATTGGTCTGCTTAAAGAGTTGAAATCAAATTATAAATATAGCCATATCCCGGTTGTTTTTCTTACGGCTAAGAACAATTTGGATATTAAGGTGTTGTCGCTTGATCTTGGAGTGGATGCTTACATAGAGAAGCCATTCTCTTATTCAATTCTTAAAGCCCAGATTATAAATTTAATAGAGAAAAAGAAAGATGTCAAAAGGCTTTTTAGTATATATCCTATTGAGTCAGTCAATAAGTTGACTGAAAATGAGGCCGATAGGAAGTTCCTGGAGGAGGTTAACAAGGCAATTGATAAACATCTTGATAATTCGGAGCTTAATATTGATTTGCTATCCAAGGAGCTAGCATTGAGTAGGAGTACTATTAATCGTAAGTTTAAAGGACTGTCGGAAGTAACCCCCGGTGAATATATTAAATTGTTTCGCTTAAAAAAAGCTTCGGCACTATTGCGTTCGGGCAATTATCGAATAAATGAAATCGTGTATTTAACAGGATTCAGTACTTCATCATATTTTGCCAAATGTTTTAAAGAACAATTTGGATTGCTCCCAAATGAATATGTGAAGATATATAAAGGTGGGCGACCATCCGATGTCGGTATCGATGCTTGAGGATGAATAAACCGGTTATTTGGATATGATGAGCTCGATTCCCAATTCCTCGATGCGCGATGCTATCAAATCGGGGATGCCGGCATCTGTGATAATCATGTCGATTTCTTCGATATCAGCAATTTTGCTGAATCCACGGCGACGAAATTTAGAAGAATCAGCCAATACGATAGTTTTTTGTGCTGTATGCATCATGACTCTGTTGAGCTCGGCTTCGCGTATGTCGGTAGTCGTAATGCCATAACCTAAATCAATGCCATCTACACCCAGGAACAATTTGCTACAAGAGAAATTGGGCAAAATATTTTCAGCATAACGTCCTACTACCGAGAGGCTGCTATGTCTTAAAGAACCTCCGAGTTGTATGATTTCTATAGCTTCATCATTTGCTAGTATTTCAGATACTTGCAATGCGGCAGTTATGACGGTCAATTTGTGTATGGGCTTAATGTTTCGAGCAAGAGCATGAACTGTTGTCCCCGAAGCGATAATGATAGAGTCGTCTTTAGTGATCATCGATGCTGCGCAACGTCCTATTTGCATTTTTTCTTCAGTTGCAAATTTTTCTTTCTCATTTACCGATCGGTTATTGATATATGGGTTGATCAAGATTGCTTTGCCATGGCTGCGATAGAGTTTATTATCCTTCTCTAACTCGGTCAAGTCCTTGCGAATAGTAACAGCCGACACGTCAAGCAATGTTGACAAGTCAGAAACTTGCACTGATTCATGTTTGATGAGCGTTTCGATGATTCGTGCGTGTCGTTCTTCTTTCGTCATAGCAGTGATTATATTTTGTTTTTATTTGCAAAGTTACATATAATTCG
>CAZLUB010000040.1:0-21613 GCA_964562595.1 uncultured Muribaculum sp. | reverse complement strand
GGAGTGCTTTTACAAATTTTTTTCGTAATGTTGCACTTGCTGGTTGACTCTGCTTAATAAGCTTCTTTATCATTATTTAGTAGGATTATCAGATTGACAATTGTTCTTTTTGGCACTTTTCCGTATCTTTGTAAATTGAATTATAAAAACATGCTTAGACCAACCATAAAAGAAAGCAATGTAAAAGTTGTGCGCGAATTAATTGAACGCAGCAACCACATAATCATAACATGCCACATGTCGCCCGACGGAGACGCCATTGGTTCCTCGTTGGGACTATGCCATATATTGAACAATCTTGGCAAGGACGCTCGTGTAGTGACCCCCGACATTCCCCCTGTGAGCCTTCAATTTCTTCCAGGAGCAAGGGATATAATACCTTACTCAAAATATACCGATTTTGCCACAAAATTACTTCACGAGGCCGATTTGATATTTTGTATGGACTTCAATGCTCCTTATCGTGTAGATCTCATGAAGAATGCATTGATAAAATCTAAGGCTACCAAGGTATTAATAGACCATCACGAAAAGCCTGAAAACTTCACCGAAGTGATAATATCCCATCCCGATCAATCATCAACCGCAATGTTAACATTCAGGTTGTTATGTCGTTTGGAATTATTCAATCTAATAGATCGCGATATAGCCACATGCATATACACCGGCATGATGACTGACACCGGTAATTTCTCATACAACTCTAACGACCCTGATCTATATGTTGTTGTAGCAGAATTAATAAAAAAAGGCATTAACAAAGATGAAATATATAAGCAGGTGATGAATACAAAAACAGAAAGTTGCCTTAGGCTTAACGGGCATCTTGTTGCACATCGCATGCAAATATTTCCGGAACACCAAGCCGCATTAATAACTCTATCAAAAGACGAGCAAAAAGAGTTTAACTATCAAAAAGGTGATACAGAAGGTTTGGTCAATGTTCCGCTTGGCATGCCCGGGGTTACTTACTCAGTATTTTTACGTGATGACGGAGACTATATAAAAGTTTCAGCACGTAGTAAAGGGGCATTTCCAGTCAACCGCTTGTGTGAAGAACACTTTGGAGGCGGTGGACATGTAAACGCATCCGGGGGAGAATTTAACGGCTCCATGCAACAAGCAATTGAAAGATTCAAATCTTTACTTCATCAATACGACAAATATCTTCCACAAAACAAATAATAATTTTTACGACAATGAACATCATAAAAAAGACCAATATTCTATCTCTGCTAAGCATAGCCATCATTTCAATGCTTGCCTCATCTTGTAACGACGGGAAAAGTTATGCTGAACTACTTGACGAAGAGACTGCAGCAATTAATCGTTTCCTGGCCGACCAACGTGTAATAGGTCAAGTTCCTGCCGATTCTATTTTTGAAGTCGGGAAAAATGCTCCATTTTATAAAATGGACGAAGACGGAAATGTATACATGCGTGTCATAGAGACCGGCGACATGAACAACCGTGCCGAATATGATGATGTTATAGGATTCTTTTTCACACGCTATGATCTTGACGAATATGTCAACGGTAAATTACCCATAGGATCAGGAAATGCCGATGACTTGATGTACTCACTTTCATTCCGTTACAAAAATTACACCTCAAGTGGCTCGTCTGAATGGGGTAGCGGAATTCAATTGCCTCTAAATTATCTTGGAAATGGGTGCAACGTTGACTTAGTCATCCGTTCTCAATACGGACCATCAAGCGAAATATCAACAGTCGTTCCTTACCTTTATAATGTAAGATATTATAAAACTCAGCTCTAATAACAATATTTCCCAATTAAACGAATAACATACCATGACTCTTATAAAATCAATATCAGGCATACGCGGGACTATCGGCGGACAACCCGGAGAAGGCCTCAACCCTCTTGATATTGTAAAATTCACAGCAGCCTATGCCACATTCATAGCTTCAACCACAACCCGTACGACCAACAAAATAGTAGTGGGAAGAGATGCTCGACTATCAGGCGACATGGTCAACAATATAGTAGTCGGGACACTGACCGGAATGGGGTTTGATGTTGTCAACATAGGTAAAGCCTCCACACCCACTACCGAAATTGCAGTAGTAATGGAAAAGGCTTGTGGTGGAATAATCATTACAGCATCACATAATCCCAAACAATGGAATGCACTAAAATTACTCAATGAGAATGGAGAGTTTCTTGATGATCGACAAGGCCGCGAAGTGTTACGAATTGCAGATGAAGGGAAATATACATTTGCCGGCATTGACCATATAGGACATGAATTTATAAACACATCCTACAATCTCCAACACATCGACAGCGTACTTAATCTCGCTCTTGTTGACACCGAAGCCATCAAAAAAGCAAATTTCACTGTTGCTGTAGATGCGGTCAATTCTGTTGGAGGTATAATAATTCCTCAATTATTGCATGCACTCGGTGTTAACAACATAATAGAGCTGAATTGCGAACCTAACGGACATTTTTCACACAACCCTGAGCCCATACCAGAAAATCTTACCCAGATTTCAGAATTAATGAGTTCGGGACAAGCCGATGTCGGATTTGTTGTCGACCCGGATGTAGACCGCCTTGCGATTGTGATGGAGGATGGCAAAATGTTTGTTGAAGAATACACTCTTGTCGCCATAGCAGATTATGTACTTTCACAGACTCCCGGCGCAACCGTTTCAAACCTAAGTTCATCACGTGCACTACGAGATGTAACCAACAATCACGGATGCACCTACACCGCATCAGCAGTAGGTGAAGTAAACGTTGTAACCAAGATGAAAGAGACAAAAGCCGTTATTGGAGGGGAAGGCAACGGTGGTGTTATATATCCAGAAGCCCATTACGGTCGCGATGCACTCGTGGGAGTCGCATTATTCCTTACATTGCTTGCAAAAAGTGGCAAGAAGGTGACCGAACTAAAAACTCAATACCCCACATACTTCATTGCGAAAAATAAAATTGAACTCACTCCAGAGATCAATGTTGATGCAATACTTGAAGCTATAAAAGATAAATATGCCAATGAATGCATCACCGACATTGACGGCGTAAAAATTGATTTTGACAATAGTTGGGTGCATCTGCGCAAATCCAATACCGAGCCTATCATACGCATATACTCTGAAGCTCATAGCATGGATGAAGCCAATACCCTTTCTGACGAAATCAAATCAGTCATAGCATCACTACTTTAACAAATATAATCTCATGCAACAATGAGGGCTGATTAATTGTAATCAGCCCTCATAAATTTTATAATGTCAAAATCATCATCGAGCAAGATTGAGATTTAATGATATCCCATAGCTTGAATTGGTAGTCGGATAAGCACTTGATGAAATGAGCGGAGTATTTATCTGATGGTCAAGATAAGCCGAGACAGTAAGGCGTTTGCTCATAACATAGCTCGCCATCAAGTTAAAATTGATGCCTCGCGTTCCCGACGTAGCCTGCGCATAATTATTCTCAATTTTTCTAATCAGTGCCTGACTCTGCTGATATGAAAAATCGGCATTTATAGTCAAGTCATTACTAATACCCTTACCACTGCCCTTCATCTTCAATATTGTATTGAAACCAACAATCTTATATCCGGCTCCTACAGTTATGCTCTTAGTTTGAGCTTCAACCAACTGTCCGGCATCAGAATTAAGTGTCAACGTACGGCTATCATTATATTGAGCATTAAATTTCAAGTCATTCTTTAACGTAACCTGCACTCCAACCAATGGAGCAAATTTTTCGTTAATTGCCACTGATGAAATATTATATGGAGACGATGGCATAGGCTGTCCCGACAATTCATCAAGCACAAAACCTTTACTTCCGTCAACCTCAATCCAATTAAGATATGACGAAAAAGAGCCAACCGAATATGTACATTGATAGGCATGAGTTAAGGTGATTGTCTTAAATAATTCCCTAAGTTTACCTACTTTTATCAAGCCATCATAAGTTACTTTCCAATTGGGCAATACATCTGACAAAGACGGGAATGGTGTCAGATAAATCTTTTTAGCGTCAATACCGGAATATGCTGCTATAAAGGCCGGAATCAACACATCACTACTTGCTTGGTTGACGGTAGCGACATTTGGGTCAAAAGGACGCCCGGCATTAGGACTTCCTTGCATAAATCCAGAAGTTGGATAGTTAACTCCTTTATACTGTTGTTCAATGCGGTTAGCAACTACCGGGATATTAACCAAAAATTGATCAAAGGCATCACTATGGTAATTATTATCAGAACTTACACCTCGCAATGCTGTAGCAATAGCACAATGCGTTTTGGTATAGCTACCGGTATGTGTCACAGGTACATTCTCATACATAAATTGGAATTGATCGGTGCGGTTGTCTGTGCGATTGGTTGTCAAAGTGATTTTCAACCCTCTGATTGGCTCTAAATCAAGTTTAAACTCAACCTCATTTGTTCTTGACCATATGGCCGGAGAAGTCTGCCCATCATCAAGGATAAGCCATCCTCGTTCTTTGGCTTTATCTATATATGATTCATCTGTAAATCCAAAGGCAAAATCAAGACCCGGAGCCATAGGACCATAGCTACGCGATTGCCCAAAGACATCGCCTATTTCAGGATCAAACAATGGCAACGACAAAGATTTGGAGTTACGTATCTTTAAACTACCATTACGTACAAGCATGGCTGCACGAGTTGCATGCTGGGCAAATTCATTCCAAAAGTTTTTTTCGACTTTTAAGACCTCGGTAATCTCAAATTTCAAGTTATGCTCACCTTTTGTCAACACTTGTATTGAATTCTCATCAACGACATTAGTCTTCACTGCAAAAGGCTTGTTATCAATAGTTTTAGCCGACACTTTTACCTTTTTGGTGCGCAAATTATGTTTGATAATAATTGCAGAGTCAGGGCTCAATTTAAATGTCCTCGTAAATTTCTTTGCTTTCTTAGGTTGTGTTGCCGGACGCTTGTTGGAAAAGCGTTGATTTACTTTCTTTAAATATGGAACTTTATTATATAATGTCTCAAGGTTAATACGTCCATCTATATTCCAAGCCGATTGATTTCTCACCGTATTACCAATATTAATTCCATCGACCTCCGCTCCTCGGTCCCAATTATAGGTAGCATTATACCCTCCTGAAGCCGTCAAAAAGTCTAATACAGGAATTCGCGAAAACGGTGCACGATATGAAACCACAAACGATTGATTATAAGCCCAAGGAGTACCCATATGTTTAATCGACTGCCATACTGTATCTTTCCATGCTTTATATTCTTCAGGGAACAATTTTTTATTGACGGCTCCAATAGGTTCTTCAATTCGTGCCGATGTGTTGGACGTAAATGTCACCGAGAGTTGCTTTGTTATATTCCATGATAAGTTAAGTTGTCTATCCCAGATGAAATTTTTAGAAACAGATACCGGCAACTGGAACATTTGATCTACCTCACTACGTGTCTGCTGCTCATAATAATATCGTGACATTGTAGTCAAAAACGAAATCGACGACGGCAGATAATTTAATTCCCATTCCTTTATAAACTTTAAGTTTTTGGAATTAGAATTAATCCAACTAAACAGTTTAAGCCCTTTGACATAAGGAGTCCACTGATATTGAAACGATCCTCGATAATCATTAGTATTCTCATACTCAGTGTTAGGGTCTACATCAGCACGCTTATTAAACGAGAAATTAAACGTAAAATTAGCAGGATCCCAAGGCATGGGGTTTTTACTTTTAACATCAAACTTCAATCCCGAGATACTAAAACTCTTTACTGAAGAAGTTTCCACAGCATAAGCATTTATGGAATCTCTCTCTGATTTATCAGAAGCATTTTCCAATGCATCTTTTAACAAAACATCCTGATCAAGCGGATTATATTTTGGAGATATCTTTTCCTTTGATACTGAATAATATATAGGTGCCTTCAATGCAACTTTTTCAGGTAAGAAACGTCCCAAATCGGCTTGAACCGCAAAGTTATACTGCTCATAATCATCAAGACGACGTGAATTTAACGACTGATCCACACCACCAAAACCGGCAGTTTCGACATGCGCACCAAAGTTTAATGTCGCAATATCAGATACTCCGAGATTTACATTAGTCTTCGCAGCCCAACCTCCGTCTTCATCAAAATCAGTAACTTTTAATTCATTAATCCAGACTATACCATCTCGACGCGTACTCGCATTATTACGTATACCAATAAGCACAACCCGAATGTCGCTTAACGAGGGATTTCCCAACACAGCCATGCTATTACGCTCATTCTCCGGATCACGGCCAGTATACAACGTTGCATATCCTACGTTGCTGTTTTCCATATTTTTGGCTTGGTTACGTTCCTTTTTTAGTTCTACTAAGCTTTGTAAATTAAAATCAAGCCTATTAGACTCAGGCCAAACCATGAAACGGTCAGTCGAACCATCATTTCCGTTATAACGTCCTGGAGGTGTAAGCGTCAATGGAATTTCATATTCATAATAATTGCTCTTGACATCCGTTCCCAAACGTACAAATAATGATAATTCACCGGATTGCAAATTAGTTACATCATCAATCAGGCTCTCAGCATGAACCCACATTTGTAAGCGTTTGTAATTGCGCAAGTCAAGAGATGTGTTGCGATAAATACCTCGACCATCACCCGCTTGCAGACCTATAACTTTCATAGACAACGACTGCTCGTTGAGCTGTGTGATTTGTGATTGTCCCGGATCTACTATACGCGACACTCCCGGAGGTAACACATAATTGACTGGTTGACGTTCGGCATTCTCTTCAATATTCACAACCGACAAGTCAAGTTGACCTTCAGCTGGGCTGTCTCCTCGGTTGTTAAGATTAAAATCGTAAGTACGCCATTCTCCACGTACAAGTTCTAATGTAGCAAAACGCAGGTGTGTTACAGACTTAAATCCGGTCATAAACATACGCACAAACCTGATTGTTGAAAAGTCATTGATCGAACCAACTATTCGCTCATAATCATTTAACGGTATTTTAAATTGATACCATTCTACTTCTTGATCTTTTCCATCTCGAGTTCTCACCATGGACACCTGTTTATCGGTAATGTAATTTTTACCGACCACTAAATCTTCCGGACGAATAGATACCTTATATTGGAAATAGCGCTCATATTCGTTAATGGTATTGTCTTGATTAATATCTTCAACGTCAGGAGTGCTTCGAGCTGATTGATACAATGGATCGCTCACATCTTCAGGAGACTGAGAGTTCCCTTCTACACCATTATAATGCTTATACCGCTCCAAAATCGACAGACGTTGCTCATCATAATCATACCCACGATAGAAATGGTATTTATCTCCTGCCGGGTCATTAAATGGAGAGAATTGGTCTTGCTGCATAGCCTCTATTGCAGAAGGCGATAACTTCATTCGCAATTGATTCAAGAAGTCTTGGTAAGTTGAAAAAGCAAACTCATCGTCGTTGCTAAGTCCATCCAATCCGACATCTTGCTTAATTCGCGCTCCCGATGTGTTGTCAAATGCATAAGTTAGTGAATTTTGCTTAGAAACACGGCCCCACACCGTCTCTGCTATGTTGGTTGTATTTCCATCCAAAGGAAGTCCGTTTTCATACGATTTCAGACCGTCTTTAAGTATGTCCTCGCTCATTTCACCAAAATTGAAATAAAGGTCACCTCCCTCAAGATTGTCATTTTCCTCATCCAAAAATGGATTCATCAGCCAGAATTGCACATATTCGATATTAGCTTGTTCAAAATTGGTATTATCCATTTTGCGCATAATTCCACCCCAACGTCTTTCGGGATGTAGCAAATTACCTTGATCATCGACATCTATTGCATCAAGATTGTATGGGCCTCTCTCGGTAGGATAATAAGACAGATTAAGCGTCTGCACTATATTTGACTCTCCATAGCTAAGTTCCCTGCCTGGGAATATCTCACTTGACTTCACTTCTCGCACATAAGGATTGGACAACTGAGCCAAATCAGCACTTATATACCCGGGTACCAAACTAGAATTTCGTTGAGTAAACATCCTATCGATATAATACCATGCCAACAACGCTCTATTCTTTCCATAATCTACACTGTTTGACAATGAAGCCTCAGGAAACATTGCATTATTTCCTGATTCGTAAGGTGTCGAAGCAAGAAACCATGCATAAGGCGAGCGCAAGTCAATACCGGTTTGAGTAGACTCAAAATCATCTACATAAGAGCTACCCTTATTTGAACCGGACTTCTGTTTATGTGGCACCAACTGAGCAAATTCGGCTTGCAAATTCAACGTTGACGGCTGCGTGGCATTGACCGTAGGAATCTTGTTTACCATATTCGTCAGCCACATAAAATCAGTATTATATGACAAGTTAACTCCCCACATGGAGTTATTGATGATTTCATCTCCAATATTAACTTTTTCAGTCAACGCTTTCTCAGAGAAATGCATTAATGTTGTACCGATGTTAAAATTTTTACTAAACTGATAGTTCAAGTCCAGTCCCAACAATGTTTTACGCTGAGTGCTAAACATCGATTGATTTTCAAGAGATACACTGATGCTTTGTCCTGAATCGATTATACTTTGATTGGTTATGGTCACGATACCCATAGCATAATCGACAGTGTAGTCGCTATTTTCGGTCAACGGAGTACCTCCGGCCGTAACAACTACCGATCCACGCGGAACATTCATTGCATTAAGTCGTATCTGAGATCCGCTTGATGCTTGATACTCTCCTTCTAATATAAACTTGTTTTTATCAGCAAATTGGCGTGCCACCACCAATGTTGAGTCATATAACTCTTGATAACAATATTGTTTTGCAAGTGCTTCATTGCCAATCTTATTCGCCAAGTGTTTGCCAAAAGGTTCTACAACAGGAAATATTATCTTGCCCGTTGACGATAACACCGTATATCCCTCAATATAATCAAAGAAGCCATCGGGATTGGATGCGTCATTCGAGTCGATTCGGTCAAGATTCATTACTTGTAGCAACGACTTATCGTTGAGTCCCGGAACCGGTAAGTAATTAATCTTTGTACCGGTAGTGTCACTTAAATACTTTATATTTAACTTGAAGTTGCTCTTCTGTATCTGATATGCTCCCAGCGAATAAACATTTTTCATCATCAAGTCCCACATGGGCAATTGTGGGGCTACTGTTGTTCCCTTGAGCATTTTTACATATAAAGAGTTATCGGTAGTGGTTATATCACTAGAAAATTCACCTACTTGATACACTTGTCCCCGATAAGTATATTCATAGGCCACAGCAAGCACTTCATCTGCATTTAAGGCCGATTTTATTGATATATAACCTAATGTTGAATTAAGCGTGTATTCTGATGGTTGCAACAATCTTGCACTTTCTACTTTCTCATAATCTTTGCCACCTTCCACTCCATAAGCACGAAGTGGCTCGAGCGATTGAGTCACTGTATTAATGTTGCGAGCATCGGGATAATCCGCCTTGATGATTGCCAACAAGTTGTTGGAGGTATTGCTGGGGTTGGGTTGCATCATATCGGCAGTCCAATAATCATTGGCAAGCACTTGATTTTCACCCAAGTCCATAAATGCGACTATATTACGTGACTGATTGTAATTTCCACTTTTATTAGTAACCCATACTTCTATACGAGTAATACTAACTCCTGAGCTCACATAAGGAAGCTTTGATGCAAATTGGTCATAATTGTCTCTAAAAAAATGAGATAAAAAATAGTGTCTATTTTGGTCATATTCATCAGCATTAATTGCAAAGTCGGTAGTCTGTACACCTCCTTTGGTATTTACGGTTTTTGACTCACTGTTTTGCTGTGAAATAAGTGTTGTTGCGGTCAGTTTTCCAAATTGCAATTGGGTTTTCACCCCAAACAATGCAGTACTACCTCTAATAAGAGAAGACCCGGTAGTCATTGACACATTACCGGCCTCAATATATTTTACTATATCATCTTCTTTCCCTTCATATTGCAGTTTCAAATTCTTAGAGTCAAAATCAAATGTAGCATCAGTATTGTAAGTCATATTAAACTTCATACGGTCACCCACAGATGCATTGACTGTTGCTTGTATCTTTTGGTCAAAATCAAAATAAGTCTTACGACGTGATGTCAACGACAATGTCGGATTGTCGGTTTTGTTGCTCTTTATACCCATTGATAATTGCACGGAGCCTTGAGTTTTTAGCTGCACTCCCCCAGGACCAAATATCTTTTCAAGAGGCCCTAACTCAAAATTCATGTCCAACACATTAAAAGGCTCTTTATCTTTCACGCCTTGAAACAATTCTGAATTGCGCTTATTAAAATAAGACTGCATCGACTTACGCATCTCCAAGCTGTTATATTGTTCGGGAGTGAGCATAAAAGGAGTTGCCACCTCGTATTCTCCTACTTTAGAACGAATAATATAACATCCGGCTTCGGGATCATATTCAGCAGATGTCGTAATGTTTGACGGCGATGACAAATCGGCAGGAGCCGACGTTGCATCAGTCAACTGTTCATAACTATTAGGGAACGTTGGCTCAACCGGAAATAATATTGTAGTTGTATCCGATACTTGGCTATTGGGAACTACTGGAGGTGGAGGTAATAACTCTGACTTCCGATATTGAGCATATGCCAAAAAAGCATTGGCGGAACTAAATACAAGTATTGTTCCGACAATGCAAGTCAATATTTTATATACTCTGCCTCTACGTTTTTCCATTATGCGATGATTGCAGCATCGGCTTTACTCCTACACCCACAATCGCATTTCAGATCAGAGCATAGTTAAAGCTTTCTTGATAGCCACTTCGACACGTATCATAGGCTCTGCATCATATAGCTTTTTTAGAACCTTTTGAGATTGAGGTCGCGCAAATCCCAACATTACTAAAGCAGCCAAAGCCTCTTCAAAAGCTTCCGATACATTCGGTGACTGAATTAATAACGCATCGTCCATAGGTTTTATTTTATCTTTCAAGTCAACAATTACACGTTGAGCCGTTTTAATCCCGATTCCCTTAACATTTTTCAGACGAGAATGGTCGCCGCTTACAATGACTTGTTCCAGTTCCGGAGCCGGAATTGACGACAATATCATTCGTGCCGTATTGGCACCAACACCTGAAACTCCTATGAGTAAACGAAATATCGAACGTTCACGTTCATCCTTAAATCCATATAATAGATGCACATCCTCTCTTATGATTTCATGTACAAGTAATCGAGACTCCTTTACATTTTCCAATGCTGAAAACGTAGAAAGACTGATATTTATCATATACCCTACGCCTCCGGTCTCCAATACAGTATATGTCGGAGTCAATTCAACAATTGCACCTTTTATATATTCAATCATAATTTTTGATTATTTTGTTTATTCATTCGTTTGATTGCCAAATGATGACCTTCTTTAGCTGATTTTTCATACCAAAATAGAGCATTCTTTTCATTTGGGGCGCCAATCCAGCCTTCTTCATAGGCTTGACCTATACGGTAGTGGGCATAAGGGTCAACCGATTTGCAATACGCATCAAATGCCATTTTCAAATCGGGCATGACACTTCCACATCCTTTTCGGTATAAATCACCTAAATTTGTTGGAGCATACATCATATCACCTGCCATGTATGCAGCGTAAAACCAATCGATTGCCTGCTTGCCATCTTTTTCAACTCCTATTCCTTCTTGATATATAGTGCCAATATCGTTAAGTAACACTCCGTGCAATTTGCGTCCTTGCTTAAATTCCTCAGCCAATCGCAACAAGAGTTCAATATCTTCTTTCGAATAGCTCTCATAAGTCTCAGTTCCGTCTAATTGCCACGACTTTACTTGACCTATCGACACATGCTGTGGAATATCGACAACTATTTCCTCGCAGGCTACATCACTTTGCTCATCTACAACTCCAATTGGGAGCAATTGATTTATCATCATATACTGCACATAGCCATATATCCGTGGGGTTGAGGAATGCAAGCCGACACCTAAATCAGATAAAGAATCGAGTGATATATATGCATTGTCTATCAATGGCAATGCCACATAATAGCGTTCAACCATCGACAATGTACCCTTCAACACAGCAATCTCTTCAGCTATGGTCGATTCGGCCCACCGCTCATCATATAACTGATAAAAGTTGGCATCCCGACAACATTCGACTTCTCCTTGCAGATGCTTTACTAAAGAATCAACCAAATATGGAAAAAGCAAATAATCGGAATAAGACGATAAATTGTCGAAATTAACATAATATCCATTGTTGCCGGCTCTCAATAATTCGACATAGGTTGTCGAGACACCTTGTCGATAAAAGCACCATACTCCGTCTTCCACATCGATACATTCCAGACATTCAATTCCCGCAAACTCAAGGAATATTTTTTGCCTGAATTCATTACATGACATGATATGTAAGGTTGTCAACATAACATTTTTATTGACATCTGACACTTCTATTCCGGTATGAGACACCGCAATATTGATTATCTCTACAGCATTTTATATCTTATGCTTGAGATTTAATGATGTGAATCCTTAACGACTTATTTTACCAAAATCTTTGTATTATAAGCGACATTATCACCCACGACATTCATCACATAGACTCCTTTGCTCAAATCAGAGAGATTAAAGTGCGCCACGCCATTAATTCCATTGGCCGAACGGACCAAATGACCCGCAAGGTTATACAAACCGGCAATAAAACGCTTTCCACGGGCAACAAACACTTCACATCTGCCATTATCAAGATTTGAGACAAGAACCGACTTGTCATCATCGGCAAATTCATCGGAGATTCCACTATTATTATCGTCTACGCCCAACAGCTTTTTTATTCCATCCAAAGCATTGATTTTACCGGCACCACACTGATTGGGATACGTGGCATTGCTTATATATGTGTCTACAATAGCTGTAGACTGAGCAACCTCGATTGCCTCATCTACTGTCATTTCAGGCTTAGCCTGCAACCACAAAGCCATCACTCCGGTTGACACCGGGCATGCCATGGATGTACCTTGCATTGGCCCCCAATAATGAATATTGCCGTCGGCATCGGTTACATAATCACATGTTTCGTTATACAAACTATAAATATATGATCCATTGACATAACTACTATTTAAAGATGACACGACAACCTGTCCCGGAGCAAGGAAATGAGGTAAATATGTACCATCAGCCCTTTTTCCAAAGCTGCTGAATTCCGACGGTCTGCTGACACGTATTCCCGAGAATTTCATTAAGCTATATGTACCATCACTTTTCAACTTGTTTATAGTGCTACGTGAGGCAAACGAACCAACTGCAATAACATTGTTTCCACAAGCCAACTCATTGATAGTTCCATCATAAGAACCTTCGGAATAGCCATCGGTGGTTAATGATGAAAATTCATTATATGCAGTAGAACAATACATATCTACATGTGCACCCGCAGCAGCTTTCACAGTCAATGCTGCATAAAAGTTATTTTGTTCTAAAGACCCTGTTTTTTTATATTGTGTTGACTCCAATGCATATTGCAAACTTGCATGTCTTCGACCGGAATTGCGATCTAATCCTTCATAATAAACGATAGAGCCATAAAAGTATTCTCCCAGGTCAGCATTGGTAGTTCCTCCATTATATCTTAACGTACCGCTATTTGTTGTAAATTCATGAGAATACACTACCGACTGCGTTGTCTTATCAAACACCTCAAAAGCAACCACGACATCAGTCTCATCTGCCATCCAAATATCAATAGTCTCTTCGGGTTTGTTATTATTCAGATTGCCACTACTCGAAACATCAAGTTCTGCAATGGGAACCATAACTGTTTTTAAAACATCATCATCTGATTCAAAATCTTTTGACAAAGCAATAGCACAATTTCCTTCGTTTCCTGCCGACACACTGATTATAGCCTTTTCTCCCAATAGCGCCAAAGAACGGCTAAAATCGGAAGTTCCATCATGCGAGCCACCATTAATTCCTAATGAAATATTTACAGACAAAGGCTTGCCTTGCGTCTCGGCATAATCGACAAATTTTTCCACTGCCTCCAAAACCTGAGTCTCACTTGCGCCATAATAAGGAAGCGATGCTAATATTATATCTGATTTGGGGGCAATCCCGACAAAATCATATTTCATCCCATCAACTGCACCCGCCGCTGCAATACCTAACACATGCGTTCCATGAGAGGTCATAGATGTTTCAGGCTCATATTGGCTGATTTCTTCAGGAGTTTTCCACTCAGAACCTTTATTATTACATATATACTTTACTCTGCTCTGCCCGGTCTCAGAATCTATAAATGCCACATGGTGTGGGTCAAATCCGGTGTCACACACTCCTATGATGACTCCTTCCCCATCGTAGGCCTTGACATCATCGCTACCCAATTGCACATAATCGGCCTTCACCGCAATTCGCGCTTTATCCATCTTAGGCGTCAACATACGCCCCACCGAGATTGATTCAACCGTTGACAGTGCTTCCACCTCCTCTATGACAGCGACAGGAATATCGGCAGTATAAAATCCATCGCCTATTACAGTTCTAATATTTACGCCAAGAGCCTCAAGTTGAGACACATCTGCATCGGGTTGCATACGCAATATTACATGAAGCACATCCAATTCGTCGTCTGACAATGTCATAACCGGCTGACGACTTCCCAATGTTTTCAACCTACCATCATTGATGCGGGCTTCACGTAAATTTTCAAGCATGATTTGAGCCTCTAAATTAAGCTTTGATTGAGCCGATAGAGATATTGCCGCAACAATAGACGCCAAAGTTAATGTAATCTTATTCATATATTATTCAACAATCAAGATTAAATGTATTTTTTTGCAAATATACTTATTTTCATTTTAATATACTCTTTTAAAAATTACAAAAGCCGTCATTGATAGTCTCAACGACGGCTTTTGAACTTTTTTAACAAATAGTTTTATTTCATTTTCTCAATATACTGACGCAACGCTTCATTGGTCGGATCGAGTTCGAGACACTTGAGATAATACTCCTTGGCCTTTTCGATGTCTTTTTGACTAATGTAATATGATGCAATCTGATTGTATGCTTCATTATATGAATCGATGCGAGAAGTTTTGTTTGCCGGGTCTTGATCCAACAAAGCTACTGCTTGTTCATATGTCTGCGCCATTTCAAGAGATGGCTGATTGTCGTTTTTCACAAGATACATACGAGCCTTGTTACGAACAGGAATAAAGTTGTCGGGCACACGCTCAATAACTTTATTTATGGTAGCAATAGCATTGTCAATTGCCTCAATTTTCTTTTCCGACCCCGGCTCAGAAGTTGCAGCAACGTTTTGATAACGGTTTGCGAGAGTCACCAAGTCATTAGTCACATAATTGCCAAGGTCGATAAAATTCTTGAAAGCTTCAAGTGCTTTATCATAATTTTTTGCACTTGAGTATGCCGAACTTAGCGCCTTGTAAAGATCGCCCTTGTCAGGGTTGACAGCAACTGCCTTTTCATATTCGAGTATGGCCAACGAATCTTGTCCCAATTCTTGAAGCACTTCTCCATAAGTCGAATAGTCGTTGGAGGTATATTTGTTATTAGGATCATTGAGGCCAAAGAATTGTTTAGCCTTTTCATCAGCCCCTGCAAAATCTTTCATAGCGGCCTTGTTCAAAAATGCTATACGCTGGAGTTGGAAATTCTTTGGGTCTCCTTGTAGTAGTTTTTCTGCCAGTTCCAAACTTTCATCATAGTGCTGACCATAGTATAGAAGCACTGAATAACGCACCTCATCGGCAACAAAGTGATTGGGATTCTTTATGTAATCACCATAAGCGACAGCGGCTTTTGCCCATTGGTCATTCTGATAAAATTTTTCAGCCAATTCACGTTGACCGAGAGCAGAGTTGGGATTCTCCTTTAAAAGTTCCTGCAACTTAGCAATTGCATAGTCGGGATTCACATTAAAATAAGCATTTGCATATTTTACATAAGCTTCAGGAAGTCCTTTGGAATATAGGATTGCATTTTCATAAATACCTGCGGCATCACCCCAGTTTTTCTTAGATGCCTCAATGTCGCCACGAAAAACGAACAAATCGGGTTCTTGCTTATTAGCTTTAAATGCCTGCTCATCGGTCTTTGCTATCTCTTTGGCATATAATACCGGGTCGACATTAAAATATGCACGAGCTATTGCAGTTAACACCTTCGCATCTTTTTTGTTGACCGAACGAGCTTCTTTAAAATAATTTTCTGCAGTCTTTTTATCGCCACTGAACAATGCTATCTCGCCCAATCCGACCATATTAAATGCGCTCTCGGGATTTACGCTCAATCCTTGTTCAAATAATTTCTTAGCATCATCATAGTTTTTATTTTGCACCTGAATCGCGCCTAAATAGTAATAAGCGATTGCCTTATCGGTGGATGCATCGTTGAGCGTACGTTCAAGAATTTCTTTAGCATTGTCATACTGGCCAGCCTTAAAATATTCAACGCCGTCCTTATAACCTTGACTTTGTGCTGAAGCTGTCAATGCGCCTGCCAAGCAGAGCGATAACAAAAATTTCAATTTCATGTCGTGAGTTGTTGTTTTTGTGGTTTATTATTTTGATATTGTTTTGTTCGATTGGTTTAATGCTTGTTCAAGGCATCGTCTAATTTAGGTTAACCATTCGTGGTTGTAGACGTGCCGGCAATATACCTGTACGCTGTATTATCTTTTGGCCGATAATACCTGTCACAAATGAATAGAAGCCATGAGACAAACTACCATTAGCGGCAGTCGTTATCATGTAAATCGAGCGATAAAGCGGATACCGACCATCATATATATAAGCCTGATAGGGCTTGTATGCCTCTATGCTATCATCTCTGCGCACTTTCAAGACTTTCACTGTCGGGTCAAAATCAGCCACGGTAGTGTCTTGTTGATGCAACGAGGCGATACGTTCCTCACGAGACATATCACGAGTGCGTAAATCGGCACTTATCCAACTGACTCCGATCACGCCTATGGCATTCTTGCGCATCTGCACTTGCTTAAACACGTCTTGATTGGTGTTTTGAGCATACACATTTGAGCCAAATTTACGTCCATCCATCAGTGAATCGCGCATATACTTCACCGTACTCGAGCCTTCATTGTCAAACACAACTTGTATTTCTCCCAACTTGCTTGGCTCCAACTGATTCCAATGCGTCACTTCTCCCGATAAAATATCGGCAATTTCTTTCTCTGATAAAATTTCTATCGGATTTTCGGGATTTACAATCAACGCAATGGCATCTATGGCTATACGATTGGAGCGAACATGCTTGTCTTTGCTCTTAATATATTCTTTTTCTTGCTCGTTAAGATCTCTCGATATAACTATTGTCTTGGTCTTGAAATCCAACAGCGAATCGACACACGCTTTCTCCGAAACATAATAAGGAATGATGCTGGCTTTACCTTTGGAGGTATATTCAAAGACATCTATTTCTTGACTCATTATGTTTTCAAAACTATTGTCGCAGACAATTGTCGCTAACCCCGATGTGCTGGTGTTAGTCGGAGCGGGGCGACATGACGTAATGATGGCAACTGCCACGCACAACACAATATAAGCTATGTTTCTATTCATCTATAATCTGATTTGCTTATTTTCCTAAATTGTCGCCTACATAGTAGTCGATGCCACGAAACTGTCGATATGCTCGCCATAGTCCATACACTATAAACAGGACTCCAAACAGCCAACGCAACCATTCCCACTCGCCCGACCATTGAAAATAGTTCATCATCATCAGTATGCCCATGCCTACATAAATTGCAATCATGAACACTCCAAATATCAACCGTGCTGTATGGTTGTTCTTTTTAGGTTTTGTTTCTTCTGCCATAATTTATCTATCATTAGTTGTCATCGTTTCAACACTTTGACTCACACAAAAGTTTTATGTTCTATGTCAATACCGACGATGGCAACATGCTCTTTGGCTTGTAAAGTTAAACAAAAAAATAATACCCTTCCCGATTTCCATTAACATATTGTAAATAATTAACACGGCTTGACCTAATTTTCCCCGAGTTATTCCTAAATTTGCATATAGTGTTTCATTATCACAAGCTACATCTATGCAAGCTCCATTAGCCGAACGACTAAGACCCACGACCATTGATGAATATATAGGCCAAGAACATCTTGTAGGCCCCGATTCTATTATACGACGCATGATTGACTCAGGCAATGTATCGTCGTTTATCTTATGGGGGCCTCCGGGTGTTGGCAAGACCACTCTTGCTCGCATAATTGCCAACTCGATAAAGTCGCCATTCTATACATTAAGTGCCGTACATTCGGGAGTAAAAGAAGTCCGCGAAGTGTTAGACCGATGCAAAAACGACATAAGAGGCATGTTTACTCAAGGTCGTCCAATACTTTTCATCGATGAAATACACCGATTTAATAAGTCTCAACAAGACAGCCTGTTAGGAGCTGTCGAAAGTGGCATTGTGACACTTATTGGCGCAACAACAGAAAATCCTTCGTTTGAAGTAATAAGGCCTTTGCTATCACGTGCTCAAGTATATGTTCTTAAACCTCTGGATGAGCCCCAACTTCAAGAATTGCTCAACAGAGCATTATCTACCGACTCGATATTAAAACAACGCAATGTAGTAACAGAGAGCACCAGTGCCCTGTTTAGATATGCCGGTGGCGATGCCCGGAAATTGCTAAACATACTCGACCTTATCGACCAATCAACTCCGTCCGGACAGCCTCTTATAATAAATGACGATGTGGTCACCAACCGATTACAAGAAAATCCGGCGGCCTACGACAAGAACGGAGAAATTCATTACGACATCATCTCTGCATTTATAAAAAGTGTGCGTGGCAGTGACCCCGACGCGGCTATTTATTGGTTGGCTCGCATGGTTGCCGGAGGTGAAGATCCTCTATTTATTGCTCGACGATTGGTAATCCTCGCTTCAGAAGATATAGGCCTGGCCAATCCCAACGCATTACTTCTTGCAAATGCCACTTTCGACACCATTCACAAAATAGGATGGCCTGAAGGACGCATACCTTTGGCCGAATGCACAATCTATCTTGCCACATCACCAAAAAGCAACTCGGCATATATGGCAATAGACAACGCCCTCGACCTCGTCAATCAGACCGGCAATTTGCCCGTTCCTCTACATCTGCGTAATGCCCCTACTAAATTAATGGCCGAACTCGGATACAAAAAAGACTATAAATATGCCCACGACTATCCGGGCAATTTTGTAATGCAAGATTTCATGCCTGAAGAGCTTGGGCATCCCCAATTGTGGCATCCGGGCAACAACGCCTCAGAAGACAAACTGAATGCACTTAATCAATCGCGTTGGCAATAAAAAACTAATATCGTAGTGTAACATTTTGCGACATTGTGCGTCTACAAGGCAGATAACAACCAAAAATTTACAACAATGAAAAAAATAATCACTTTCACAACATTGTGCCTCATTGGCGTAGCAAGTCTCAGTGCTATCACACTTGATGATTTTTTTACAAAATGTAAAAGCTTCAAAAATGCCGAATACCGTAATGTTCCAAGCCACAAGTTCCAATCACGTTACAATGGCATTTCGTCAATAGAAGTAGTCGAGGTCGAAGATTATTCCCGTAAAGTTCGCAAACAAATCAATGAGTTGATTGGTCAAATCAAGCTCAACAAAGAGGAACTCATCTTGAAATCATCAGAAGATGATGACAAAATGCGCATGTATCTTGAAAACAACGGCGACAACTCATTGCTTTACATCATTGAATATGACAATGACGAATGTGAAATAATCAAAGCTAAAGGAAGTGCCGATGCGCTATTGAAATTTGCTCGTCACAATGATTGAGTTATTCAGCCAATGGATGCCGCCACATTCAAACGATTAATCCTGCCTCATTACCGCTCTATGTATAGAGTCGCCCTTGCTGTCATTGGCAATGAGGACGATGCTCAAGATGCAGTGCAGGAGACAATCACTCGATTGTGGAGTAAGCGCAACAGTCTCGGAGACATTGACAACCATGAGGCTTACTGCATATTAGTCACCAAACGACAATGCATCGATATGCTCAGAAGGACCAACCGTTCGTATAACACGTTGGACGATGCAGCCCACATTGATGACCAGCATGATACTATGCAGTCAATAATGTCCACCGACAAACTCAACCTGGTCAAGTCTCTCATATCGATGCTTCCAAAGCAACAACGTCAAGTACTTGAATTAAGGGCATTTGCAGACTGCTCAATGGAGGAAATCGAACAAATTACCGGACTTTCTTCTGTAAACACTCGCACTTTGCTGTCTCGAGCCCGTAAACGCTTGAAAGAACTTTATAACAAACACCGCTGAAACATCATGACCGACAAAAATATAAACCGCCTTATCGACCTTTACTACAAAGGTGAGACTTCTCAAAAGCAAGAGCAGGAAATAATGGCTTATTTTACCTCACATCCCGATCTTGACGAGAATATGCTACGAGAACGCGACATTTTCTTTGCGCTAAATAGCAACGGCTCTACGATTCCCGATGGTCTTGAAGCTAAGCTATCACAACACATCGACAATCTTGAGATGCGTGAACGTTTCAGCAAGAAAGCCAAAAAGTTGTTTTTTGCCATTGGAATTGCCGCATCGATAACATTAATATTAGGAATAGCCAACTACACAAGCCACGACAGTTTCCGCAAACGCCACGAAATTACCGACCCACAATTGGCTTATGCCGAAACCGAGCGAGTGTTGCTACTATTATCGGAAAAACTTAACATAGCCGATGCTTCTATTGAAAAAACCGAAATGACAATAGAACGAATCGACCAAAAATTATCAAACTTACTAAACAAAAAATAATCGTTAAACATGAGCATTTCCCAATATTTGTGCAAAATAGTTGTTTCTCTTACAATTGCCATATTTTCTGCTCTGCCGGCCATAGCCGACAACAAAGTTTTTGATGAAATTGCCGAAATGAAAGACGTCGAATATGTCTACATATCCAAGTCTATGATTTCAATGTTTGCCAATAAACAAATCCCCGGTAATTTCAAGTTGGGAGACATCGCCAACCAGCTTGAAAGCATCGAGATTATAGAAATTGAAAATAAAAGAGCCATTAAACTCGCCAAAGAAAAGGTTAACAGCTTAACCAATGGACTGGAAATATTAAGTAAAATAAAAAATGGCAATGAAAAATTGCTTATTTGCGCTAAAAAAGAGAAGGACACATATTCGCAAATAATAATATTTGTAGAAGAACATGACGAAATAACACTGATCAACTTAAAAGGCCGGATTAGCTCCGACCGACTCGCATTGTCTCGAAATTTGTAATACCAAAAGCAACTACGCTCACTTTAACATAGATATAATTAATGACATAACCATCCTCTAGTATATACATCTATTTGAGCAATGCCTAATGATCTTGATTCTTTCGCATAAAGTGTGCACCCCAATGTTTTGCACAAAACATTGGGGTGCACACTTTATTATTTAAGACTCGGCCTTTTTAAATAAATACCTTAAGTTTCGCAAGTGAATTTTAGCCCATCAGGCGGCGATCGCCAGTTTGTCG
>CAZLUB010000039.1:0-21649 GCA_964562595.1 uncultured Muribaculum sp. | reverse complement strand
GAGTGCTTTTACAAATTTTTTTCGTAATGTTGCACTTGCTGGTTGACTCTGCTCTCACTTCTTTTTATTAGGTAATAGAAGTAGTTTGGCATATAAAATACAACAAAATAGTAGTGGTTTTATCTTTCAATATCGTTATTATTATTGATATATCTTTATGAATATTTACTATGTGAATTATGCTAACAAACAGATCTCTACTTATAATCATTGTATTGTCATGTGCTATATTATCGGGTCAATCTGCGACTAAATTGACTGGAACTCCGATAGGAACCACCCTATCGGTTGACTATTCTACCGGAGCATCATCAACAACAATTAACACGGTGGCAAATGCATTTGACGGAAATCTTGACACTTATTTTGCATCATATGCCCGTTCTTACACATGGGCAGGCCTTGACTTGGGAGAAAAGCATGTAATAACACGAGTCGGATGGTCTCCAAGAAATGACGGGCAAGGGGAAAAACGTGTAAAATTGGCAATGTTTGAGGGAGCAAACAGTCCCGACTTTATTGATGCCGTACCAATATATCTCACAACAGAGAATGGGAAAATTGGGAAAATGAGCTATGCCGATGTCAATTGTTCACGAGGATTTCGTTATGTTAGATATGTCGGTCCTGGCGATGCACGTTGTAACGTAGCAGAAGTCGAATTTTATGGAGAGAAAAGCGAAGGCGACGACTCTCATTTACATCAAATAACCAATTTACCAACAGTTATAATCAATACGGTTGATGCAGTGGAGCCATATGATAAGGAAAACAATATTGTTAGCAACATAATAATAATTTCACAAAATGGCTCGCATCTGCTTGAAGCTCCAGGAGAAACACGTTTGCGTGGCAACAACAGTATGTCTTATCCCAAAAAGCCATATCGTATCAAGTTTGATAAAAAACAAAATGTGCTTGATGCTCCGGCACGTGCCAAAAAGTGGACATTAATTAATAATTATGGAGATAAGACATTGATGCGCAACATGATCGCATTTGAAGTAGCTAGGTGTGTAGGAATGGAGTATGTACCTTATTGCCATCCGGTAGATGTGATACTGAACGGAGAATACAAAGGGTGTTACCAACTATGTGACCAAGTGGAAGTCGCAGAAAATCGAGTAAATATTGATGAGATGGAGCAGACCGATGTATCGGGAGATGCACTTACCGGAGGTTATCTAATCGAAGTTGATGCCTACGCCAATCAAGAGCTGGCATGGTTTGAGTCAGACAAAGGGATACCCGTAACCATCAAATCTCCTGATGATGACAAAATTATGGCAATGCAGAAAACATATATAGAATATTACTTCAACTTGTTTGAGTCCAATGTATATTCCAACAATTTTGATAATCCGGCAATCGGTTACCGCTCAAAATTAGATATGAATAGCTTCTTACAACATTTTATTGTCGGAGAAGTTTCAGGAAACACTGATACATATTGGAGTACATATATGTATAAAAAGCGCAACGATCCAAAGTTTTATGTCGGCCCGGTGTGGGATTTTGACCTTGGCTTTGAAAATGACACGCGTACATACCCGATAAACAATAATGTTAACTATGTATATCAAACGTTGTTTGCATCAAGCGCCGGGTCAATGCACGACCTTGTCGACCGAATTTTGCTAAAAGACCAAGCTACTGACGATGAATTATTGGCATTATGGACCAAAACGCGCGATGCCGGAATGTCAAGCGAACATCTGTGTGACTTTATTGACAAATGGGCTGCTGAGATGGATGCTTCGCAACGATTAAACTTCACACGTTGGGATATTCTCGGTAAAAAAGTCCATGGCAATCCGCAAGCATCAGGATCGTATGAAGGAGAAATAAATTGGGTAAAAAACTACCTGATGGAACGCATCCCATGGATGGACAATAAAATAGGGTATGAAGCATCGTCAATTGAACGTGTAGATGTCGACGCCGACGCTTTGACGCTAAATGATGAAGCCATATGGACTGTGTATAACATCGAAGGACAGATAGTAACGACTATCGACGGCGTGTTTACGTCTTCATCATTACTTCCCGGGATTTATATTGTAAAGGGCTATTCATCAAGCAATCGCTCATTGACGACAAAAATAGTTATCAAGTAAAATAGTCATTGCCATATCGGTTGGGGCTACTTGCAATATCTGTTGTTACTCATAGCCAATACTATAGGTTGTGCATGGCAGTACATTTACGTTTTTACGATTACAGATAATGTCTGACTATAAATTCTGATTTTTATATTTTCGTCATTCCCAAAGAGCGTTTTCTTGGGAGAATATAAATACATCCATTATTGCGTTAAATGCAATCGACAAGATGGATTTATAATTATATTCATTATTGAAAACTGCATAGAGAGAGCATCAAAACGCAATAGTCTCCCGCTGAGAAGTTGTCCGACTCCTGTAATATATTTTATTGCTTCAGCAGCTTGTATTGTACCTAACATTCCGGCAATTGCACCAAAAGGTCCGACCTTGAGAGTTTCGGGACGAGGCATATCTCCGGGGAAAAGGCATCGCAGACAAGGTGTACCGGGCAACACAGTCATAGTCTGCCCCTCATATCGACTTATTCCACCATGTGAATAAGGGACTCCGGCTTTTACACATGAGTCATTGATTAAATATTTAGCATCAAAACTATCGGTGGCATCAACTACAAAATCATATCGGGTGATGATGTCCAAAATATTGTCAGAAGTTAGAAATTTATAATACGTTTCAACTTTTACTTCCGGATTAATTAGTTCCACCCGCTCACATGCCGAATCAACCTTGGGACGACCTATGTCAGGGGTCGAGTGCAACACCTGACGTTGCAAATTGCTAATATCCACACAGTCTCCGTCAGCAATTCCTAAAGTTCCCACTCCTGCACCGGCCAAATATTGAATTACCGGCGATCCCAACCCTCCGGCTCCAATCACAAGCACACGTGCATTAACTAATTTTTCCTGCCCGACAACTCCTATTTCGGGCAACGCCAAGTGTCGGCTATATCGCAATATCTGTTCTTCAGTCATATAATCATTAAATAAATATCCTGTCGTTTATCTAGTACAAAATTAATAATTTTTTATATGCTCCCGACAAAAAGGTTGATTAAGCGAATGGCGATTAACTACATTTGCATCGTGAACGACATCAATCATTTTAATCTAAAAAATCATTTACTATGGAAACCAACCAGATTACCGACACATTACCTGACTCCGACTTTCCAAGCGCCCTTATAGAGGCCAACAATATCGCGGATACAGACATGGTTACAAAATCAGAAGAATCCGACTTCAAGACAATACCTATTGACATGAGGTCAATTATCGCCAATGACACCCGTGCCGCTCATTTTATCATCGATATTTTGGCCGGAGTCAAAGCAGATGAAGCTATTGAAACTCACTTTCCCAAGCAGGGAATTGGTGAACAGCAACTTGCCGAGGCTGAACAGCGCGGATACCTTCGCGGACGCAATGAAAGCGTATCGGCAGTAATGGCTGAGCCTACTATCTACGAAACTCCCAAGTCTTCCTCCCC
Organism: uncultured Muribaculum sp.; assembly: GCA_964562595.1. Classification (GTDB taxonomy): domain Bacteria; phylum Bacteroidota; class Bacteroidia; order Bacteroidales; family Muribaculaceae; genus Muribaculum. The sequence goes on along the minus strand of CAZLUB010000039.1, from coordinate 18,095 downwards.
AATAGCTGAAGAAAATCATCAATTTCTATCTTCGCCAAGACGCAGTGTATGGGACTAAATAAAAATCTTTTATAATACAAATTAATTAACACACACTTCACACACGTATGAATACCGCAATTTTATCCGGCACTACCGGAATCGCTTCGCATGTAAGTAATGCCCCATTGACAACCGACATTACTCGGCAGATTTCCACTTCCCTATTATTAAATGAAATAGATGAGCGCATAGTCAAAATACGCCCAATGGCAACACCGATAGACCAACTTTCACGTTGGGCCGGTGCACGCAATTGTGGCAGCATGATTGTCGATTACTACTCAGTTGACACTCCAGCTACCGAAGCATCGTTATCAATTGCCATAGTTGAAGACGATTCAACTCAAGAATTGGTTATCTCGACGTCCAACGATAAGATGTTCCGCCCCACTGAAACCATTCTTGTGCCTGAAGTAGAATGTTACGACATCAAGGGTAACTCGACAGGGCCATTGGTGCTTTATGTCATAGACAATGATAGCGATGGGTTAACGGTGATGGCTCTCAATTCGCCCGAAGGAACGTTTCCGGCAATACCCAAAGGCGCAAAACTTGTAAGGATGGGACGTGCCGCGGCCGAACTCGATATGCAGACAGCTCAATCAGAAGCTCTTCCACAGAAGTCACAAAACTATTGTCAGATTTTTAAAGCGCAAGTGGAACAATCTACTTTGATGAAACTTTCCAATAAGGAAGTGGGGTGGACTTTTTCTGATCAAGAAGAGGTTGCGATTATCGATATGCGCTTAGGCATGGAGAAGAACTATCTGTTTGGAGCAAAACAACGTTTTCAGTCTAAAAACGACAACGGAGAGGTATTTATCACCGGTGGCATTTGGAATCAAACGCCTCGTGAGATAAACTACACAAAAGGTGCTTTATCAGATAATGACCTAGTGGGAATATCACGTGCGGCATTCACTCAAAGCGCCGGTTCGGCACGTAAGATTTTGCTTGGAGGATCAGGGTTTATTGAACAATTATCGTTGCTTAGTCACACTAAGTTTATAGGAGCTACTGAAACTATCACAAAGTGGGGCCTTGATTTCTCGGAATTGCACACGAAATTCGGCACGCTCTATGTGCTCCATAGTGAAATTTTGACCAATGCGGACATGAAAATGACGGATTTATCCTTGATCCCGAATATGTACAAAAATATGTACACATCCCATTTAACACCGAAGTCATCGACCTAAAAAAGAGCGGTGCTCGCAATTCTCAAGCCGTAGTTATAACAGAAGCATCTTGTCTTGTATTGCGCTACCCTCAATCTCACTTGAGAGTCGTCGCTAAATGATAATGTCGCGAGATTTCTAACCTACCGATTCATCAACTTAATTAGGGGGCGGAAATTAATTTGCCCCCTAATATCCATATCGCATTAATTATATGAAAATCACACTTGACACGTCACAGATGCTTGAACGTTGGCGACTTGCACGAGGGCTCGTACCTCTAAGGGGAGACTGTGCCATTACACGTCACGATGGTGTCGATGCCGACAGCCTGCTGATTGCCGATATGCGTCGGTGGTATCTCGACCTTCTCGATACGGCTCCGGTAGGACTACTTGCACCGGAAGATATTAGTGGCGATGTGTCTGTTAACGTCGGTGATGACGGTATAGCAACTTTGTCTTTGCCCGAAAATTGTCGTCGTGTAATAGAAATACGTCTAACCCAATGGAGGCAACCGGCCATTATTGTTAATGACCATGACGCTCGTCTTGCTCAATTGCAAAGTTCTCCTTATAGCCATGGAGGTTGCTACCGTCCGGTAGCTGTGGTAGATGGACGTAAACTTAGACTTTACTCGGTCAACCCGGAGAAAGAAGTATCGATTGCGTCTTGTATCGCTGTCGTTGAACCTACCGATGGGACATTCAAACTTGATGAACGAGCTTTGCCTGTATATTCTCCATTTAATGTCAATCAAAATGAACAAAGATAAGCAACAAATAACTGTAGAAGTCTTTACCGCTGCTCGCCACTCATGGCTTGCTGCTAAGACGTTGCGCGAACGGCGCAACAGATACAAACGCTTCACGTTTGGAGACCAATGGAGTGACACGACGTTTAATGACAGAGGCGAAACTTTGAGAGAAGGCGATCTTGCAAAGGAGCAAGGGATGCGACCCATGACCAACAATTTAATACGGCAAATGGTTAAAAGCGTTGTAGGCTACTATCGAAATTCATTACGACAAGAACCACCAAAACATTTGACTCAAGCTTACAACGCCAACAAACTTGACGAATTGGATGCTCGCACTCTTGAAGAGTTTTTAATATCGGGTTGTGCCATACAACGCATTTCTCATGAAAATCGTCCTGAAGGAGGACACCGACAGTGGGTCGACATGGTCAATCCTGCGCGTTTTTTCGTCAACTCTATCAATGATCCGCGTGGAATAGGGGTCAATCTCATCGGTCAGCTTCATGACATGACTATTGATGAGTTGACAATGAGATTTGCTCACGGATCTCGAAGGAGAGCGGAAGAATTACGGGCCATTTATTCATCGATAGGAGAGCCAATCCCGAGGTTGCTCGGAGAGTCGCTCAACTCTTCGTTGACATTTTCGGTAGCCACCGATGGCTTGTGTCGCGTCATTGAGGTTTGGACTCGTGACTATAATGAGCATTTGCGATGCCATGACCTAGCTAATGGCCGCTACTATACTACTCCGCTAAGCAGAGAGCAAGCTATTATAGCCGACAACAAACGACGTCTGGAAGTCGGCATCCCTCTTGTTGATTATGCTTGGAATATGGATTGTCATTGGCATTGCCGATTCATATCTCCTGATGGTCAATTGCTCGATGAGCTTGACTCTCCCACCGGCAGCCATCCTTATGCCTTCAAGTTCTACCCTCTAATCGATGGAGAGATACATCCATTGGTTGAGGATGTAATCGACCAACAGAAGTTTATCAACCATTTGGTCACTCTCAATGAGCATATCCTTGCTACTTCAGCTAAAGGAGTGCTGCTGTTTCCCGAAAATCAAGTGTCAAAGCAGATGAGTGTTGACGACATTGCCAAGCAATGGGCCAACCCCGGAGGGTTTGTCTTATATCGGGCACAACAAGGACTTCCTGGACCGGAACAAGCCGTAAGCGGGCATGGAGACTTGGGAATTAATCAACTCATTTCGTTGCAAATGAAACTGATTGACGACATCAGCGGAGTAAGTGGAGCGATGAGAGGACAGTCGGCGCAATCAGGAACATCGGCAACTCTATACGAAAGCCAACAGCATCATGCCGCTACGGCTCTTGCCGACTTATACGGAGCATTTGCTTCGTTTGTTGAGTGTCGCGACAGCATCCTATGCTAAATGTCAGCCATAAGACACACCGACCATGCTGCATTTTACAAGCTATCAATGTATCGAATGAGATGTTTTATTTCTTGCTGACTTCTCCTGACGACCATCTCCGTCGTTTTTCCATAGGCTATAAAAAGATAACTGCGAGCATGTATGTGCTCGCAGTTATCTGAAATTATACTAATAAAAGTTAGTCTTGAAACTTGTGTTTTATTAGAGCTTTGGACCAGCTGCAACGAGAGCCTTGCCGGCATCGTTGGTTGTATATTTGTTGAAGTTCTTGATGAAACGTCCTGCAAGGTCAGCAGCTTTAGTGTTCCAATCTTCAACATTAGCATAAGTATCACGAGGATCAAGGATCTTAGGATCTACGCCTGGAAGTTCAGTAGGCACTTCAAAGTCAAATACAGGAATCTTCTTGGTAGGAGCAGTCAAGATAGCACCGTCGAGAATTGCATCGATAATACCGCGAGTGTCACGGATAGAGATACGCTTGCCGGTACCATTCCAACCGGTATTAACGAGGTAAGCCTTAGCTCCGCTCTTTTCCATACGCTTAACGAGTTCTTCAGCATACTTGGTTGGGTGAAGTTCAAGGAACGCCTGTCCGAAGCAAGCAGAGAAGGTTGGAGTCGGCTCAGTGATACCGCGCTCAGTACCTGCAAGTTTAGCAGTAAAGCCTGAGAGGAAGTAATATTTAGTCTGCTCTGGAGTCAAAATAGATACCGGAGGAAGTACACCAAATGCATCAGCCGAAAGGAAGATAACATTCTTAGCGGCAGGAGCAGCCGATATAGGCTTAACGATATTGTTGATGTGGTTGATAGGATAAGAAACACGAGTATTTTCTGTTACACTCTTGTCGTTGAAGTCGATAGTGCCGTCCTCTGCTACAGTAACGTTTTCGAGTAGAGCGTCACGCTTGATGGCGTTGAAAATATCGGGTTCGCTTTCCTTATCAAGGTTGATAACCTTGGCATAGCAACCACCTTCAAAGTTGAACACGCCATTGTCGTCCCAACCATGCTCATCGTCACCAATAAGTTGACGTTTTGGATCGGTCGAAAGAGTTGTCTTACCGGTACCTGATAGGCCAAAGAAGATTGCAGTTTCACCCTTTTCGTTGGTGTTGGCCGAGCAGTGCATTGAAGCGATTCCCTTCAATGGGAGGTAGTAGTTCATCATTGAGAACATACCTTTCTTCATCTCACCACCATACCAAGTGTTGATGATTACCTGCTCACGGCTTGTAATATTGAACACAACAGCGGTTTCAGAGTTTAGACCGAGTTCTTTGTAGTTCTCAACTTTAGCCTTTGAAGCGTTGTAAACAATGAAGTCAGGCTCGAAGTTTTCAAGTTCTTCAGCTGTAGGACGAATAAACATGTTGGTTACAAAGTGAGCCTGCCATGCAACTTCCATGATGAAGCGAACAGACATGCGAGTGTCTTTGTTGGCACCACAGAAACCGTCAACTACAAAAAGTTTCTTGTTAGAAAGTTCTTTCTTTGCAATTTCTTTGACAGCATTCCAAGCTTCTTGAGAAGCCGGCTTGTTGTCGTTTTTGTATTCTTCAGAAGTCCACCACACAGTGTCCTTTGAGTTCTCGTCCATTACGATGAATTTGTCTTTGGGCGAACGACCGGTATAAACACCAGTCATCACATTGACAGCACCGAGCTCAGTTACTTGGCCTTTTTCAAAGCCTTCGAGACCGGCCTTTGTTTCTTCTTCAAAAAGAGTCTCGTAAGAGGGGTTGTGTACGATTTCGGTAGTTCCGGTTATACCGTACTTGGTTAAATCAATTTTGCTCATTTTTGTAAGATTGAAAATATTAAGTGGTTAAATGATAATTGTATCATAAATATAATGGATTTGTAGGGCTTAAAGTTTTTGCCTTATAAATCGAATACAAAGGTAGTCAAAAAAATTCAATCCAAGCATTAGATTAAAGAAATATTTCCGTATTACGAATTTTTAATGACTTTTGCATCCAAAAGGGATAACACTGCATTAATTTGGCAACAAACCGGCTTATGCCCATTAAATTGGGGGCCAGCTACTATAAAAATAACTCAAATAAAAAGTCCCCACACCAAAGGTGCAGGGACTTTGCGCTTCAGGATGGGCTTGAACCAACGACCCCCTGATTAACAGTCAGGTGCTCTAACCAACTGAGCTACTGAAGCTTCCTATTATTGCGCTTCAAGATGGACTCGAACCAACGACCCTCTGATTAACAGTCAGATGCTCTAACCGACTGAGCTATTGAAGCGTGTTTGACAATCTCCCTTTCAGGAATTGCGTTGCAAAATTACACGCAATTTTCGAATTATGCAACATTCCACACAAAAAAACTTGCATCTACCTCGAAAAATTATTTTTACATTGTCCATTTTTGACATATTTTAGAGATGCAGTATTGTAATAAATAGCTAACTTAGCGTTCCCAAATCAATATATGACGATGACGAGCAAACAAAAGAAGCCTATTGCAAGCCGAATGTTAATGATAGCTGCCTTAACGGTAATTACAATGACGGCCATCTCGGCTACAAGAAGCAACAAGAGCATTATCTCTCGCAATCTTGATATTTTCAACTCTATTTATAAGGAGTTGCAGACTAACTATGTCGACACTATCGATGCCGAAAAGTCAATCAATACGGCTATCGATGCCATGCTCAACCAGATAGATCCATACACCGAATACATTCCGGCCAACAAGCAAGATGAATTTGCCACCATGACTACCGGCGAATACGGGGGCATGGGATCGTATATTGTTGAACGCCCAGGCAAGGGCGTTATAATCTCAGAGCCACAAGAAGGCTCCCCGGCCCATTTGGCAGGATTGCGCGCCGGCGACCTTATAATGAAAATCGACACTACCGATGTCACTAAATGGCATAGCGACAAAGTCAGCGAACGCCTAAAAGGGCAAGCCGGAACAAAAATGACGTTAACCATAAAAAGGCCCTATGACAATGATTCAATCAAAACGATCGACATAATACGCCGCAAAATCCAAGTGCCGGCCGTTCCTTATTACGGGGTACAAAGGGGAAACATCGGATACATTGAGTTGACTTCTTTTACCGACAAAGCCGCACAAGAAGTGCGCGACGCCGTAATCCAATTAAAGAAAAATCCGGCAGTAAAGTCCATAATCCTTGACCTTACAGGCAATGGAGGTGGCTTGATGGAAGCCGCGGTTAAAATTGTCGGAATTTTTGTCCCCAAAGGCACTGAAGTATTGCGCACTCGAGGCAAAGGACTACTCAACGAAAAGGTATACAAGACCACACAATCCCCGGTCGATACAGAAATTCCTTTAGCCGTGCTGATCGACGGCTCCTCGGCGTCAAGTTCGGAAATCGTAGCCGGTTCACTCCAAGACTTAGATCGAGCCGTAATCATCGGTTCGCGCTCCTACGGCAAAGGTCTTGTTCAAAGCACTCGGCAACTCCCTTACGATGGGTTGCTCAAAGTTACCGTTGCCAAATATTATATTCCAAGCGGCCGACTCATTCAAGCCATCGATTATAGCCATCGCAATCCCGATGGCTCGGTTGCTCGCATTCCCGATTCACTGACTACAGTATTCACTACCCTGCACGGACGCAAAGTACGCGATGGCGGAGGTATAACCCCCGACATCACCGTTGAGTATGCCGAATACAATCGCCTCCTCTTCAATCTAATACGCAACAACTGGGTGTTTGACTATGCCACAAAGTTTACCGCAAGCAATAGTTCAATCCTACCCGTAAAAGATTTCACAATCACCGACTCGATATTTAATGATTTCAAAGCTTTCATTGATCCGGAGAAGTTTGAATACGACAAAGTCTGTGAAACGATGTTGTCACAACTGCGTGATTTAGCCAAAAACGAAGGCTATATGAATGACTCTATCAAAGCTCAATTTGATATTTTGTCGGGAATGCTAAAGCACAACCTCGACCACGACCTAAACCATAATAGGACTACCATCGAACGCTTATTGGCTTGCGAAATAACACGTCGATATTATTTTCATCGCGGAGGACAAGAAGAATTTCTCAAACGCGACGAAGCTCTCGATTCAGCGGCTATCATATTAAATGACATCAACCGATACAATGCAATCTTGTCTCCGGCCAAAGAAGACATATAAGTTAATCCCCAATAATGGAACTTAACGATATTTGCAAGCTATTCCTGACTACGGCACGGCATGATGCCTTGACATCATTGCTCAAGAGCAAACGCCAACGCCGAATATCGCTCTATGGGCTTGCAGGCTCTGCACCGGCAATGCTCATGGCGGCAATAAGACCACGACACCCCATGTTGGTTGTCGGAGACTCTCTTGATGACGCCGGATATCTCTACCACGACTTGTCACGACTTCTCGGAGAAGATGCCGTATTGATGTTCCCATCAGGATATAAACGAGATATAAAATACGGACAAATCGACGCTCCTTCACAAATACTGCGTACAGAAGTTCTCAACCATTGGCACAATGACAGCAAATTACGTTATGTCGTAACTTATCCCGAAGCTCTCGCCGAGCAGGTAGCATCACGCAAAACAATCGACGACCACACCCTCAACATTAAAAACGGCGACACCCTCGACTTAATCGACACGGCAAAATGGCTTCGCGACAACGGCTTCAAACAAGTCGATTATGTGTATGACCCAGGGCATTTTGCCATAAGGGGGTCAATTCTCGACATATACGGTTACAGCAACGAGTTCCCCTATCGCATAGACTTTTTTGGCGACGAAGTTGATTCAATACGCACATTCAACATTGAAACACAGCTATCAGAACATAAACAGCAAGAAATAAAAATCACATCAAACGTGTCTCACCAATTACATGGAGAGTCGATGCTCAACTATGTTGGCAATGACACAATTGTGTGGGTTCGCGATGCTCAATTCCTTATCGACCGCATCAAAAGCATATCAACAGAAACTTTCAGTGACAACGCTCTTATAGCCAACGAGGGCGACCGCAACGCTCTAAATCAAGTTGTCGATGCTAATTTGTTTGTTTCCGAGTTGGATGCAATGAAACAAATACGATTCTCGTCATCATCGCAACCCGACGTCGAGGCTGACTCGTCGATCGATTTCAAATGTTCGCCACAAGGCATCTACCACAAAAACTTCGATCTCATAAGCGATTCATTCAAGACTTTACTATCCCAAGGCAACACGATATATATCCTCAGCGACTCACCAAAGCAAATCGAACGTTTAAAAACAATCTTTGACGACAGAGGAGACAAAATCGATTTTACTCCGGTACTTACCACTATCCATGAAGGATTTGTTGATACGGAGTCACACATTTGCGTGTTTACCGATCACCAGATTTTCGACCGTTTCCACAAATACAATCTCAAAAGCGATCGTGCCCGATCAGGCAAATTGGCCTTGTCGCTAAAAGAATTATCTCAAATCGAAGTTGGTGATTACATCGTTCACGTTGATCATGGGATAGGGAAATTTGCCGGATTGTTACGCACCGACGTAAATGGACGCACTCAAGAGATGATAAAACTCATCTATGCCAACGATGATATTGTCTTTGTTAGTATCCACTCGCTTCACAAATTGGCAAAATATCGTGGAAAAGAGGGCGTCGAGCCACGTATCAACAAACTCGGAACGGGCGCATGGAACAAGATGAAAGATCGCACCAAGTCTAAGCTAAAAGACATCGCTCGCGATCTTATAAAACTATATGCAGCCCGCAAGGAAGAAAAAGGATTTGCTTATTCGCCCGACAGCTATTTACAACAAGAGCTGGAGGCTTCGTTTATTTATGAAGACACACCCGACCAATTGACAGCCACCCAAGCTGTGAAAGCCGACATGGAATCATCCAAGCCAATGGATCGCTTGATATGTGGAGATGTTGGATTTGGGAAAACCGAAATAGCCATACGTGCAGCCTTCAAGGCCGCTACCGATGGCAAACAGACGGCTGTGCTCGTTCCTACGACAGTACTTGCCTATCAACACTTCAACACATTCCGAGACCGATTAAAAGAATTTCCGGTGCGCGTCGACTATCTCTCAAGAGCACGCACTACCAAGCAAGCAAAGCAAATAACCGAGGATCTCGAAGCCGGCAAAATTGATATAATCATCGGCACTCACAAACTAATTGGCAAAACTGTCAAATTTAAAGACCTTGGGCTACTCATCGTTGACGAAGAACAGAAATTTGGAGTAGCAGTTAAGGAAAAGCTCAAGCAACTCAAAGTAAATGTCGACACTCTCACGATGTCGGCAACGCCTATTCCTCGCACTTTGCAATTCTCATTAATGGGAGCACGTGACTTATCGGCCATAACCACTCCCCCGGCCAACCGCTACCCCATTGTCACATCAGTTAACTCCCTAAACGATGACATACTTCTTGAGGCAATCAATTTTGAAATGTCGCGCAATGGACAAGTATTTATAATCAACCACCACATCGATGGATTATATGAACTACAAGAGCGCGTTGCTCGCCTTGTCCCCGACGCGCGCACCGTTGTCGGACATGGGCAAATGCCTCCCGACAAATTAGAAAAAGCCATAATCGACTTTGCCAATCATGATTACGATATACTTTTGGCAACTACAATCATCGAAAGCGGCATAGACATGCCCAATGTCAACACAATAATAGTTAACAATGCCCAAAATTTCGGGCTAAGCGAATTGCATCAATTGCGCGGACGCGTAGGTCGCAGCTCTCGCAAAGCCTTCTGTTACCTTACCGTTCCTTCAGGCAAACCTTTGACAGCAATCGCACGACGGAGATTGCAAGCAATCGAAAGTTTCAGCGACCTTGGCAGTGGCATACACATCGCCATGCAAGACCTTGACATACGCGGTGCCGGGAATCTGCTCGGAGCCGAGCAATCGGGATTCATTGCCGACCTCGGCTACGAAACCTACCAAAAGATACTAAAAGAGGCCGTTTTTGAGTTGAAGACAGAGGAATTTGGCGAGATTGACACTGCAAAAGGTCTTGAAGAAAACAACGAATACGTTGCTGACTGCACCATCGAAAGCGACATGGAACTCTTGTTGCCTGCCGACTATGTGCCTCAAGAAAGCGAGCGCATTTCTTTATACCAAGAGCTTGACAGCATTGAACGCGAAACCGACATATTTGAATTTAGCCGCAGGCTTGAGGATCGTTTTGGCAAAATGCCATACGTAACAGCCGAATTGCTACGGATTCCTCGCCTAAGACTCCTTGCTCGCCGATTAGGCATCGAGAAAGTATCACTAAAACTCGACACGATGTATATCTATTTTGTTGATGAATCCAACAAAGCTTATTACCAATCGCCAATGTTTGGCAAAATACTTAATTATTTGCAACATTACCCGACTCGATGCAAATTCAGAGAAAAAAACGGGCGCAACAGCATTTCCATAAGCCATGTTTCCACCGTAGAAACTGCGGTAACCATCCTTCAAGACACTTTAGCCCTCGACAATATTTAATTAATAGCTATAAATAGAGAAAATCCTCCGTGGTCGCGGAGGATTTTCTCTATTTATACATTATCTAATGTTCTATTTAACAATTATCTTGGTTGTCTCATAATTTCCCGATGCATCACGCACAACGACCATATAAATGCCTGCTGAAAGCGATGTCACATCGACAGCATTATCTCCGATAGCGACCAATGCCCCATTCACACCATACAATGCCACCGACACCGCATCTGCACACTCAACCGTCGTTCCATCATAATTGACAACTGAAGTCTTATTTAGTTCAATCTTCGTTATGTCTGCGGTCTCTGCGTCTTCAAAGTAAAGCAACGGCCAATAGGAATAACCATTTTTCCAAGGAGCTTCAACATTGTCTCCATAGACAAATCCCAATGTAGTGGCAAAGAAATCGGCATTTACCACATCACTTTCAATCGAAGCACCTTCAACAGATGAAGATGTTGCATCAATAGTATTATCTACAACACCCAACGATGAAACAACATAATTATTCAACAAGCCAAGTTCGGTCTTGACCACCGCTTCTTCACTTTCTTCAGCTTCTTCCGCAATTGTGTATCCTGCAATACGATGAGCAGCAGAGGGATCTTCGGGCAATGAAATTTTTTCCAGATTTACAAAACAATTACTTATTACAGGATTGGGCGAATCGGTCCAATCAGACTCTACCATACCGGCAATGCCTCCTACCGATGCACTATACCACTTAGAGTTTTCGGTAGCTCTAATTGAGCCTGTTACCACACATCTATTAATCAAACTACGACTTCCGAGTTGAATATTATTGGCCAAAAGTCCGGCAACGCCACCAATTGTGTGTTTTGCCAACAACTGAGCCTTTACATTGCAATCCGACAACGTTGTAATGCCTCCAAGTTTTCCAATAATACCACCAACCGTATGCTCAGCATATATACCGCCATACACTGCACACGCTGAGATTTCTACCACTGATGCACTTTCGCCGGCGACACCGCCCACATAAGATGCTGATGGCGCATTGATGTGGAGTTTATCAATTGAGCAATTACGCACAATGGCTGGTTGTGGTTCTTCCTCAACAATCATCCCATTGAGATGAGCCGATAGCCCACCTATCACACCAGAAAATCCATCATCAGCATTAACCGTCAGTTTATCCACATATATATCCTCAACAACTGCCGATGTCATGTTGCCTAACAGCGACGCATAGAAGTTGTTGGACGCACACTCAACAGTTGCATTTTTGAATTTAACATTCTTTATTTCTGCACCGGTGCTAAGTTCTCCAAACATTGCAGCATAATCGCCAATTGGAGATATATACATATTTGAAATAACATTGCCATCACCATCAAATGAGCCGGAGAACGACGGTATTGCAACCCAGCCTGAAGCCAATTTAATCATGTCAATATCGTTAGCAAGTTTATAACAAGCTTCGGGATTATCGGCAATCGCAAGCATATTGGGCACATTCTTTATAAGATAAGGCGATTCGGCCGTTCCCTCACCTTCGAGTGGCACGTCATTAAATGGCAAACTCTCATGCTCGATCGTGCTGATATAATTTTCATCCATGTAGGCAGTAAACATCGATGGATTGCTTGACAAATTACATACTGCCCCCCAAGAGAAAGCGCCCTTCTGATCATCGCCCTTATATTGACGCAATATCGTGCCATCATCTCCGGCGATAAAGAGTACTTCGTCTTTGGCTTCCTCGTCACCTTCTCGTGTCATTTTTGCAAGAATTATATATTCGTGTGCATCATTCGCATCAAAAAGATATGGATTTAGATACGCACCATCTATCTGAGCCTCACTATACTCGTCATCGGGGCCAAGATTTATTTTGACATAACGGTTGACTGTTGCATCAGAGTTGTACCATCCAATTACATGATAAACATCTCCATTATCGGCAAGCTCTCCTTGAGACAAATTAAATACATACTGATAACCACCTTCCGACGGATAACGGTCAAAACTAACACTTAATGTGCGACCATCTATTGCCTCAGGAAACACAGCGACTGTTTCACATGACGGATAATCAACCATGTGTATTTCAGCTGTACTATCCACTATATATTGGAATGCATATTGGTCGCACTGACCATTAACCGGGAATAACTTACGCCAATTGCTCACCTTCTCAGCCATCATTTTCACTTGAGTTCCTGATTGATTGTAAGCATCAAAGAAATAGAAATACTCATCCGATTCTATTTCATAGCAATAGTTGGTGATAATATAATTCAACGCGCCATCTTCGGTAAAATCACCTTTACACAAGTCATTATCACTAAATGCGCCCAAGCTGTAAAAAGAATAAAGATAACCTTCTCGCTGCATAACAGGGATTTTGGTCACAATAGGCTCGTTACCCCACGAGCCTGAATTTTTGGCAGGACGCGAGTATAGCTCTATCACAAAATTATTATCTTCTGAAGGTATCGGGTCGGCATTCATATTAGAATTGGACTCGGGAGTCATATATGGTTTTTCATAATATGTCAATGCGGCATATAAGTTATTGTCGATAATCCAAGTATTAAACACTGGTCCGGCATCTATATAAATAAGATTATCATAAACAGCCTCCAATGTTTTATCTACTGCCGGAGCATCACCAAGACCTTTTGATTTGATAATGTTAAATTGCTGCATTACAGTGTCGGCTCCGTCAATTTCCTTCACCGCATAGTTAGTTGTTGTAAGGAATTCAAATTGAGAAAAAGAATCGGGTTTATGACATATATAATCTACTATAAGCCCGTCAATATCCATCCCGAGATCTTCACCGGTAGAAAGCGAATAAGCCTTGTTATAGTAATTTAACACCCCCGGTTGCACAACAACGTTAAACGTCACAATTAGTTCATACGTGTTTTTATTGGAGTCAAAAAATTTTGATGTCAAGTATGGGAAAACTGATAGATTGTTGACATACTGCCCATCTTCAAACGTCGGGGCAGTCACTACTATCGTATTTATCTTATCATAGTTGTCATCATATACGGTTATCTCTGCGCCCTTATACCCATAAACCCAATCATTGATTTTTTCCATTACTGGTGTCATGGTATAAAGCATATTGACTCCATCGGGAGTGTCAAGCCAGCCCCACGACTCACCGATTATAACATCTGACGCAGAATCCAACTCGTCTGACTTTATTATTGGAGCACCCAACATCGGCGCCCTCCACATTGATTTTTGAAAAGACTTTGCCTCTGTTGAGATAGTTCTCGTCACAGGCTTAGTTACATGATGATTACTTATTGGAGTTAATGCGGCAACTCCAACAAGAGAATACACCACTCCAACGATTGACAATAACAGTTTCTTCATATTGATATTTTTAATAGTTTTCAACTTCAGACCTACAAAGGTAACTCATTTGTGAACGATTCACAACCAAATGGAACAAAAAAGCACCAATTTAATCGACAAATGCCAACAATCTGTAGGCCTCAACAGATGCATGCCCTCCTAATCTGTCAGTTATTAATCAGAATGTCTATCCGCAAGAGAACGCAGATGATCATCGCTTTCCGCAATAAGCAACAGGGAGTCTCCAAGATAAAGGCGTGTCCCTCCCTTTGGAACAAGATACTGTCCATCGCGTTTTATCATCACCACCAAGGTATTGGGGGGTAACTCGATGTCTCGAAGAGTCTCTCCATCCTTAAGCAAAGACCCGGTTACAACCATTTCCTTCATTGACGCAGTCACGTTGTCGGGCAAATCGATTCCTGCAAATGCTTGCGCCTTCAACGGTTCTCGCAAACCCAGCCATGTTGCCATAAGATTAACAGTCGTACCTTGTGTAAGAAGTGAAAGTATTGTGATGAAAAACACTACATTGAACACAAATCGGCCATGTTCTACATCCGGAGAAATCAAAGCATACGTAGCAAATATGATCGGAACGGCACCACGTAGTCCCACCCATGATATATATAAACGAGCCTTAAACGTAAATTGTCTAAATGGGATAAGAGATATAAAAACTGAAATAGGACGCGCCATGAATATCATAAACAACCCGATTGCGACACCCGGCGCAATCACATTGACCAACTCATGAGGATTTACCAAGAGACCAAGCGACAAGAACATTATGATTTGCACAAGCCACGTAAATCCGCCAAAAAATGTTGTTATCGTACGCTTCATAGCTATCCGGTTATTTCCAACTACCAAACCGGCAATATACACAGCCAAGTAGCTATTTCCTCCTATTAGTTCGGTCAATGTAAATGCAAAGAACACACATGCAACCATCATCACCGGATAAAGAAACTCATTGTCGACCCGTAAATGATTGATGACCCTCACTGCTATGTAGCCCACAATTACTCCACCTACAGCGCCAAATGCCAATTGTTGAACCAACAACCCACAAGAACTCAACCACAACGATGGTTCTGAAATCGGATTTCCGCTCTCTATGATGCCAATGAGTATCACCACAAGCAGATAAGCCATCGGGTCATTAGACCCACTTTCCAACTCAAGCGTGGGCTTCAGATTTTGCTTCAGTCCGGAACGCGATGCATTCAAAATCGAAAAAACCGATGCCGAATCGGTCGACGACATGATAGCTGCCAACAACATCGACTCTATCCACCCAAACGCATAAGTAGGTGCAAGCCAATAAAATATATAGTAAATAAATATTCCTGTTATTATAGTTGTCAGCAATACTCCTACAGTAGCAAGCACCAATCCAGGCCCAAGAATAGGACGTATATCACGAAAATGCGTGTCAGCACCACCTGAAAACAGAATGATGCTCAACGAAATCATTCCAATAAATTGTGCTGCTGCTGCCGAATCAAATTGAATACCAAAGCCATCGACTCCAGCAATCATACCAACTCCGAGAAATAGCAACAAAGCAGGCATACCATAGCGACTCCCGGCCTTACCCACTATCACACTGATCGATAATAGCACTGCTATTACAAGCATTATATTATTTGCTGTTATTTCCATATCCTACAAATCATTATAAATTTCTCTGTAAAGTTACTCATAAAAAACCAATCAGACAACTTCTATTAACGTCAACGCTCTATCATACTCAAAAGTCACCACAATCATTTTTATGACACTTTGCTTTCCACAAAGTCTTCTCCAAGCAAGTAACAACAAAAAAAGCCAACTCTGATATCGCCCATGATTATAGACTATGTCAGAGTCGGCCTATTTTATTCTATGTTATATATTCAGTCTATACGGTCAACTTCTAAATCTCCGTTAAACACTTCATGCCACGGCAATCCTTGCTTTCCAATAACCTCAAGAAATGGGTCAGGATCAAACTCTTCGACATTGTGCACCCCCGGCTTTACCCATTTCCCGGTAAGGAACATCATTGCTCCTGCCATTGCCGGAACTCCTGTAGTATAGCTTACAGCCTGCATCCCGGTTTCTCTATAGGCTGCTTCATGACTACAATTATTATAAATGTAGTAAGTCAATGGCTTGCCGTCCTTATCTTTGCCTGAGATGCGACATCCGATAGATGTTTCACCATGATAGTTTTCGCCAAGATCTTGAGGATTTGGCAAAACTGCTTTCAGAAATTGCAACGGGATTATTTCAACTCCATTATACACAACCGGATCAATACGTGACATTCCGATATTCTGTATAACACGCAAATGTGTCAAATATTCCTGCCCAAACGTCATCCAAAAACGCGCACGCTTGATTGATGGGAAGTTTATCACCAACGATTCCAACTCTTCGTGATAAAGCAAGTAAGAGTCACGAGCTCCGATATTGGGATATGTCAACGGAGCATGTATTTCAAGAGGCTTGGTAGTAATCCATTTTCCATCTTGATAGTAACGTCCGTTCTGCGTGATTTCACGAATATTGATTTCGGGATTAAAATTGGTCGCAAAAGCCTTTCCATGATCACCGGCATTGCAGTCCACAATATCGAGGTATTCCATTTCCGAGAAATAATGCTTAGCTGCATATGCAGTAAACACTCCCGACACTCCGGGGTCAAAACCACATCCGAGAATAGCTGTCAAACCGGCTTTTTCAAAACGCTCGCGATAAGCCCACTGCCAAGAATACTCAAAATGAGCTACATCCTTTGGCTCATAATTAGCTGTATCCAAATAATTTACGCCACACTCCAAGCAGGCATCCATTATCGTCAAGTCTTGATAGGGCAGAGCCACATTTATGACAAGTTGTGGATTGTGACGACGGAAAAGTTCACACAATTGTTCTACACTATCAGCATCAACCTGATCGGTAGTCACATTAGAAGCTCCAATGGCTTTAGCCACTGCATCACACTTACTTTTGGTGCGGGAAGCTATTACAATTTCAGTAAATATCTCGGGGTTTTGAGCACATTTATGAGCTACTACTGTGCCAACTCCACCACATCCGATAATGATTACTTTTGCCATTCTATTTGAGTGTTATTAGAAATTGTTCAAATTTATTTCAAATTTCATTATTTATTCTTAAGCAGATCTCGTATTTCTGTCAATAGTACTTCTTCTTTGGTTGGTGCTGGTTCGGCTGGAGCCGGAGCCGGTTCTTCTGTCTTCTTCTTTTTCAGTTTAGAGAGCATTCTGATAGCGACAAAGATACAAAAAGCGATAATCAAGAAGTCGACAATATTTTGGATAAACATTCCATAGTTAATATTGACAGCCGGAGCAACCACTTCTTCTCCATTCATCACAGCGTCTTTCAATACATACTTAAGGTCTTTAAAATCAACTCCACCGGTAATCACACCGATTGCAGGCATTATAATGTCATTAACAAGCGAAGTCACAATCTTGCCAAAAGCGCCACCGACGATGACACCGACTGCCATATCAATAACATTGCCACGCATGGCAAATTCTTTAAAGTCAGTCAAAAATTTTCCCATAATTTGATATATCTATTGATTTTAAAATTTTATTATGCACAAATTTAAGCATTAATTTTATTTTTAAGCACCGTAAATATAAAAATAAATAATTTTCATCACGTCACAACACTCCTTATTATTGCTTCTTATAAAATTTATAATACAAATTAAACTATCTTATAATAGTATTTGAAAAAAAAATAGTAATTTTGCACTGCCGTTAAGTAGGTAAAAATCGTTCTACAGACATTCAACCTATGGCATTTTTAAGAATTTAATTCACAACCCAATAATTTA
>CAZLUB010000038.1:0-21751 GCA_964562595.1 uncultured Muribaculum sp. | reverse complement strand
ATGCTTGACGATAGATTTCACCTCCGCCAATAATCATCGTCTCTTCTACTCCACCTACAAGAGTAAGCGCATCCTGCAATGATGACACCGGCTCGATGTCGGGTGCACGATATCCGTCTTGGCGAGTTATGACTATATTACGCCGACCAGGCAACGCCCCATTAGGAAACGACTCAAATGTCTTACGACCCATTATGATAGGCTTACCCATGGTGATTGCCTTAAACCGCCTTAAATCATCTCGGACGTGAAACAACAAATCTCCACCACGACCTATCGCCCAATCGCGAGTGACAGCTACTATAATAGACAATCGAGTGCTCATCATACCGAAACTACGCCTTTGATATGGGGATGCGGATCATACCCCTCGAGTGAGAAATCTTCATAATGAAAATCAAATATCCCTTTGATGTCGGGGTTGACCACCATACGCGGTAATGGTCGGGGATCGCGCGACAACTGCTCTCGCACTTGTTCAAAATGGTTGTTATAAATATGAGCATCTCCAAGCGTATGTACAAAATCACCGACTTTAAACCCTGTGACCTGAGCCATCATCAACAACAGCAACGAATAGGAAGCAATGTTAAATGGCACGCCGAGAAAAATGTCGGCACTGCGCTGGTAGAGTTGCAAACTCAACCTTCCATCGGCCACATAAAACTGGAAAAACGCATGACATGGAGGAAGATTCATATTCTTGATGTCGGCCACATTCCATGCACTGACTATGATGCGACGTGAGTCGGGATTGTTTTTGAGTGTATCCACCACTTGCGCTATCTGGTCGATAGACCCTCCGTCGTAGTCGGGCCACGAACGCCACTGATAGCCATAGATGTGGCCCACCGAGCCATCCGGATCGGCCCATTCATTCCATATACGCACCCCATTTTCTTGAAGATACTTGACATTGGTGTCGCCATTGAGAAACCACAGCAACTCATGAATTATCGACTTGAGATGTAGTTTTTTTGTTGTCAACACCGGGAAGCCTTCATCAAGGTTGAAACGCATTTGATAGCCAAACACACTGCGTGTGCCGGTGCCGGTACGGTCGCTTTTGTCAACGCCGTTGTCCATCACATGTCTGAGCAGATCGAGATATTGTTTCATTTTTTAATAGTATATTTCTTTTCTTGATATTCTTGCGATTGTGCAACCGGAGGTTGAATCGTAGCCTGTCCGACTTTCTCGTCGAGCCTCTGCATCATCGGGATAGAGAGTTGCTTGCGCGTGGGACGATAGAATATTGCTTTATCTCGACACGCATCAAGGCAATTAAAACAATTGACACAACGTGAGCCGTCAACCACATGGGCGTTAAGATCGATGCACGACGCCTTACACACGTGCTCACACCTGCGGCAATGTGTGCACAGATCGGTATCAATATCTATGCGCCACACCGACTGACGACTGACAAGACCAAGCATAGTCCCCACCGGGCACATTGTATTGCAAAACAAACGACCGTTGTACAATGCCGGGACAAGCATCATCAGCAGAGCCACCGTTGTAAAAGCGACACTCAACAATGTTGCCAACCCCACACTCGCCTCTACAACACCGATTCCACAATAAGCCAACATCGGCTTTATCACATCTATCAAAAAGCGACTATAAACACTATAGGGATCGATAGCCAACGGCAACGCCACCATCCCGGCAAGAAAGGCCAAGGCTATAATGGCAAACACCGTGTATCGCAATGCCGTAAGTGGTTGCTTATAATGATATGTGCATCGCCGGCCTTTGGATGTCAATCGCCCAATGCGAGATACGACATCTTGAATTGTACCGATAGGGCACACCGACGAACAATAGATGCGACCAAACAACGCTGTAAACAAAAGCCAAAACACCACCATGCCAAACGACATAGCAAGTGCCATAGGCAGTATCTGCGTAGACTTTACCAGCGACATAATTTCAGCTTCAAGCACAATCGCGATGGTGATGAACGACAAAAACGCCACACTCACCACAATCCGCGTCAATTTAAATGCTTTACCCACTGTCATATGATTTATTTTATCAATACACGCCGTATGGCATCATCAGCAGACACGAGATACAATCCGGGAGATAAAGAGAGGACGTTTTCTCCAATTCCTAATATTCTTGAGCAATAAACCACACCATCTACTCCATACACCGAAACCGAAAGAGATTTACTGCATTCTATGACCAATTGACCATCACGACAAAATGCAGTCCAAGAATATGACCCCGATCCAGCGTCAATGCGACCTACCGACCCATAATAATCAGATATGGCTACATCATCGACATTCATGCGTTTGCCCTCAATCTGTTGTATCTTGACACGCACATTCCCCGTCACATCTACCGCTACAGCATATTTCTGCAACTCAGAGTCGCTTATATCAACCGGATCTCCGGCATTATGCCAATTCCTGCCTTGATCGTCAGAGTATTGCACTTGCAATCTACCTGTCTCACTGCCCCATGCTCCGGCATAAAAAGTTACCATACCTGCTCCATTTGGTTTGTCTTGTTGCATTGCGATATTGCTATCATCATTTTTGCCCAAACGCACAGATTGACCACCGTTACACTTATCCCGATAGTCAGAATTAAAGATTCCGGCATTGGAAAACTTCCACAACGAGGCGCTTCCGCTATAAAAATCCAACGGACTATATGTGTTCATTTCGGTAGCATCTGACTCAAAATCTTCAATAAACACCGGCTCATTGCTACACTTACCAACCAACTCTATCGCTTCGGCATCGCAATTGACGGCCGAAGCCTTCAACAAACCGCCATATACACCCTCTTCACACTCATTAAGACGAACATAAAAACGATCTTCCTCAACCGAGAGATTCAGTATTGTCGTCCATTTTGACTTATCGGAGCTTATCGCAAATGGAGCATCGACCTCTACCGTGATATCTCCTTCTACATATTCACTATACACCTCTACCTCTATCGCGCCCGAAGAGTCTCCGGGCCGTACCAAAAACACCGGTTCGGAAAGAGCCTCAAGCGACAAAACCGGCACCGGTGGAGCAGTTGTCACAGTAACTTCATTTGACGTGAAGTATTGCGAAGCCACCGTATAGGTGTAGGTTGTAGCCGGTTCGAGTCCATCGACCAGATGTTGTTGAGTTGACGCATTTACGCTCACAGGATAGCCATTGATTTGAGTTCCATCGGGCTTATAGACATTTAGAGTATAAGTAGCACCTTGAGTCTTATCGACATCAGTCCAATGTGCGACAAACGAGCACTCGGTCACATCGGTGGCATCTCCTGCCGGCAAGCCATCATAGGCAGCCGCCGACAGATTGACAGTAACCTTACACGCTCCCGACGTCAACGTCATTGTGCCCTTGGCTGTCCCGGCTGTGGCTGATTCATAGGTCAATATCAAGGTAGCTCCAGATTGAGAATTAACATCAGAAGAGACCAACGATGCCGCCGAAGCAAAAAATCCATTACCAGAAATCAACACAACTACGTCATCTTCAATAGCTGTTCCTTTAACCACAATAGTGGCAATGCGCGGCACATCGATTGCCGTTGAGCCAAAGTCGATGGTTTCGCCATCGGCAGGAGTGTCAATAGACGGCTCCACAACACCTCCTGGAGTCCAGCCCGTACCCATCATGTTGCCCCAGATATATTCTGCCAGTTCGGGATGGTCGATAAACGGATTTCTGTTATTCTGCCATTCATACACTACATTATTGCGGTTAATCTCTTTATCGCTGACAGGATCTTGACGATGCCATTTCAACAACAGATTGACAGCCCATGTCGTATAGCAGGGATAACTGTTACCGGCAAGCATGGGGCTGTTCCAATCTTCTATCAAATCATTGTAACATGCCGCCATATAGAAATAACTGCGTGCAAAGTCGCCTTTGTATTGATCATCCGGTTCAAAGACCGTACCGGTATAGCCGGGAAACGTACATGCGCCAAGCCGCCCAAGAGGTTTCACCCCTCCACTTGCCGATAAAGACGAGCCATTGGCACATTCACCATAAGGATAATTACTACGCTGCCCATTAACCTTGCCATCGGTAGGATATATGTGAAATGCATCACTATACATAGGCGATGCATCGTCAAACCAACTCTTTGGGAACGAATGCTCTCGATTATAACAATCACCTACCGAAGAGTAATTACCACACTGGTCTCCTCCCGGAGTATAGCTTGATGTAGAATACATGTCCCATATAGAGCCGTCGGGTCGAACATCCGACTCCTTATACAACGACCACAATCCGGAGTATCCGATATTGGTGTGAGGCCCGACCACATCACACAATTTCTCAAGCAGTTGGCGAGAGGTCAACCCTCTACACGAATCGTAATAGCCACTTGGTATCTGAGCATACGCCCCGACACAAGTTAACAAAAACACACTCAATATCAATCTCGCTGATTTCATTTGCTTTGAGTAAAAATAGAGTGTACAAAAATAGCAAAAGGAAAGCTAAGAACAAAATCTAATTCATTTGTCTTTTAATCTCGACTCAGCTCCTCCCGGCAAAATATCAGCAATGAAAAGCACTTGCTGCAATCAACGATATATCATGTGGCATATCGACGCAAAAATTCTTCCAACGAATCATTTCTTTCAAGATTAAATTTGCTTCTCATCCGATATCTCAATGTGCGCACCGACGCCGGAGTAATATTTAACAACTTGGCAATTACCGAATTACTCATCCCTGCGCTTATATAGGCGGCTAATTTTATTTGATGCTCTGTAAGGTCGGGATACTGAGCCTTTAGTTTTGCCGAAAATTCCGGCAACATGTAGTCGTGAATATCAATAAATGCTTGCCGTTCGGCACGATCGGCTATATGCAACCCCAGCGTCGAAAGCAACTGTGTCGCAGCAGTGTGAGATATATGCCCGTTTTCACGCTCCTTTTCTATCTCTTTTTTCAGTCGGTCTATCAGCGATTCGTTTTGCTCAAACATCAGCGCCTCACGAGCCAAACGGGATTGCGATTCTTTTAGTTTTTGCTGTGCCTCTTGTTCCTTTATACGTTGCACGTTTATTTTCTTGTTCAACACAAACGCTATACAAAGCATTACAATGATGAGACCCGACACTATTGCAAACCATAGTTGCTGTTGCCTTACGGCTTGCAATTCTGCCGCAAACTGCAGTTGCATTAAAGCCTGTCGACTTTCTTCTATGCTGAGAGTAATGTTATTTAGTTCAAATTCACGATCCGACCTGATTTCAAGAGCCTGATTCAATAACAGTTCGGCAGAATCCATCTGATTACAAGCATAAAACACTCGAGATGCCGAATGCAACAGAAAAAAGACCGCATACTTTTCTATCGGCCCATCGCTCAGCTCCAACGCCTTACGAGCCGAATACAATGCTTCTGCTTTTTCATTACGTTTAAGCATTTCTATACCTCTTATAGAGTGCAATATCGCGGCATTGGCTGTAAACTTGTTGCTTTTGCCTATGACATCAAGTCCTTCCTGACTTAGCTTCAGAGCCGTGTCTCCGTCTCCGTTTTCCTGAGCATACGTTGCCATATTTCTTAGCAGCAACGTGTATGCGGCAGTGTCAGCCTTGATAATCGGCGATTTAATAAGCTCCCGATTCAGTTCCTCTGCCGCACCGCCTTGCAGACACAAGGCAATATTTATCTGATTGTTGTAATAATTCCTCTCTTTTCCGGCATCCTTCCAGATATCACAAGCCTGACGGAAAACGGCTTCTGCTTTTTCAAATTCATTTATGGGTCTAAAAGATTGCCGATAGTCACAAGAGTGTGCGCAACCGACAGAGAATCCCCAATACTGCGGAAATAATTCAAATTTTCCAAAGCGAGTCTGTAGCGATAGCCAATCGACGGCATCGTTCTCTCAAGTTCAGAACGCAATTTATAATAATAATATGTATGTTTCACCGAGTCTATTCGCGCCATCGCATCCAATGTCACGACATTAGCTTCTTCATACTCTCCTAAATGTGCCAACAACCGCGACCGCCAATAACCGGATAAAGCATAGACCAGATCATTGGAGCTGTTTTTAGAGGAAAGGTTATTTAAACTGTCCAACAAATTCAATATAGTCTCAGACGGGGCTCCATTGTCAAATGCATGTTGCAACTTAGGCACAAGTGAATCAGCTTCCACAACTCCTGTCGTGGGCCATTTACAAGCAGCTTCCTTATCATGATTAACATGACACGAAAAAAGCACCCCAAAAGACAAAATTAAAAAATACAACTTTTTCATGCCATAAAGGTAATAAAAATAAAAATTACACCCACAAATTCTATATAATTATCTAAAGTCTACTCAAAGTCTATTCTCATATAATACTCCACAATGATGATTTGCATTAATTTTGAAATACTTTATAAAAATTGTATAATCGAATCACAGTCCCATGAAGTCGAAATTATTATTATTTTCAATTACTGCGGTTGTATTTTTTACAATTCCGTCGATGAGAGGGCAAAACAGTCTTCCTTATCACAACATGTGTGACGACATCGCCACAGTCACAGTTCTAAACGAAAATAATAGCTCAACCAGCAAATGGCACGCTTATTCATTTTCGGGCAACTCTGTTTTCCGATGCAAGCAGAGCAACTCAAATGCCGTTCGTAACATACATGCAACCCTGTGGACTCCCGCACTTGAGATACAAACAGGTAAACTATATCGCGTTTCGGTTGTAGTAGGCACTCAAAACACAAACAATCTCTCAAAAGCAGAATTGGCCATGTACACAGAGCCAAATGCATCAGCCACAAAAACAATATTGCTAGAGAAAGGGCAACTCCCGGCATTTTCTTCTTCATTTCGACCACAAGCCTTAGAACAGATATTCTTAGGAGATGCCACAAAACCATATTTAGGCATAAAAAATAGCGGAGGAGGTGCAACCGGGTACTTTACATTAGATGATATTATTGTTGAAGAATACACCGGTGACATCCCGCCAAAAGCTGTAGAAAACCTTACGGCCACACCAAACGGCAAAAACATCGCCATCGATTTCGCTCTCCCTCTCACTGACGTAGCCAATAACAATATCTCCGTCATCCCTAAAACATATATCTTGCGTGAAAATAAAGTAATTAAAGAATATGTCGACCAACAGGCGGGCGCATCCATTACTTATTTAGATGCAGTTTCGACAGCCGGCCAATATGTCTACAGCATTGTATGCATGGTCAACGGCTTGGAAAGCCGAAAAGACATTTCAGTAGTCATTGAAGGCAATAAAGCGCCGTCTCAATGTACCAGTTACGAACGCGACGAAGAGGGAAATCTCTATGGCAGAAATTATTATGCCCCCGCCGTATTTATACCAGAACAAGGGATAAAAATCACATGGAAGCCATCATCAGACGCAAGTGCCACATATACGGTAATACGAATTAACGACAACAAAGTGATAGTTAATAACACGACAAGCACATCTGCTTTGGACTCAGATATCCAACAAGATACACCTGCAACATATCAATACATCATAAAACAAAACATAGGTTCAAACTCTGAAGACTTATATACTTCATCGGTTGTTTCACTAAATAATACAATACCATTCTATCCGGCCATCAACGACGCGGCTTTAAACGAATTCACTATCGTAGACAGCAATCCAGACAATACAACTTGGAGCGTAACCACCTCAGGATCGATTGAAAAACACGGAGTTTCAAAATATTTTATCATTTCTCGAAGAGGTGATGACTGGTTGATAACTCCTGGGATTACCTTTGAAGCCGGCAAAACATATCGCATAGACGTCGATGCGCTTTGTGCCGACTTGATCGAGTCAAATGTAAAATTCCAAATTATGGCCGGCAAGTCAAACAGCACCGAAGAAATGACTGAGGAAATTATGCCGGCAGTAACTTTCAACCACTTGTTTCCAGAAACATATACAGCATTTTACACTCCAAGCACAAGTGGCAATACTTTCATTGGTATCCGCTCCCTTGATCCCACAGGCCAAAACAGCTTTGACGACATGGGCATCAGCAACATCTCCATCACCGAAGCACCCGGCAATGCTCCTGAAGCGATAAAAGACCTGCATATAATATATGGCTCAACTCCAGGCACTGCATCCCTCATGTTTACTGCTCCATCCAAAAACTTAGTTGGGTCACCCATAACTTCCTTGGATAAAATCGAAGTATTGCAAGACAATGTAGAAATTAACACAATCGACAACCCTGTTCCCGGACAAAAGTACAACATTGAAGTCACGCTCAATCCGTCAAAACAAGCCAACTTCAAGGTCATCCCCTATACGTCAGCAGGAGACGGTCTTCCGGCTAACATTTCAGCAATGTTGCATGAAGCACCTTACTCCACTTCATTTGAGACCGCAGACGAGTTATTGGGCTACACTATCATAAATCCGATTTATCGGGCGACACATGGGGATACATGCCCACAAGACAAGCTGTGCGAAGCTTTGCATTTTCCAATGACACACACAATGAGTATCTCATCACTCCGGCAATACATTTGGAAAAGGGGCATTTCTATAAGCTCGACTTTATAACATGGTTAGAAGGAGCCGATAGCAATTACATGGAAAACAACGCCGTGGAAGTGTTGCTGGGAACCTCGCCTACTATCGATGCCCTAACCACCACTATTGTTCAACCCTACGTAATACAAGGAACCCTCGGAAATGAAGTGTTACTGAAAGATTGGTTCTCTGTGCCCGAAACAGGTGTTTATTATATAGCATGGCATGCCATGAGCAAGCCACTTTTGGCTGAAGAACTATTTATCGACAAAGTTAACCTCAGTGCAAAAATACCCGACACGTATCCTGCGGCCGTAGACAACTTTGCCATTGCCCCCGACCCCGACGGAGCACTAAAAGCAACAATATCATTTGATTTGCCTACCAAAGATATGGCCGGAAACACCTTAACAACAGATTTCCATGGGTATAAAATCTATTGCGACGGCATTGAAATAAGCAACGGCCCCGGCACGCCCGGACAACATATCGCATTCGACCACAACACTTCTCAAGGGGTACACTTATATACCGTTCGCTGTTTTGGCGCGGACAACGAGCCAACCCGAGATGTGGAAAATGTTGCATTTGTCGGCATCAATCGTCCCGGAGCCGTAGAATTTGTCGAAGTGGACGAAAATCCCGATAAATACGGTGAAGTCACTATCACATGGGGGCTACCTTCTAATGACATCGACGGCTTTGCTCTCAACACATCTGACATTTCATACACCGTTGGAGAGTATTATACCGACCCCAACGACGGCACAAAACAAGAAATCATATATGACACCAACGTGAAAGAATTGTCATATACCAAAGTCGTTAAGACTAACGTAGACCAAGAGTTCATGCGATTCTTCGTTCGAGCCAAGACTTCGGCCGGTGAAGGCAATCCTACAGTTATCACAAAATTTACTGCCATTGGAAAACCTTTTGATTTGCCTTTTACAGAGTCGTTCTCAAATGGAAATGCACAACACTCAATGATGCAGGAACGTCCTTTTGAGGGAAAGATGGCACAATGGGGATATAACACCACCAACCCCGTCACCGGTGTAACCCCCGTTGATGGAGACAAGGGTCTGGCACTAATGGAGGTTATGGAGGCTGATAATGGCGCTCGTCTATACACGCTACGCATCAACCTCAATACCGAAAAGCCCACTATGACATTTTATGTCTACAACCAAAGTAATGCGCAACGCACCGACAACAACTTACTCGGCATCAGCATTCGCGAAGGCAATGGCGACTTTGAAGTTGTAGCAAACAAATCTATCGACGAATGGGCAGAAGGCAATCCGGGTTGGCATAAAGTATCACTCGACCTATCGGATTATGCCGGGAAAGTGGTATATATCGGATTAGACGGCATGGCCAAGAATTTCACATTCATCCATTTGGATAATATCATGATAGCGGCTCCGGCTGACATCGACGTGGCGGTAAGTTCTATCAACCACCCCTCGATATATGTCGGACTACAACACGATATTGAGGTAAATCTCCTTAACAATGGAGGCGAAGACGTTAACAATGCAATTGTCAACCTATACCTCGATGAGACGCTTATTGGCACCCGCGACATCGAGCAACTTTCATCAGGTGAAGAAATGACCCTTACATTCACCAACACGTTGACAAGGGAGCATATCGGCAAGCACATGTATAGAGCCGAAATTTTAGTGGATAACGATGTCGATTGGGTTAATAATACTCATTCAGCACCCTCTTTCTACCTATCGGACAACAATTTCCCGACAGTCGAAAATCTGCAAGCGACCCAGACCAACAATGAGATACAATTGAGATGGGAAAGCCCTATCATACCCGACGCGCCTCAAGTTGTCACAGACGATTTTGAGAATTATCCGTCTTGGTCTACCATGGAAACCGGCGGATTGGGAGATTACATTCTTGTAGATGTCGATGGTTGTGGAGTTGGCGGATTCCAAAATTTCGAAATTCCCAACATCCCTTATGGCTCAAAACAATCTTTTACTCTTTGGGATTTTTCGAATGAATATTTTGCTTATGACCAAACCATATCTGACAGATACAAAGCCCATTCAGGCGACAAATGCTTAGTTTCAATTTTTGCGCCCGGTGAAGACACTTGGACTGAAGACCGACTTATATCACCACGATTGACAGGTGAAGCTCAGACCATTTCGTTTTATGCCAAGTCACTCGATGACGCAGATCCCGAAATCTTCCAAGTGTATTACTCTTTTGATGGGACTCTTGCAAGCGACTACATAGACAACCGCTTCCCTCGCCAATCAGTAGGCGGGTCCTGGACCAAATTCTCCTACGACCTTCCGGAAGGGACACAATATTTTGTAATCGAGCATTACAGCAATGCATTTTTCCTATTCCTCGACGACCTTACATATACTCCAATAGGTAATGAAAACCTTGTAGTCAACGGATATAATATTTATCGTGAAAACATCAAGCTCAACGATGCTCCTATTCATGATTTTTATTATTGCGACAATAACGCCCTTGATAGTAATATAAAATATGGAGTATCGGCAGTATATGACCGAGGAGAATCTTCGGTAAAAGAGGTAATTGTCATCAATAGCGGCATCGATGATATATTAGCGTCAGTAAATGTTTTTGCCGATAACAGCGAAATAGTCATCACCGGCGCCCAAGACCTTGACCTAACTATTGTAACATCATCAGGTGTAATTATGACATCGCGTAAAGCATCCGCTTTAGAACGAATCCCCGTACAACCCGGCATTTACTTGATCAATGTTGCCGGAAAGAGTTATAAAATCGCTATCAAATAATAAATGCCAATTTGTTTCATTTAAACCCATATCATTATGAAAAGATTTTTATTATCAATCTTATTTGTTGTACCATGGTTGATTTCATCAGCTCAAGACACAACACTCGAGATAGGATTTGAATCACAGGAAGCATTTGATTCCAACTGGTCACAGATAGGAGGTGAAGCTTCGTGGACTTGGCTTAATTATCAGGCCGGAGCCAATTCATTAGTGCCTGTTGCGCAATGGCAAGTAGTATCTCCCATACCCGAAAAGGGAACAATTATTGCCTATAAACAGGGGTTAAACATGAAAGCAGGCACCGGTAAAGCCGGTTTATATTCACGCTCAGATGGCTATACAGTTAAAGCGTTCGAAATACTTGTTGCTACTGACAATCAGTTTAACAATATTGTTGCTACCGTGCAAAGTTCTTCCAAAGGCACTAATTTTGGGATGCGTCCATTAGGCAATCAATATCAACCCAACACTTTTACCATTAATGCCGATGGCACTTATTATGTAGGTTTCAGATGCATTTCGCAATATGATGACGAAGTGACAACCGAAGGAACTTTGATGGTGAAATATCTACAAGTTTCTTTTGACAAATATGAACCACCAACCCCCTCGGCTTGTACAGACGTAGCCGTCATATCAAAATCTACCGAAACGACCCTCGCGGCCGATCTATCTTGGACATGGCCTACAACAGACACCAATGGCACTGCGCTCGTTGATGTCGGAGCTTACATTTATCGTTCCACTATCGAAACCGACCTTATTACTCCGGAAAATTTAGTTTACACAGTTGAATGTGCTTCCCACACAGGAAATGGAGTATATACCGATGAAAATATCTCTGAACCGGGCACTTATTACTACGCCATCGTTCCTTTTACTTCCAATAGCATAAGTTCGGTTAACCCACAAATTGTTTCAGTGAAGATTGATTATTTTGATCCTTATGCACCAATATCTCTTGAACAGCCTTACAACAACCCGCTGGCGTCGGAGGACGACTTGAAGGGCTTCTCGATAGACCCGACCGGTTGGCAGATTAACGCTAACGGATACTTGTACCTTAACGGACCGGCTGCGGGGACTTCTGTTTCTTCTCTGAAGTCGCCGGCCTTTGAAATGATGGACGGCGTGCAATATGCCGTTTCTTTCGACGCCTGGGTGTCATCGGGCACTAACCACTTCATCGCACTTAAGGCCGGAAACTCGACCGAGGAAATGGCAAGCGTCGGTGAGCCGGCAAACATAACCGCTTCGCAGGCTCAGCCCCAAAGGGTGCAGTTCGTCGTGACCGGAAACGCTCAGGCTAAGACTTATCTGGAGTTCGTGGGAACGGCCATGGCAAGGGCTTCGCTGTACATGGACAACATCACAGTCGAGGAATATATTCCTCAACCTATTATCTCCATAGATGAAATCAATCTTGATGTAACACTACAACCGACATGCGTAGCTCTTTCAATAGCAGCATCAGACATCACAAAAGAAAATCTTGGCGATGCATCTATTGCTCTTTACTACAAACTATCAATGTCAAACGATGTCGTTTCGGAAGAAGAGGACGCCTATACAGCTATGACTGAGCCGAGTGAAGACAATGCCAACTACACAGCCGAGATTCCTTATACTATACTTAAGCCAGGCACTTCATACATGATTTCTATCAAAGCAAATGCTATAGAAGCCGACAACATTATAGCTCAGGACATCAATGATGAGGCCGGCGAGTTTACATACTCACCTACAATTACTATTAATGACCTTAATGTTACAGATGTCACAACTGAATCGGTTGACTTGAACATCCAATATGCAACAGAATACCTACCGGAAGATGCGACGATAACGGCTTCAATCAGCGAAGACAGCTGGACCAAACCACAGTCTTTTGCAATAAGTGGGAATCCTGCTACATTGAGTGTTAACGGATTGGAAAGTGGCAAAGAGTATACATTCCTCGTAACACTCCAAGCCGGAGAAAGCGATGTGATTATCTACTCAGATACAAAAGAGATTAAAATACAAACTCCCGGTATATTCGTAGACAAAATCAATCTCGATGTAACACTGCAACCGACATGCGTAGCTCTTTCAATAGCAGCATCAGACATCACAAAAGAAAATCTTGGCGATGCATCTATTGCTCTTTACTACATGCTCACAATGTCAAACGATGTCGTTTCGGAAGACGAGAGGGCCTATATAGCTATGAAAGAAATGATGCCAACTACACGGCTGAGATACCTTATGGCTCACTCAAACCGGGTGCTTTATACATGATTTCTATCAAAGCGACTGCCACAGATGACGACAACATTATAGCTCAAGACATCAATGATGAGGCCGGCGAGTTTACATACTCACCTACAATTTCCATTAATGACCTCAATGTTATAGATGTCACAACTGAATCTGTTGACTTGAACATCCAATATGCAACAGAATACCTACCGGAAGATGCAACGATAACGGCTTCAATCAGCGAAGACAGTTGGACTGAACCACAGTTATTTGCAATAAGTGGAAATCCTGCTACATTGAGTATTACAGGATTGGAAAGTGGCAAAGAGTATACATTACACGTCACACTCCAAGCCGGAGAAGGCGATGCGATAATCTACTCAAATACGGCAGATATTGAAATTCTGACTACCGGCATATCGGATATTGCCGCTGACATTGCCAACGGGGCTCGCTACTACAACCTGCAAGGAGTAGAAGTAAGCAATCCGGAAACCGGAATATATATCCGCATCATGAATGGCGAAACCAAGAAAGTGTTGATCAAAGAGACTAAATAGTTTCTTATGAACAACAAACTTGATTAACATGATAAAACCGGTTGTGGCCACTCGGTTACAACCGGTTTTTTAAACTCGCAACAAATTATGAAAAAAGCATTACTTTATTTTATTGTCTTTGCAACAGCCGGCTTGACATTTGCAAATACCCCACAACGTGATTTTAACGAAAAAGTGGCCACTCCGTCTATAAGCCTTGGTATGGTTCAACCATCAAACAACAATGATGCCATAGCAAATGATGAATGGGTCTTAATTGGTACCGGAGTATATACCGATGTAGTAATATCCTCGATTTCAGGAACCCGACCTATAGCTCTCTCCGTTGAATTTGAACAAAATGCAAGCGACCCCAACACCTACCGTATTCGCGCCCCCTATGCAAATTGGAATGTCAAAGGATCTGAAAAATTAGTCACATATCATCCCGAGAAAGCCACACCGATGATTGTTCATGTAGTGGATGATAAATATGCCTGGTTTGAGAGTTTTAATACCGGATTTTATATTGACACGGCTGATGATATCGGCCCGATTGTCGGCGAGGTTACGGTCTGCCAAGTTGCCGAATCATTAATAAATGCCAACGGATGTGACGCTGTAGTCTTG
This sequence comes from uncultured Muribaculum sp., assembly GCA_964562595.1. GTDB lineage: Bacteria > Bacteroidota > Bacteroidia > Bacteroidales > Muribaculaceae > Muribaculum. The sequence continues at coordinate 7,002 of CAZLUB010000038.1, read as the reverse complement.
TCTGCTCCGTCAACTTTGTGTACTTATGTAGATGGAACAATGACATTGACATCTGAATGCACTTATGAGACATCCTCGGGTGCAGTCACCACCTTGTCTAATGTACGCATTGATGTTGCCGGCGAGCCCATGTGGAGAGGGAATCGCAGTGGTGAATTTTGCGTACAACTGCCTACGGCCAAAGACCTAAACCCAAATATGAAATGGAATACGCTTGAAGGTAAAGCCAAATTCACAGATGCCTTTACTTCCTTATTTGCATTTCAAGACGAGCCGGTCTATCCGACATTTGAAGTGGAAATCCAACAAAATGAAGCCGATCCGACAATTTTTCGTCTTGTTAATCCTTATGCTCAGTGGGAGAGCAGTTATTCATCGTATGATTTCAAATACGACTCCTCAAATAATTATTATATGATTATTTACACCTTTCCTGAGCACAATCTGGCTTGCACAAACACATTTCAAACCGGAATTAATGTAAAAATTAGAGAATCTGAGGATACTGCAGTTGAAAATGATTTTGAAATGTTTGGTGTTCAAAACCAAGCATACTATTTTTATGAATCTTATGCCAGTCTGTTTGGATGGTATCTCTCGGATGTCGCAGAAGAATTTCCTTATATGTTAGGCAATTACAATGATGGTGTTATAACCTGCCCGGCTTATTACGAGGATGAATACTCTGGCCAAATCATGGAATTTCCAACTTTTACCGGCTGGACCGGCTCATATCGTGAAGCTACAGACAACGGCTACACCTACGTAGTAAACAAAATGGGAAACTTTAAAGTAATATTACCGGGAGCAAAAGAGCCTGACTCATCCATCGACAATATTACCATAGAAGATAAAACTGCGGTGGAGTATTATAATCTACAAGGCATACGCCTTGAAAAGCCTCAACCCGGGACACTTGTAATTGAACGTCGTGGAACTCAGACCGTAAAAAGGGTTTACAACTAAGAACGACCAAAATCGCCACAAAACACCTTTAAATATTATAAGACAATGGGATGTCGCTGAAAATTGCGACATCCCATTGTCTTAACTTTATCACATATAAGAAGGACTTGTCGACTACTCCTCTTATGTATATTCTTTACAATAAAAAAGGGTAAGCTTACTACATCGCACCGCTACAACCCGGTACCGTTGCTCCGGTCAAGGCCTGGCGGAGTTCCCGGGGAGCTGGTCGTGTAGGACTTACCCGAGCGCAAAGGTACGACTTTTTTTTGTAATGGCAACACCATTCACCTATTTTTTACAACCAACCGGTTTTAATGGTGCAGAGTCTTAACGATCTTCACACCGGGCCGACATGAGAGGAAAGTCGTCGCCGACAGACTCAACGATTCACTATTATATCTCAAATGATAACGTTGCATGGGAGATAATTGATCTGCGAGAAAAACTGCCACGTCAGGGGACGAGTCATCGACTCCGCTCTTCCCTGTTGTAATACGTTCTTCGATTTTAATATCATTTCCCAAAACAGTCATAGCAATGCTGACTGCGCCATCACTCGCCACCAGTCCTTGCAATCCATGCCTCACAATTGTCAAGCGACACCGGTCGTCTACAATTAATTCCACAACGGGTTCTTCAACTATCCGTCCATTACATTCCAAAGACCCTGCAAATAAAAATGTCTGCACTTCTCCTCTTGACGACGGTTTAATGGCAGAGGCAAGAATCACCGCCGCCACAATGAGCATAATTACATAAAACTCAACCGAGCCAATGGATATGAATAGCACGATAACCGACATTTTTAAAAATCGGCATTGTCATCGGTGAGGGCTATTGTATTATGCCCACCGGAGACCGGAATATCTATAGTCCATGAGTTTATGGGTACTTCTTCTCCGTCTATAGTCTTGTATGACATGGCATCTATGTAGATACGCCCCGACAACACACGAATGGGGCCACAAGAGCCATTGGTGTATATCTCTCCCAGATTGTAGCGATATAACGCACTATTATTATCGCTCAACTCATAAATATATGTATCAATCAATGGCGAGTCGGTAGAATTGACTATTGTACATGTTGTAGCATCGTCAACGCGAGCCAACTCTCTGACAATACCGGTGTTTTCATCCCGTAAAGTCAAAACCGATTTTTCATAAGCAAGTATTTTAATGTCGTGGCCATAAAGCACATTTATGGTGTTACCTCCAATTTTAGCCTTATTCCCTCTAAATAATTTTCCGCTCCAATATGCAACGATATTTCTATCTTTTATCGCCAAATATTCATATTGGTCACTCACCCCCTCTGAAATTGATATCGTAGTCCAAACTCCTTCGATATCCACCAAAGAACCAACTATTGCATCTTCTTTATTGTCACATCCCATCAATGACACAACAGCCATAACAGCAAGTATAATCCAACTTTTTTCGAATATTTTCATCTAACAGAATTTTTGATTTTATGGAATAACAAATATAAGAATTTTATTCTACACATTAAGCAAAGCCAATTCTTATTATCAACAAAGGCGTTACCGACAGTTGCCGGTAACGCCTTCTGTTATGTAAAAAAATATGATTTAGTCAATAAGTTGGTCGGGCTCGTAACCTCCCATTTCGCGAATTGCGTTCTTAAGCATAGTATATTGCTCATAAAGGTTGTTAACGGGCACTTCTCCTTGAGTATAATCATGCATCGGGCTCTTGAGGAAGAGGCTCAAGAAGCGCTGAGTACCATATCGGCCGGCACGTGCAGCAAGGTCGCTAAGCAACACAAGGTCAAGACACAAAGGAGCAGCAAGGATAGAGTCGCGACATAGGAAGTTGATTTTGATCTGCATCGGATAGCCCATCCATCCAAAGATGTCGATGTTATCCCAACCTTCCTTGTTATCATTGCGCGGAGGATAGTAGTTAATGCGCACTTTGTGATAGTAGTCAGTGTAAAGGTCTGGTTGCTTTTCTGGAACGAGGATAGACTCCAAAGTAGACAATTTGCTGACTTCTTTAGTGCGGAAGTTGGCAGGCTCGTCAAGCACAAGACCGTCACGGTTTCCAAGAATATTAGTTGAGAACCAACCGTTCAAGCCGAGACAACGCACACCGATAATAGGAGCAAAACCTGACTTAACAAGAGTTTGACCGGTCTTGAAGTCCTTGCCGGCAATAGGCATCTGGGTCTTTTCTGCGAGTTCCCACATTGCAGGGAAGTCAACGGTTGTATTAGGAGCACCCATGATGAAAGGAGCACCTTCAGTAAGAGCTGCATATGCATAGCACATTGACGGAGCGATGTTTTCTCGGTCGTCAGCTTTCATTGCTGCCTCAAGGTCGGCTAAATGATAGTGAACCTTTTCATTTACCGGTACATATACTTCTGTTGATGCAGCCCAAAGCACAACTATACGAGAGCAGTTATGTTCGGCTTTGAAGTTACGGATATCAGCCTTTAGAGCTTCAACCATTTCCCAACGAGTTTTGTTTTCCATTACGTTGTCACCTTCAAGACGCTTTGCATAATTTACGTCAAAAGCGGCTTTCATAGGAACGATTTTCTCCAACTCGTCTTTAACCGGATTAATATCTTTTTCTTTCAATACTTCGCAGTTGATAGCCGACTCATAAGCGTTGGCAGGATATACATCCCATGCACCAAACACGATGTCATTCAACGAAGCTATTGATACGATTTCATCATATTTTAAATATTTCTTATCGGCACCCTGTCCAACACGGATTCTGTCATATTGAGTTACAGAGCCAACTGGCTTTGCAAGGCCTTTGCGAGCCATCAAAACGCCTGTGATAAATGTTGAGCTAACAGCTCCTAATCCTACAACAAGAACGCCAAGTTTACCTTCAGCTTTCTTTACGTTACTATTGTTCATGATTGAGAAGTTAATTAATGAATTATTTTTGTTTGTTTTTTTCTTAATTATTATACACTAATCACTATTTTAGTCTTGATTATGTAAAAAGCGTGTAAAAGTACCGTTTATTTTCGAGATGTAAAAAAAATTTTCGACTAACTTTCCTTACTTTTTCTAAAATAGTTCTAAAATTAAGCCCGTTTAGTTAATTCGGGTTAAAAACATGCTAATTACAAGCTTTTTTAGCCAACACTTGTTAACGCTACCTTAATTACATCAGACAATCTTTTGATTATACACGGATGCTCGACCTCATCTTCTGCATCAGTCCATCCTTTCCCTTTAAGCCAAGCCACATGACAGCCAATTTTCTCCGCCGGTTCGATATCCTTTCGCAAGGAATCACCAACGACCAGCACTTGTCGCGCGTCTAAATTAAGAGCTTCAACACCAAGAGCAAATATTTGCGGATCGGGCTTTCTTACTCCTACAACGGAACTTTCAATAATCGCCTTAAAAAAATGGAGCAAATCAAAGTCTGCCAGCACACTCTCAATATTACCATAGAAATTACTGACAAGCACCATTGGAAATTGTTGAGACAAAGTCAATAATGTAGGCTTTGCTTCTTCAACACAACAACGTGCATAGTCATAGCAATAACGAGCCACCGTGTCTGCACAACTAAACATTTCGGCCCCAACAATCCCTCGATCTACCAACCACGCCAACTCAAGTCGTATTTTTATACTCATCAAGTCATAAAAGTTGTGACAAGGAAGAATATGACGCTCAATTGCCAATCTGCGTTCTACCGCCACATACGCATCCCTAAAATCTCTTTTCCTCACTTCGATTTGAGCAAACTCATACCCTTTCCAGATAATCTCGCTCCAATGCTCTCCGCGGCTGTCAATCGTGCCACCATAATCAAAAATTATACCTTTAATAGTCGCCATCTTTAATTTTAGTGGTAAATTTACGGCATATACGCTCATGACGCAACATCATATAAATCAACACTGCGTTAAACAATGTAAGTTCCAGATAAAAATACAATTCGGGACGCCGCACAACAAGCAATGACGCAAACAAGGCAAAACTGCGCCAATTAAACGTCAGAAAATTGGTATACTTCATCAATGGCTTGCAAGCCTCTCTGATGTCTTTACGAAAAGGCTCAGGCACATTATCGGCAAATGTCAGACCCATCATACTCCGCAACTTCTGCATCGAAGGGGTCATTACCTCCTGATTAGATGTGTAATTGCGATAAAACCAGATTATTGCCTTTTTCAAAAAATCATGCCGCCATGTCAAGCCGATATAAACTTGATCAATCTGAGACACCGTAGACAATTCACTATTCCCTTTGACAAAATATAGATGAAACTGACGATAATAATCGGCCATAGCCGCCTGCTTGGCATGACACAATCCCGATAATGCGGCCACCACCCAAATAGCCCAATAATGGTCGGAATAAAACGGCGAACCCATACACGCCCTGACACATAGTGCAATATAAATTGCGACAAACCAGATATTACCACTCAGTCCATCCAATATTCGACCTAAAGCCGAATAGTTGCCGGTCATCCTCGCCAATTGACCATCGGCACTATCAAACGAATTAGCCCAAACCAACAACAATACGCCACATAAGTTAATATTCCAATCAGGGAATCCAAAACACACACCGGCTCCAACGCCAAGAAATATCGACGCAATAGTTATTGCATTGGGGGTCACTCCAAGTTTTTCAGCAATACATGCCCAACAATAACCCACGGGACGATAAAATGCCAAATCGATAGTTTCTTCAGTATCCATCGACTTAAGAGTTGATTTGTACTCTTTCCATATTTGACCAAATCGTCCCATCGCCAGTTCTGTTTTTAAGATATATAATTTACATAGCGCTCCATGAAATTACGCCACGGACGCACCTTCATAAACACCATCTCAAACATTGCAATGCACACAACTGCACACAATGCACCTAGTATCACATCAATAACATAGTGATGACACGAATATACCGCCGTAAACCATATTCCAACTACAATAATGGCAAATACTATACGCATCCATTGAGGACACCGCGCTCTACATGAGTAGTAAAATGCAATCACCATATAAGCGGAATGTAACGATGGAATAGCGGCAAACACATTGGAATTACGCGAATACAACGCGTTGAAGATGCCTAGACCTGTCATTTCATCAAAATGACCCAACCCGGCAACATCTCCGGGAGTTCCCAATATAGCATCAAATCCATATTTCATCACATACCACGGTGGAGCCGCAGGATGTATGTAATAACAAGCAAAGCCTATCAGATTTACCAACAAAAACACAATGGAAAAATGGAGATAAACCCGACGTTGCTTTTTTAGATACAACCACACACCAAACAAGATTGGCACCGGCACCCAACACAAGTAGAATATACCTCCCATAAAATCCATAAATGTTGATGTATGCAAACGAAAATATTCATTTGGTGTCAACACCTCTCCCGAAGACATTGCAATACCAAACCACGACTTTTCTGCATCATACAAGTCTCGAACATCTATAGGATTAACTTCATAATTTGGCAAAAGATTCATCCAATCATACGATATTCCAAATAGGGCAAATGGGACCAATGCCACAATAAATTTGCGAGTGGATAGATTGGTAAAAAACAATGCCGCAATGGCTACTGCCATAAATCCATGTTCAGGCCTCCAGCCAACAAACATAGCGGTAACCACGAGCCACACCGCAAGACATAACAACATCGTCACGCCTTCTCTACGTGTTGGAAAATTTATCACTTGACTCATTTTTCTGAGTTCTTATTTAGTTCGCGACGACAATGAGCAAGTCGGGCAAATGCCGTAAGATTAGCAAACACCGCAATTATAGCCATTGCTATGACCAAAATCCACATGGGGTCGAAATCAAGGCCGTCGACACAGCATCCGACAATTCCGGTAGCCAACGCAGCTACACTTGTAACTACTACCCTCTCAGGACGTTGCATAAATCCAACTTTACATTCAATATCAAGCCCCTCGGCACGTGCTCTTACGTAACTTACCATCATCGAGCCCACGAGAGCGACAAACGTGATTATCGAGCCCGCCACATAACCGGTT